>NZ_JAENRY010000462.1 GCF_016612545.1 Streptomyces sp. MBT65 | reverse complement strand
CGCCCCGCACCCGGTCCGGCGGAGGAGGCGCGGGCGGGTCGTCCGGGCCGGGTGGCGGGGCGCCGTGCGGGACGTACGGCTCCTGGACCGTCTCGTGCGCGAACCGCACCAGGGGCTCCTCCCCCGGTCCCTCGTACAGGTCGAGCGCCAGCTCGGCCGGCACCTCGAACACCTCGCTGCGCTGTCCCTCGCCGCTGCCGATGAACTGCTGGTCGTGCCCGAGGGACACCTGCGCGCTGTTGTCGTGCTGCGCCTGGTGGGAGCGCACATGGTCGCCGGTGCCGCCGACGGTCCACGCGCCGCCGCGCACCGGCACGCCGAACGAACCGCCGCCACCGTACGACGCCCCGTACTGCGACCCGTTCTGGTCGGTGGCCACCGTCGACAGCGAGGACAGACCGACGCCTTGCACATCGGGCAGCACCGTGGTGTGCGTGCTCCCGCCCGCGCCGCGTACCGCGCTGAGCACGAGCCGCACCCGGCGGGTGCCGCTCACGGTCGGGATCTCCAGGAAGAGCGAGTGGCCGCCGTCCACCATGGCGTCCGCCGCGGCCCGCTGCCCGATCTGCGAGCGGGTCTGCTCGAACCGGCGCAGATTGTTCAACTGGGCCTGCACCAGCGCCTCGTCGGGCAGCACACGGTTGCGCGCGTTGGTGTCGGCGGGCAGGAAACCCTCGCGGCGCAGCCAGTTCTCGGCGTGCACGAAGAGGGGTTCGGCGCCGTCCACGCCGAGCGGTGTCGCCGTGCTGCCGATCGACCGCAGATGCTCCAACTCCACAGGAAGGCGCCGCAGTTCGTCGGCCGTCGGAGCATGCCCCTGGGCGTCCTCGGCGGTCAGCAGCCGCAGCTGCATGCCGCGCGGCCAGTCGCCCGGGTCGAAGGTCTGCCGTCCGCCGCCCGGCAGATGCAGCACCAGGGTGTGCCGCACCCGGGCCGGTGCCAGCAGATGGCTGCGGTTGGTGCGCACCGCGTGCATCAGGGCCGCACTGCCGCTCTGGGTCAGCGCGTCGTTCGTCCCCGCCTGGACCGAGACCCGCCCCAGCACACCGCCGCCGGGACGCCGGGACGCGTCCGGGTGCCCCTCGCTGTGGTCGCCGGTGAGCGCCGGACCGACGCTCCCGGACAGGGACACACCACTGCTGTACTTCGACTGGGCGTCGATCTTCACCACCTGCGTCAGATGGCTCTCCAGGTTGATCTTCCCGGGGACGCTCCGCCGCAGCGGCTCCCCCACCTCCACGTCGGTCAGCAACTGGAACATGCCGACCGCACGCCCCGAACTGTCGAGCAGCACCGGCGAGAAGACGCCCCGGTCCCGCTGCATCGGCAGAGTGCCCCGCAGCAACGGCTCCGACAGGAACGTCTCCAGCTCCGCCAGGGAGTCCTTGTCCAGGGTCCGCAGCCGCGCGTCGAAGTGCTGCAACGCCTCCGCGAGCAGCCGCCCCGGCTCCGCGACCGTGTCCACGCCCCAGATCGGAAGGATGTCCAGATCCGCCGCCGCGGGCAACTCCCCGTCCTCGTCCCGCGCCAGATGCTGCGGGAACCAGAAGGTCACCGGCCCGTGCGACTGCGGCGCCCCCCAGGTGACGGGCGCGGCCAGCACCGGAGTGTCCAGCCGTACGTCCCACAGGGCGGTGAAGTCGTACGGCTCCGAAGGCTCGTTGCTGCGCTGTGCCGTCGTCGACTGCACCACCGAGGTCACCGACGCGCTCGACGAGAGCTGGTTCAAGGTCAGCGCGAGGGTCAGCGCCGCGTCGACACCGCGCACCGGGATCGCCCTGCTCACCGGGAACAGCGCGGTCCAAGGCAGCAGCAGGGTACGGATGGTGCCGGACGCCTCCGACGACACCGACTCCTGGGAACCGATGCCCCGCCGCTCCACCCGTACGTCCCGCACGGCACCCTCGGCCTGCCCGTACCGGGCCGAGGCGACCGGGTCCGCGAGCCGCAGGCGCAGATCCACGTTCCGGACCCGGCCGTCCACGGTCAGCGCGATCCGGAAGCCCAGACTGCCGCGCAGATACGGCAGGTTGATCACCAGCACCTCGGCGCTCGCGACCGTCCGCAACTGCTCCCGCACCGGATGCGTGTCCGCCGCGCCCCCCAGCCCGAGCGCCGTCATCACCTGTTGGTGCAGCCCGTTCACGACCTCCGCCGACAGCGGTTCCAGGTGCACCAGGCCTACGTTGCCGTCCAGTTGGGAGCCGTAGGCGAGGACGAACGTCGAAGAGGGCGGCGCGGCCGGGGCGTTGGAGGTGGGCCAGATGAGAGCGCCGTCGGCGGGGATGGGGGTGGTGTCGGGGTCCTGGACGGGACCGTCCTCGAACTGGCCTGTGTGGTCGTGGAGTTGAGGGCCCGCAGCGGTGACGTTCTCGATCGTGCGGAGGTAACGGCGGGGAATGGTGACCGGGCTCTGGGTGTCGGCCATGAGGCCGGTGGTGCGGACGGTGGTGCTGTTGGGGTGGTTGCGCAACAGGAAGTCGTTGTCGCGCTGCTCGTCCGGCAGACCGAGGTAGTGCAGGGCCTCGTGGAGGAGGTCCGCGTCCGAGTGGCCCAGGTCCAGGTGGAGTTGGTCGGCGCGGGCCGGGTCGGACGTGTGGGTGAGGGTGATCGCCTCGGGGTGGGACGGGTCGTTGATCAGGTTGAGGGTGACGTGCAGCTGGTCACCCGAACCGGGCAGCTCCAGGCCGGAGTTGAGGTGCGTGTCCAGCAAACGCGTGATGCGCTCCTGGAGTTGAGCGGTGTGGGCCGGATCGGTCGTGGTGACCGGGAGGTTGAGCGTGTAGTCCCGGACCCACTGACCGTTGGGCGCCTGGATACGACGGATGTTGGCACGGACGAGCGTCGTCGCACCGCTGAGGACCCCCGGGCGGGGCGGGCTGGACTGGTCCGCGTGCGGATCGAACCGCTCCGTGCTGTGCACGGCGGGACGGGCGTACGGACGCAGCCCATGCCAAGTGTCCTTCGGAGCAGGATCGACGACATGCGACGCGGGCAGGTCGTCGGCTGCGTCACGGGTCGGCGCGGGACGGTAACGGCCGTCCGGCTGAACGCTGTTGGCGTCCTGCGGACCCCGGGGGGCGTTCGACGGGGTGATGGCGGGCTGGTGGACGTCGCTGGCGCTGTAGTGGTTCAGGCCCGTGTAGTGGACCTCCAGCGCGGGGGTGTTCGTGGTCGGGCCGTAGCGCAGCACGATGCCCCGGGGACCGCCGGCCGTGGTGGTGCCGGCGAGAGCGGCGGGCATCGGCTGGAAGACGTGGATGGGGGCGCCGAGGGTGTCGGCGAGCAGCGGCAGGAAGGTGTCGCCGACCGGGTGCGCCCACGCGGCCGACCAGTTCTCCACCGCGTGTTCGAGCACGTCCGCCTCGTCGGTGGTGAGGGGGGCGGTGCTCCGGTGGTACCCGGCGATCAGCAGCGAGCGGCGCTCGGCCGGTGTCATGGCGGTGAGCGTCGGCAGCGCGTTCACCGCACGGAGATAGGCGAACATCCGACGGTTGCTCGGCGCGGCGCCGGCCGGCGGGGGCGGGGCGCCCGGCATCGAGACGGCTTGCAGATAGCGGGTCTGGAGGTCGACCGGGTCCAGGTCCTCGGCATGGGTCACGCCCTGAATGCCGTACTGGACAAGCTCGTTGTCGATCTGGGCGGCGGACATGCCCTGCACGGCCCTCGTGAAGTTGCCGGCGAGGACGCCCCGGAGCTGGCCGAGCACCTGGGCCGGGAGCGGTCGGCTGCCGTCGCCGGCCGCCGCCAGCCGGGCCAGCACCAGGTCCTGCAACCCCTGCTGCGCGGCCCGCAGATGGCCCGCTCCCCGGTGCGTCGTCTGCGGGTTCGCCGCCACCGTCCGGAGGGTCTGCCGTACGTCGTCGGGCCGGGCGAGCCAGGCGGCGGTGCCCGCGCCGATGGCCGGGGTCGCCCGCTGGAGATGGGTGCGGACCAGGTGCGGTGCGCTGCCGATGACGGCGTAGAGGAGGCAGTTGCCGTCGCCGGGGGTCGGGACGGCGTTGCCGGTCGGGGCGACGTACGGAGAGGCCGGGGTCGTCGTGGTGGTCGTGCCGCCGGTGGACGCGGGCGGCTGTACGACCGTGGCCTTGTTGTTGTCCTTGTCGGGGCCCTTGCCCTTGTCCGGACTCTTGCTCTTGTCGAGGCCCTTGGTCTTGTCGAGGCCCGCGCTCTTGCCGGCGTCCTTGCTCTTGCCGGTGCTCGTGCTCGTGTTCTTGCCGGTGGCCGACTTCTTGGTCTTGTCGTTCTTGTCGGCCTTGGCGGTCTTGCTCGTCTTGGTGTCCGTCTTGGCGCTGCTCGTACCGGACTTGGGCGGCCCGCTCTTCTTCGGCTGCTGTTTCTTGGGGGCCGGGGTCGGTGTGGAC
>NZ_JAENRY010000461.1 GCF_016612545.1 Streptomyces sp. MBT65 | reverse complement strand
ATCGTCGCCCGCTGCGCGGCGATCCGCCCGGAGATCGCCGCGCAGCGGGCGACGATCGCCTTGGCCACCTCGGGATCGGGCGTCATCGACCAGGCGTCCTCCTCGGCCGTGCCGCCCAGGATCAGGCCGCCGGGCTGGGGGAAGAAGTACGTCGACGTGTCCGCGGAGTGGTCGACGGACGTCAACCAGGTCGTGATCCCCGGGTTGTCCACGACGACCAACTGGCCGCGCACCGGCCGCATCGAGGGGTCGGGTACGAGGTCCAGGGAGTCCAGCCCCGTGCAGTTGACCACGACGGTCGCCGGCACCTCGGCGAGGTCCGTCACCGACTTCTCCTCGACGGTCCCGCCCAGTTCCAGGAACCGCCCCCGCAGCCACGGCAGATGGGCCGACATGTCGATCAGCGGCAGCCGCGCCCACAGCCCGCCGCCCGCGTACTCCTCGGGCCGAGCCGCCCGCAGCCCCGGCACCCGCGCCGCCCACGGCCCCAACTCGTCCAGCCGCGTCCCACCCTGTACACCCTCGACCAGGCGTACGCCCGTCTCCTCGGGCCGCTCCGCCAACTCCTCGTACACCACGAGCGATTGAAGCGCCCACTCACCGACGAGCGCCTCCGGCTCGATCCGGTACGGCCACCACAGCGCGCCCGCGACCGCCGAGGTCGTCAGCTCGACGGGCTCCCGTGTCCACACCCGCACCCGGGCACCGCGCTCCGCCAGTACGACGGCCGTCGTCAGCCCGATGACGCCGCCGCCGACCACGATCACATCGTCATTCACACCGCTGTCCATGCGCGGACGGTAGCGGAATACCCCATGCCGTGCGCACCTCCGCGGCGCGCTGGGGATACTCACAGCATGTCTGCCGAACACCCGATGTCCGCCGCGTACGCGGCCTTCGGCCTGGCACCGGCGATGCGTGCCGGTGACGTCCTCGCGGACGGCGGCTACCAGGTCCACCGCGACTTCGTCGACTTCGTCGTCGACGGCCGCCCGCTGCTGTTCCGGCTCACCGACCTGGACGCCGTCTCCCCGCTCGCCTCCGACGTACCGCCCGCGATCTTCACCGCCCAGGTCCGCAGCCTCCTCCTGGAGACGGACGCCCCGCTGGAGGGCGGCCGCCACATCATCTACGGCTGCCCCGAGTGCGCGGACCTCGCCTGCGGCGCCGTCACCGCCGTCATCCAGCGGGACGGCGCCGACTACATCTGGCGCGACTTCGCCTGGCAGACCGACGAACACCCCGACCTGGAGCGCAACGGCTACCACGGCCTGGGGCCGTTCCGCTTCGCCGGAGCCGGGTACCGCGCTGCCCTCGACTCCCTGATCGACGGTACCGAGCCCCCGGCCGCCCGACGCCGGGTCCTGCTGATCGGTGCCCGCGTCGCGATCCTCGCCAGGCTCGCCGCCGCGCTGCGCGCCATCGGCATCGGCGCCGACATCACCGGCGACGCGGCCCACGTCCCCGCCGACGAACTGCGGGGCTACGGCGCCGTGTTCTTCGGCCGGGCCCTCACCCCGGAGCAACGGGCCGTCGTACAGGCCGCGTTCGACCGGGCCGGGATCGACGTGGCGTACGTCGACGGCCTCGCGCCCGTCGTCCCGCTCCTCGTCGCCCAGATCGAACACGCCCTGGACCGCCGCCCGGCCGAGCAGCACCGCCTCACCCGGCTGACCGCGGCCGACGGCGAGGCGGACATCGAGGTCACCTCGCCGTGCCGGGTGCGCGTCACCGCGTACCGTCTCGACCGCCTCCGCCGCGGCCACACCCACGACGTCTTCGACGGCGTCCTCGAACCCGGCCGCCACCGCATCGCCCTGGAGGCGAAGGCGGTGAAGGGCGAGGCCTTCGTGGTGGCCCGGACCACCGGGAGCGTGCTGGTGGCGGCGATGGCGCGGTGAGAACGGCGGCGCGGGCGGGGAAGGGGACCGATTAGGATCGGCGGTCTGATGACTGCCACTCTCGTCGCCAAGAATCTCGCCGCCGGACACGGCGACCGCGCCCTCTTCGCCGGGCTCGACCTCGTCGTCGCCCCCGGCGATGTGATCGGCCTTGTCGGTGCCAACGGCGCGGGCAAGTCCACCCTGCTCAAGCTGCTCGCCGGGCTGCTCGCACCGGAGGAGGGCGAGCTGCGCCTCTCCCCGCCGACCGCGACCGTAGGCCATCTCCCGCAGGAGCCGGACCGGCGGCCGGGCGAGAGCGTGCGGGAGTTCCTCGCGCGCCGCACCGGCGTCGCCGAGGCGCAGCGCACCATGGACGAGGCCACCCAGGCACTGGTGGACGGCGCACCCGGCGCCGACGACGCCTACTCGGCGAGCCTGGAGCGCTGGCTCGACCTCGGCGGCGCGGACCTCGACGAACGGGCGGAGGAGATCGCCGACACCCTCGGCCTGTCCATCGACCTCGACCAGCCGATGACGTCCTTGTCCGGCGGCCAGGCGGCGAGAGCGGGCCTGGCTTCTCTGCTCCTCTCCCGCTACGACGTCTTCCTCCTCGACGAGCCCACCAACGACCTGGACCTCGACGGCCTGGAGCGCCTCGAACGCTTCGTCTCCGGCCTGCGCGCCGGCACGGTCGTCGTGTCGCACGACCGCGAGTTCCTCACCCGCACGGTCACCAAGGTCCTCGAACTCGACCTGGCCCAGAACCAGATCAACCTCTACGGCGGCGGCTACGAGGCCTACCTGGAGGAGCGGGAGGTGGCCCGCCGGCACGCCCGCGACGACTTCGACGAGTACGCCGACAAGCGCTCCGCGCTCCAGGACCGGGCGCAGATGCAGCGCGGCTGGATGGACAAGGGCGTCAAGAACGCCCGGCGCAAGGCGAACAACGACAACGACAAGATCGGCCGCAAGTTCCGCAGCGAGGCGAGCGAGAAGCAGGCGGCGAAGGCCCGGCAGACCCAGCGCATGATCGAACGCCTCGATGTCGTCGAGGAGCCCCGCAAGGAGTGGGAACTGCGCATGGAGATCGCGTCCGCGCCCCGCTCCGGCTCGGTCGTCGCGACCTTGCGGGACGCGGAGGTACGGCGCGGGGACTTCAGCTTCGGCCCGGTCTCGCTGCAGATCGACTGGGCGGACCGGGTCGCGGTGACCGGCGCGAACGGCGCGGGCAAGTCGACGCTGCTGGGCGCCCTCCTCGGCCGTATCCCACTGGACTCGGGGCAGGCTTCGCTCGGTTCGGGTGTGCTGGTGGGCGAGGTCGATCAGGCGCGGCAGTTGTTCCACGGCACGGAGTCGTTGCTCGACGCGTTCTGCGCGGCGGTACCGGACACGGAGCCTGCCGAAGTCCGCACGCTGCTCGCCAAGTTCGGCCTCAAGGCGAACCACGTGATGCGGCCGGCCGGGACGCTGTCACCGGGGGAGCGCACGCGGTCCGCCTTGGCGTTGCTCCAGGGCCGGGGTGTCAATCTCCTGGTCCTGGACGAGCCGACGAACCACCTTGACCTGCCTGCCATCGAGCAGTTGGAGTCGGCGCTGGACGCGTACGAGGGCACGCTGTTGTTGGTCACCCACGATCGCCGGATGTTGGACGCGGTTCAGGTGACTCGGCGGTTGGAGGTGGCGGACGGGAAGGTGACCGAGCAGCGCTAGAGACCGCGCTCGGCCTCCTTCGCCGCCCGCTCCACCCGACCCCGGTGCTCCGCCCACCAACTCGCGTCACCGGGGGCCGTGTTGTCGCCCCCGGCCCGCTGGCCCGCCGTTCCGTCGACGAGTTCTCGTACGACGTCGGCGTGGCCTGCGTGCCGGGACGTCTCGTAGATCATGTGGGCGAGGGTGCGGTGCAGGGTGATGTCGTTCCCCCGCTCACCGGGTATCCGGCCGACCGCGTCCAGAGGCAGTGCCTCGATCGTCGCGTCGGAGTGCGCGCACACGCGCCGATAGGTCCCGACGATCTGCTCACGCGTCTCGTCCGGTGTCGCCCACAGATCCGCGTTCGGCTCGGCGTCCCCCGCGATCCACAACTCCGGCGCGTCGACCGGCCGTCCGAAGACCGTGCCGAAGTAGAACCCCTCAGCCCCGGCCAGATGCTTCACCAGCCCCAGCAGATTGGTGCCGGTCGGCGTCATCGGCCGCCGGATGTCGTACTCCGACAGCCCTTCGAGCTTCCACAGCAAGGTGTCGCGGGCGTCCTGAAGGCTGACGCGGAGGTCCGCTTTGAAATCCGGTGAGATCACCCGCCCAGTCTGTCGGCGAGATGATCCACGTCCACCGATTTTCGCCGCCCCGCGTCCCTACCTCAGGGGCGCGCGGCGGCGCCTGTGTGCGGCTCCGCCGCGGGGGCGCGGCCAGCCACCACCGGTCCGCAGCGCCCCGCAACCCCGACCGTCGAAGCCGTCAGCGCTTGCCCTTCTTGCTCGGGTCCAGCAACCCCGCCTTGCGCAGAGCATCGGCCATCGCACTGTTGGCAGGCGGGGCCGCTGCCTGTCGTGCTCCGCCTCCCTGACCACCTTGGCGCTGCTGTTGACGCTGCTGGGGCGGACGCCCACCGCGCTGCCGGCGTTCGCCGCCACCACCCTGCTGTCCCCGCTCGCCGCCGGAGGCCTGCGCCTCGTCCTCCAGTCGGAGGGTCAGTGAGATGCGCTTCCGCGGGATGTCCACGTCGAGGACCTTCACCTTGACGATGTCACCCGGCTTCACCACGTCCCGCGGGTCCTTGACGAACGTCTTGGACAGGGCGGAGACATGGGCGAGACCGTCCTGGTGGACGCCGACGTCGATGAACGCCCCGAACGCGGCGACGTTCGTGACGACACCCTCCAGGACCATCCCGGGCGCCAGGTCGGAGATCTTCTCGACGCCGTCCTTGAAGGTCGCCGTCTTGAACGCGGGCCGAGGGTCGCGCCCCGGCTTCTCCAGCTCCTTGAGGATGTCGGTCACGGTCGGCAGACCGAACGTCTCGTCCACGAACTCGGTCGGCTTCAGCGAGCGCAGCACCGCCGTGTTGCCGATCAGCGAGGCGACCTCGCTGCCCGCCGTCTTCACCATCCGCCGCACCACCGGATACGCCTCGGGGTGCACGCTGGACGAGTCGAGCGGGTCGTCGCCGCCCCGGATGCGCAGGAAGCCCGCGCACTGCTCGTACGCCTTCGGGCCGAGCCGTGCCACGTTCTTCAGCTGTGTACGCGACTTGAAGGGGCCGTTGGCGTCACGGTGCGACACGATGTTCTCGGCGAGGCCGGAGGTGATGCCGGAGACGCGCGAAAGCAGCGGCGCGGAGGCCGTGTTGACGTCCACGCCGACGCCGTTCACACAGTCCTCGACCACCGCGTCCAGCGAACGCGACAGCTTCACCTCGGACAGGTCGTGCTGGTACTGGCCGACCCCGATCGACTTGGGGTCGATCTTCACCAACTCGGCGAGCGGGTCCTGGAGTCGGCGCGCGATGGAGACGGCGCCGCGCAACGACACGTCCATGTCGGGCAGTTCCTGCGAGGCGAACGCGGACGCCGAGTACACGGACGCGCCGGCCTCGGACACCATCACCTTGGTGAGGTTCAACTCCGGGTGCTTGGCGATGAGTTCACCGGCGAGCTTGTCGGTCTCGCGGGACGCCGTGCCGTTGCCGATCGCGATCAGCTCGACCGAGTGCTGCGCGGAGAGGCGGGCCAGCTTGGCGAGGGCGTCGTCCCACTTGTTGGCCGGGACGTGCGGGTAGATCACGTCCGTGGCCACGACCTTGCCGGTCGCGTCGACGACGGCCACCTTCACGCCCGTACGGAAACCGGGGTCCAGGCCGAGCGTTGACCGCGTGCCCGCCGGGGCGGCGAGCAGCAGGTCCCGCAGGTTCGAGGCGAACACGTTGACCGCCTCGTCCTCGGCCGCCGTGCGCAGCCGTAGCCGCAGGTCGATGCCGAGGTGCACGAGGATGCGGGTGCGCCAGGCCCAACGGACCGTGTCCTGAAGCCACTTGTCGCCGGGGCGGCCACGGTCGAGGATCTGGAAGCGGTGGGCGACCATCCCCTCGTAGGAAGAGGGCCCCTCGGTGTCCTCCTCGGGCTCCAGGACGAGATCGAGGACGTCCTCCTTCTCGCCGCGCAGCATCGCGAGGATGCGGTGCGAGGGCAGCGCGGTGAACGGCTCCGAGAAGTCGAAGTAGTCGGCGAACTTGGCGCCCGCCTCCTCCTTGCCGTCCCGCACCTTCGCGGCGAGGCGCCCGCGCCCCCACATCCGCTCGCGCAGCTCGCCGATCAGGTCGGCGTCCTCCGAGAACCGCTCGGTGAGGATCGCCCGCGCGCCGTCGAGCGCGGCCTGCGGATCGGCGACGCCCTTGTCGGCGTCGACGAACGCGGCGGCCGCGGCCAGCGGTTCCACGGACGGGTCGCCCAACAGCCCCTCCGCGAGCGGCTCGAGCCCCGCCTCCCGCGCGATCTGGGCTTTCGTCCGCCGCTTGGGCTTGTAGGGCAGGTAGATGTCCTCAAGGCGCGCCTTGGTCTCGGCGGCCCGGATCTGCGCCTCCAGCTCCTCGGTGAGCTTGCCCTGCTCGCGCACCGATTCGAGGATCGCGGCCCGCCGCTCCTCCAGCTCCCGCAGATAGCGCAGCCGCTCCTCGAGCGTGCGCAACTGCGCGTCGTCGAGCATCTCGGTCGCTTCCTTGCGGTAGCGGGCGATGAAGGGGACCGTCGAACCGCCGTCGAGCAGCTCGACGGCAGCCTTCACCTGCCGCTCCCGTACGCCGAGCTCCTCGGCGATCCTGCCTTCGATGGACCCTACGAGGGGTGTCGTCACGCCCGTACCGCCTTCTCCACTGAGGTTGCGCGGCAATTGTGGCAGGTGACACCGACAACCGGGGATCAGGGCGCTGTCCTGCGGGTCCGATCCCTAGCGCTTGCCGGTCAGATCTCGCGGAAACGCCCCGGCCGCGAGCGCGCGGCGCGCGAACCCGGTCGCCAGTTCGGTCAGGCGTACGACTGCCTCGGTGCCCAGGTGTTCGTACGGCGCGCGGTCCAGCCGGTCGGTCTCCGTCTCGATCCGGGTGCGCAGGGCGGTGCCCGCCTCGGTCAACTCGCCGTCCCCGTCGAGCAGTCCGCGCTCGCGCAGTCGCTCCGAAGCGGCGTCCCATTCCTCCTGGTTCCAGCCGCGCGTGCCGAACACCCACTTCGGGGTCATGCCCCGGCCGGTCGCGGTGTGGCTGACCAGGGCCTCCAGGCCGTCGAGTTCGGCGGCCAGCAGGGCGGCGAGGTGACCGTCGCCGCGATGTTCGCGCAGCAGCGTGGCGGCGTGGAAGTACGCCAGGTGCGGCTCTTCGGGGACGGGCAGATCCGCGTGGGCGGCGTACAGGGGGCGGGCGGGACGCGTGCACGCCTCGGTGGCCCGCAGGGCCAGTCGCGCCGCCTCGGCCATATCC
>NZ_JAENRY010000460.1 GCF_016612545.1 Streptomyces sp. MBT65 | reverse complement strand
CGCCTTCGCGAGCGTGCCGTCGCCCAGGGCGAGTTGAGCCTCGCCGACGGAGTGCGCTCCGGACGCATCGAGGTGAGCGGCGACGGCACGCTCGCGAAGGCGCTGCGGGAGGCCTGAGACGGGGCTCCCTATGACAGAAGGCCCGCCGGGGGCGGGCCTTCTGATGAGACGTCACATGGCCGGTGGTACCCGGCGCGGCCGTCCCGACCCGCGCGTCAGCGCGTAGCCGCCGATGCCCGCGAGCGCGGCCAGTACACCGCCGATGCCGGTCCACACCCACCGGTCGGACCACCACCCCGACGACCAGCCACCGTCCGGCTCGATGCTCGACAGTGCCGCCGAAGTGGTCGACGAACTGTCGTCCTCCGAGGCCGACTTGACCGCGATCCCCGGCGTCAGCGGCTCCGCCAGCGAGCCGTCCACCGCCGCCGAACCGCCGATGTCCTTGGAGTCCACCCGCAGTTCGGTGCTCACCGGCTGGCCCAGGTCCGAGGACTGGAGGTCCACGACCGTCAGCCGGACGTAGTACGTCCCCGGCAACGGGTCATTGGCCCACTGCTCCGACCAGGCGCGGACCGTACGCAGCGTGCACGCCAGGTCCAGGGAGGCGGTCCCCTGCGCCGCGGTGCGCGTCGCGGCCCCGTACTGGCAGGCCTGGCGGCGCCGCAGCCCGTCGTACACGTCGAGCTGCCAGGTCTGCCCGGCGTGCGTGTCCGGGAGCTTCACCGTCGCCTTGACGGTGGGGCGTTGACCGGCGTCCGCGGCGAACGACCAGTACAGGTAGTCACCCGTGGAGCCGCTCGCGGTGCCCGTCTGCCCCTGGTCGAGTTCCGTGGCCGTACGGAAGGAGGTGCCGGCCTGGGTGGGGGCCGAGCCGTCGTCGGAGGAGGAGGCAGAGGCGCTCGCGGACGGTGAGGAGTCCGCCACCGCGGGTCCCGCCGCCAGCCCCGCCATCAGCAGGGCCGTGCTCAACACACGTGTGATCCGCATCAGTTGGTCCTCCAGACCGCGAGACGCCAGCGGGACAGCCAGCCCCAGAGGAGACCCGCCACGAAGCCGGTCAGCACGAGCGCGCCGAGCAGCCACCAGCCGCGGCCGAGGCCGAAGGAGGCCACGTCGCTCGACGTGCTGGGCGCGTCCACGACGTCCACGGTCAGTTCGAGGGGCAGACCGGGGGTGGTCTTCACCCCGGAGGCCGCCGAGAAGGAGTTGGTGACCTGGAGACACACGGTCTCCGCCGGGGCGTTGTCGTCGTCGCTCTCGGCCTTCGGGTAGCGCAGGCCGGTGGAGATGACGTCCGTACGGCCGTCGCCCGTGCCCTCGCCGCGCACGATCTCGCGGCCGTGCACGGTGACCGCCCGCAGCAACACCCCGTAGTCCGGGTTCACTTCACGGTCCGCGCCCACGCTCACCGAGGCGCGCAACTCCTGGCCCGGGTCCACGTCCACGCGGTAGAAACGCTGCTTGCCGAACTCCTCGCGATCCGTGTAGAGCCCGGACTTGAGGCTCGGGGCGCTGGAGCACTGGGCGGTGCCCTCGGTGGCGACCGGGGTCACCACCGGGTCGGCCGCGCGGTCCACCAACTGGCCCACGCGGTCGGAGAGTTCTTCCTTGTGCTCCACGGACGTGTACGTGCCGCCGGTCGCGTCCGCGATGCAGCTGAGCTGGTCGCGGGTCTTGGCGTCCGGCACCAGACCCAGGGTGTCGATGGTCAGGCCGATGCCCTTGGCCGCGATCTCGCGGGCCACCTCGCACGGGTCCAGCGGCTGGCAGGTGTCCTCGCCGTCGCTGATCAGGACGATACGGCGGGTGCCGTCACCGCCGTCCAGGTCGTCCGCGGCCTTCAGCAGCGCGGGCCCGATCGGCGTCCAGCCGGTGGGCTGGAGCGTCGCCACCGCGGTCTTGGCCTCGGTGCGGTTCAGGGTGCCCACCGGATAGAGCTGCGCGGTGTCCTTGCAGCCCGTCTTGCGGTCGTTGCCGTGGTAGTTGGCGCCCAAGGTGCGGATGCCGAGCTGCACTTCCTCGGGTGTCGCGTCGAGCACCTCGTTGAACGCCTGCTTCGCCGCCGCCATCCGTGAGCCGCCGTCCATGTCCTTGGCGCTCATGGATCCGCTGACGTCCAGCACGAGTTCGACCTTGGGGGAGGCCGTGGAGTCCGTCTCGTCGGCGACCGCTCCGGCAGGGAAGGCGACCCCGGCCGTGAGGGTGGCGAGCAGGGCACAGATCCCCGCCGCCAGCCGTTGTCTTGTGATCATCGCCGGATCCTATTGATCAGAGGGACCGGGCTCCAAAACGAGCGGGTTGGGCAGCGCGGTCCACTGGTCCCCTGGCAGCTCCGGCGACAGCCGCATCAACGTCAACGCCTTGGTCGGCAACGGCTGTTCGAGCAGCATGCGCAGATCGGGCGTCCGCGGCAGATCCGGTACGACGGCCGCCAGCGCCGCCCTGAGCGCCGTACCGGAACCCGCCGTGCCCGCGAGCGCTCCCGCGACGAGCGAGCCGAACAGCTTGCGGCGCAGGGTGACTTCGTCGTCGGTGACGATGCGTCCGGTCAGCTCCGGCACCGGAATCCCCTGCTCGGCAAGGCGCTTGGGGCTGACGCGGATGTCGGCGAGATCGCGGTAGACCAGGCGCAGGGGGGCACCCGTCCGGTCGAGCACCACCAGCAGGTTCTGACCGTGTGCCTCAAGGGCCACACCGGACTCCAGCAGCCGCAGACCGACGACGAGGGCGAGACGTGTGAACTCGGCCAGCCACCCCGGCGATCGGGGCAGGTCGGTGACCGCGAGGGCGGCCACCGGCAGGACCCGCTCACCCGCGTCCGTGTCCGCGTACGTCTGCGGCGACTCGCGCAGCACGGCCGCGAGGTCGGGGGAGTCGGCCGTCGCCGCGCCCAGCGTGCGGGTGACGTGCAACAGGCCGTCCGAGCGGGCCGCCAGGGTCTCCCCGAACGCCGACAGCGTCGCCGACAGGCCGATCGAGTAGACCGAGATGTCCCGCACCGATGACGTCAGGCGGGCGCTGAGCGCGGTCTTGACGTGCGGCCCGTCCGACAGGGCGAGGGTCCGCAGGGACATCAGCGGATGCGCGTCGACCGGAGCCTCCCCGGTCCGCTTCAGCGCATGCGCCGCCTGCCACGGGTGCACCGGGATCAACAGCCGTCCCGCGTCCCGCAGTTCGTCCGGCCACTCGCCGGTCAGCAGACACTCGTCCGTCCCGACCGGCACCGACCCCAGGGCCACCACAGGCCGGTGCTCGGGGCCGTACGCGAGCTGCTCGGCCACCGAGAACCCGGGCCGGGAGCGGCAGTTGGGGTGGAAGGGATGCCCGTCGACGATCCGCTGCTCCCACTCCCAGTCGTGCGCCGGCCAACCCTCCGAGGCTGGGGGCTGGTTGGCCCGTGACAGCGCCAACGAGGCGACGCTGTGCCCGAGTTCGGCCGCGAAGGCGGTCCCGTGCGGCACGGCGAGGTCGGTCATCAGGCGCGCCGGATCGTCGTAGGCCACGCCGTCGAGGTGGACGACGGTGACGTAGGCGTCCGTCGCGTACGGATCCGCGGGCGGGCCGTGCAGCGTCCGACCGCCGGAGAGCCGTAGGAACAGGCCCGGGGTGCGGCCGGTGATCCACGGCAGCGGCTCATGGGCGAGCGCCCGCCACAGCCGGGTGAGCACCGCCGCACGGGCGCCGGGCAGCTCGGCCGCATACCGTTGCACCAGGTCGGGGCGTACGGCGGCGAGTTCCTCGGCGACCTCGGCCTCGGGAAGCGGGGGACGGTCCACGGTCGACTCCTCGGGTGCGGACGGGGCGTCATGGTCGGTGACGACGAGAGACAGGGCGGCGGGACACTGCGCGACGACAGACATACTGATCGCGATCGCAGGACACGGACTTAGGGAACGAATGGATCGCGTCGACTTCACACCTCCGGGCGACGACGTGGCGGAGCGCGCCGACGCGTACGCGGCAGCGCCCCTGCTCAACTGTCTGCTGCGGGAGGTGGCCCGGCCGCTCCCGGACCCGGGGGAGCGGCACGTGTACCGGCTGCCGGGGAGCGGCCGGCTGCTGCGGGTGCGCGGCGAGCGACGGCCCGCCGAACCCGAGGTGTACACGGACGGCGACTGGCGGGCCGTCGACCATGCCGAACTCGTGAAACTCGTCGCCGAGGAACTGACCCGGGACACCGGCGTCTCCAACCACGAACTGCCCGCCGAGATGACCGACAGCCGCGACGCGGTCGCCGCGCTGCTCACCGCGCGCGAGCATGCGACGGCGCCCGACGATCCGTATCTCCGCTCCGAACAGTCCTTGATCACCGGCCATCCCTACCATCCCGCGCCCAAGGCCCGCGGCGGCGGCCCCGTCGCGGGCTGGCTGCCCTACGCCCCGGAGGCGTACGCCCGTTTCCCGCTGGTGCTGCTCGGGCTGCGCGAGGACGCGGTCGTGGAGGAGGGCGATGTCTCGGCGCTGGACGCGCTCGGCGAAGTCCCGCCCGGCTACCGGCTGTTGCCCGTCCACCCGTGGCAGCTGGACCTCGTCGGCACCGGGCTCGCGGAGGCCTTCGCGGACGGGCGGCTGATCCGGCTCGGTACGACCGGGACTCCGGTGTGGCCGACGGCCGCGATCCGGACCGTGTACCTGCCCACCGTGTACTTCCCTGGGGACGACGGGTCCGGGGCGCGCGGGGACGACGGGTCGGGGGCGCGCGGGGGCGATCTGTTCCTCAAGTTCAGTCTGGACGTGCGGATCACCAACGACATCCGTCGACTGTGGCGCCACGACCTCCTGAAACTCCGGCGCACCGACACGGCCGTCCGGGACGCCTTCGCCGCGCTGGGCGGCCCGGCCGCCTGGCTGAGCGACCGTGGCTACCGCACCGCGGACTTCGCCTTCGAGGAAGGTGCNCGCGGCGGGGTTGGTCGAGAGCTTCGAGGGCGACCCGCTCTCCGCCGCGACCGACCCCGGGGCCTGGTGGGAGGCGTATCTGCGCGCGGTCACGCCGCCCGCGCTCACCGCGTTCGCGGACCACGGCGTCGTACTCGAAGCGCATCTGCAGAACACGCTGGTCGCCGTCGACGCGGCCGGAACGCCCGTGCAGGCGCTGTACCGGGACGCGGAGGGCGTGAAGCTGCTGACGGACGTGGACCGGGCCGCCGGGTGGGAGCGGTTGGTGTACTGCCTGGTCGTCAACCATCTCGTCGAGGTCGCGGGGGTGCTTGCCGAGCGTCACCCTTCGCTGGACCCCTGGCCCGCCGTCCG
>NZ_JAENRY010000045.1 GCF_016612545.1 Streptomyces sp. MBT65 | reverse complement strand
CGGTGATGAGTATGACCCAGCATGCCGAGCCGGCGGTGTCCTCACCGCCGGCCCCCGGCCCGAAGGAAACCGACGGCCGGACCTCCGAACGGCCCCTGGCGCTGCGGCTGTTGGCGCGTCCCGAGGTGGGTGTCTTCCTCGGTGCGGCCGCGGTGTACGTGTTCTTCCTGATCGCCGCTCCGCCGGTGCGCGAGGGCACGTCGATGGCGAACATCCTCTACAGCTCGTCGACGATCGGGATCATGGCGCTCCCGGTCGCCCTGCTGATGATCGGCGGCGAGTTCGACCTCTCCGCCGGTGTCGCCGTCATCACCTCCGCGCTCACGGCGAGCATGCTCAGCTACCAACTGACCATGAACGTATGGGTCGGTGTGATCGTCGCCCTGCTGGTGTCGCTGGGGATCGGGTTCCTCAACGGGTGGATGGTCGTCAAGACCGGACTGCCCAGCTTCCTGGTCACCCTGGGCAGCTTCCTCATCCTGCAAGGCGTCAACCTCGCCGTCACCAAGCTGGTCACCGGGAACGTCGCCACCGACGACATCAGCAACATGGACGGCTTCTCCCAGGCCAAGAAGGTCTTCGCCTCCTCGTTCGAGGTCGGCGGCGTCAACGTCAAGATCACCATCATCTACTGGCTGGTGTTCGCGGCGATCGCCACCTGGGTGCTGCTGCGCACGAAGTACGGCAACTGGATCTTCGCGGTCGGCGGGAACAAGGACAGTGCGCGGGCCGTCGGCGTGCCCGTGGCGTTCACGAAGATCTCCCTGTTCATGCTGGTCGGCTTCGGGGCCTGGTTCATCGGCATGCACCAGCTGTTCTCCTTCAACACCGTGCAGTCCGGCGAGGGCGTCGGCCAGGAGCTGATCTACATTTCCGCGGCCGTCATCGGCGGGTGTCTGCTGACCGGCGGTGCCGGCTCGGCGATCGGCCCGGTGTTCGGGGCGTTCATGTTCGGCATGGTCCAGCAGGGCATCGTCTACGCGGGCTGGAACCCCGACTGGTTCAAGGCGTTCCTGGGCGTGATGCTCCTCGGCGCCGTCCTCATCAATCTGTGGGTCCAGCGCACCGCGACCCGGAGGCGCGCTGTCGGTGAGGATGGCGCCGTGGGTGCCGGATTCGTTGCTTGCCATGAAGGTCACCTCCGGGTCGCGGTGCGCTGGACCCACAGATTGATGAGGACGGCGCCGAGGAGCATCACGCCCAGGAACGCCTTGAACCAGTCGGGGTTCCANATCGTCCAGCTGCGCAACGCGGGCAAGGCCTACGGCAACGTCCGTGCCCTGCACGGCGTCGACCTCGCCGTCCGCCCCGGCCAGGTCACCTGCGTCCTGGGCGACAACGGCGCCGGCAAGTCCACGCTGATCAAAATCATCTCCGGACTGCACCAGCACACCGAGGGCGAGTTCCTCGTCGACGGTGAACCCGTCCACTTCACCACCCCCCGCCAAGCCCTGGACCGCGGCATCGCGACCGTCTACCAGGACCTGGCCGTCGTCCCCCTGATGCCGGTGTGGCGCAACTTCTTCCTCGGCTCCGAGATGACCAGCGGCCCCTGGCCCCTCCGCCGCCTCGACATCGAGAAGATGAAGAAGACCGCGGACGAGGAACTGCGCAACATGGGCATCGTCCTGGACAACCTCGACCAGCCCATCGGTACCCTCTCCGGCGGCCAGCGCCAGTGCGTCGCCATCGCCCGCGCCGTCTACTTCGGCGCCCGCGTCCTCATCCTCGACGAACCCACCGCCGCCCTCGGCGTCAAGCAGTCCGGCGTCGTCCTCAAGTACGTGGCCGCCGCGCGCGAGCGGGGTCTGGGGGTCATCTTCATCACCCACAACCCCCACCACGCCTACATGGTCGGCGACCACTTCAGCGTCCTGCGCCTCGGAACCATGGAACTCTCCGCCGAGCGCAGCGAGATCACGCTGGAGGAGCTGACCAACCACATGGCCGGCGGCACCGAACTCGCCGCCCTCAAGCACGAGTTGTCCCAGGTGCGCGGTGTCGACGTCGAGCAACTCCCCGGAGACGCGAACGTCTTGGCCCCGGCCGAAAGCGCCCGCTGACAGCGCCACCCGGACACCGCCCCCACCCCGCGCGAACGAACGGCTTCGTGCGACGCACCCCCGCTCCCCCTATACCCGAAGGCATTCCCTCATGAAGATCGCCCTCGACCCGTACATGATCCGTCATGTCCCGCTGCTCGAACTGCCAGGCGTGGTGGCCGAGTTGGGCTACGAGTGGATCGAGTTGTCGCCTCGCGAGGACTTCATCCCCTTCTTCCGGCACCCCCGCGTTGACGACGCCACCGTGCGCAAGTTCCGCAAGGCGCTGGACGCGGCCGGCGTCGGGATCTCCTCCCTGCTGCCGCTGTTCCGCTGGTCCGGCCCCGACGAGGACGCCCGGCAGGCCGCCGTGCGCTACTGGAAGCGGTCGATCCAGATCGCCTCCGAGCTGGGCGTGGACAGCATGATCTCGGAGTTCAACGGCCGGCCCGAGGAAGCGGACCGCAGCGAGGCCCAGTTCTGGAAGTCGATGGACGAACTCCTCCCGCTCTTCGAGCAGGAGGGCATCCAACTCGCCCTGGAACCGCACCCCGACGACTTCATCGAGGACGGTCACCAGGCGGTCGACTTCATCCGGGGCATCAACCACCCGAGCGTCAGCTTCCTGTACTGCGCCCCGCACACCTTCCACATCGGTGACGACGCCCCCGGGATCATCCGACACGCGGGCGAGCTGCTCACGCATGTCCATCTGGCCGACGCGTTCGACCACACCGCGTCCTCGGGCAACCGCTACATCCTCAACCCTCCCGGCACCACGGCGCGGATCCACCAGCACCTCGACATGGGCGAGGGCGAGGTCGACTTCGGCGAGCTGTTCCGGGCCCTCCAGGACAACGACTTCGACGGCACCCTGACCGCCTGCGTCTTCGCCTGGGAGGAACGGGCCAAGGAGTCCTCGCTGTTCATGCGCGCGAAGATCGACGAGTACCTCGCCACTCCCCCTTCCCCGCTACGACCGGCTCGGCGGACCGGGGATGCTCCGGCCTCGGGATCCTGACCCTGAAGCCGGGCGGGACACAGAACTTCTCGACCGGTGACTCCGAGTTCCTGGTCCCGCATCCGCCGCACGCGTCGGCGGCCCTGATCAGCAGTGCGGACGGTGGGACGTCCGTACTGCCCCCGCCCGTACCGGGCGGAGCTCACTCTCCGCTCGGTACGGGCCCACCGTCGGCACGCGCGCCGATTCCAGCGAGACGTCGGGCGCGGGACCATCGGCGTCGAGGTGCCCGTGCCCGTACCGATGTCGTCACCACCCTCCGGCCGCGGCCCGCCCAACAGGTCGCCGCCGGTTTCGACTTCCCCACCTCCAGCTGACCTCTCTTCTCAAGGGACACCTCATGACCTCCTCCGCCAAGCCCTTGTCCGTCGCGGTGATCGGAGCCGGTATGGCCGGCCGCAGCCACGCCGCCGGATACCGCAACGTCAACACCGTGTTCGGGGCGGGACTGCCCCCGGTGCGGCTGGCCGCGATAGCCGACGCCAACACCGCGCTCGCCGAGGACGCGGCCCGCCGCTACGGCTTCGACAAGGCGCTGCCGAGCTGGGAGGCCGTGGCCGAGGACCCGACGATCGACGCCGTCAGCATCGTCGTGGGGAACGCGCTGCACCGGCCGATCGCCGAGGCGCTGGTCGCCGCCGGAAAGCACGTGCTGTGCGAGAAGCCGCTGGCCGGTTCGCTCGAAGACGCCCGTGCGATGGCCGAGTTGGAGCGGACCGCCGATGTCGTCACCGCCGTCGGATACACCTTCCGCCGCTCCCCCGGCATCGCCGCGATCCGTGACCACGTGCGGCGCGGCGAGCTGGGCGACCTCACCCTGTTCAGCGGACGTTACTGGTGCGACTACGCCACCGACCCCCGGGGGCCGCTGAGTTGGCGTTTCAAGGGGGGTGCCGGTTCCGGCGCGCTCGGTGACGTCGGCTCGCACGTCATCGACGCCGCCGAGTACGTGGCCGGGCCCATCACCTCGGTCTCCGGTGCCACGCTCTCCACCCAGATCCCCAAGCGTCCGCTGCCGCTGGGCGCGGTCGTCGGGCACAACGCGGCCCCCGTCTCCGACGAGTTCGGCGAGGTGGAGAACGAGGACACCGCGTCCTTCACGGCCCGCTTCGAGTCCGGGCTCGTCGGCACCTTCTCCGTCACCCGCACCGGTTTCGGGCTGCCCAACGGGCTCGCGTTCGACGTCCTCGGGGTCGGCGGACGGGCCGCGTTCGACCAGCACCGGCCGGCCGAGTACCTCTTCGACGACGCCCAGCCCGACGCACGTACCCGCGGTGCCCGACAGATCATCGCCGGGCCCCAACTGCCGTACTTCGCGGGCGGGGTGCCGATGGAGGCACCGGGTGTGGGCGCGAGCAACGCCGACAACTTCACCTACCAGGCAAGGGCGTTCCTCGACCAGGTCGCCGGAGTCGCCGAACCGCTCCCGGCCTGCGCCACGTTCGCCGAGGGACTGCGGACCATCGAGATCATCCGCGCGATCGTCGAGTCCTCGCAGGCCGGCGGCGCCGCCGTCACCGTCCCGCCCGCCGTCTGACCACCCGCAACAGTCCAAGGAGCACCCGCATGTCCCTCAAGCTCGGCGCCTACACCGCCTGTCTGCACGACCGCCCGCTGGCCGAGGCCCTCGACATCCTCAAGGAGAACGGCCTGACCTCCGTCGAGGTCAACACCGGCGGCTTCATCCCCTCCCCGCACTGCCCGGTCGACCTGCTGCTGTCCTCGGCGACCGCACGCGAGGAGTACCTGGCGACCTTCGCGGACCGTGGGATGGAGCTGACCGGCCTCAACTGCAACGGGAATCCGCTCAACCCGCTCCCCGGGGTCGGCCCGAAGCACGCCGACGACCTGCGCCGTACGATCCGCCTCGCGGGCCTGCTCGGCGTGCGGCACGTGGTCACCATGTCCGGCACCCCGGGCTCCGACCCCGACGCCAAGTACCCCTCCTGGGTGGTGAATCCGTGGGACGGCGTCTACATGGACGTCCTGGACTACCAGTGGGAGGTGGCGGTCGGGTTCTGGAAGGAGATCGACGCGCTGGCCCGGGAGAACGACGTCCGGGTCGCCATCGAGATGCACCCCCACAACCTCGTGTTCTCCCCCGTCACCCTGAAGCGGCTCGTCGACGCGACCGGCGCGACCAACGTCGGTGCGGAGATGGACCCTTCGCACCTGATGTGGCAGGGCATGGACATCGTCGCCTCGATCAAGTGGCTGGGCCCGCTGGTGTTCCACGCCGCCGCGAAGGACGCGATGCTCTGCCCCGGCGCCGACATCCGCGGTGTGCTGGACACCTCCTTCACCCGCGTGCCGTCCGACGCCCCCGACAAGGTGCCCACCGGTTACGGCTTCTGGTGCAACTCCTGGCCCGAGAACCCGGCGTGGAAGTTCGTCGCCGTCGGCGTCGGCCACGACGTCGCCTACTGGACCGAGTTCCTGCGCGCCCTCGCCGAGGTCGACCCGGACATGGCCGTCAACATCGAGCACGAGGACGCCGCCTACTCGCAGACCGAGGGGCTCGCCCTGGCCGCGAAGAACCTGCACGCCGCCGCGGCCGCCGTCTAGGCCCAACTCCCCACCGCAGTACGGGACCGCGCCCGGTCGGCCGGGCCGGTCCACCGTCCTCGGCGACCCGCCCTCACGACGGCGACTCAGCCGAGGCGCCCGCTCGTCCGGGTCATCCGTGGTGCTCCCCAGGGTGCGTGAGGGCATCGCCCGGTGCGGTGCCCTCGGTCCTGGCCTCCAGGGCGCGCACCACGGCCACCATGTCCTCGCCCCCGTGGCCCCGCGCGACGGTCTCGCCGTAGAGGGCATGGCAGATGTCGAGGAGAGGCGAGGCCAGACCGGCCTCACGGGCGGCCTCCGCGATCAACCGGTTGTTCTTCAGTACGTCCGCGGCCGCCGCCTGGACGGTGAAGTCGCCGGTCACCAGCTTGGCCCCCTTCACCCGGGAGACCGAGCTGGCCATCGGCCCCGCGTCCAGGACGTCACGGAGCAGACTCTGGTCGAGCCCGTGCCGGTCGGCGAAGTGGAACGCCTCGGTGAGTCCGGTGACCATCGTGATCAGGAACAGGTTCACCGAGAACTTCATCAGCAGCGCGCCCGGAACCGCACCGCAGCCGAACGTCTCCTGGCAGACGGGGGCGAGCAGCGGTCGTACGGCCTCCAGGGCATCGGTGTCCCCCGCCAGCATTCCCACCAACTTCCCCTGTTCCGCGGGGACTCGGGAGCCGGAGACGGGGGCCTCGACGTACCTCCCGCCCGCGGCCCGGATGTCGTCCTGGAGGCCGGCCGAGTAGTCGGCCGAGGTCGTGCCCATGTGAACGACGGTGTGTCCGGTGACCCGGGAGGCGAAGTCCGCGGTGCCGCGGCCGAGCACCGCGTCGATGGCCGTCTCGTCGGCCAGCATGAGGAACACGATGTCGTCCGCCCGGTCGAAGACCTCGGCAGGGTCCGCCGCGACCTCGGCCCCGGCGGCGGACAGCGGTTCGCATCGGCCTGGTGTGCGGTTCCAGACCACGAGGGGTGTGCCCGCTCGGGCGAGGTTGAGCGCCATGGGCTGCCCCATGACTCCGAGGCCGACGAAACCCACGTAGCGCACGATGAACCGCCGTTTCGTCCTGCGGCGGGGCCCGACCGTCGACGCCGCCATCGATCATGACGGCTGTCATGGTAGTCCACTCTATGACGACGGTCATAGAGTGGGGTTCGGCAGGCCCGCGGAACGGCGACGGAGGTCGAGGATGACGGCGGCGAAGGTGCCCGGACGGGGCCCGCGCGAGCGGATGGTCTTCAGCGCGGCGCAGCTCATCCGGCGCGACGGGGTCGCCGCCACAGGCATGCGTGAGGTGGCCGCCCACGCCGGCGCGCCACGCGGTTCGCTTCAGCACTACTTCCCCGGCGGCAAGGAGCAGTTGGTCAACGAGGCGGTGACCTGGGCGGGCCGCTACGCCGGCAAGCGTGTCGCCCGCTTCCTGGACGCGCTGCCCGAGCCGACGCCGAGCGGGCTGTTCGGCGAGATGGTGCGCCAGTGGACCGACGAGTACGAGAGCGCGGGTTTCGCGGGCGGCTGCCCCGTGGCCGCCGCGACGGTGGACTGCGCGGAGACGGTCGTCTCCACGCGGGAGGCCGCGGCCGACGCGTTCGCCACCTGGACCGGCCCGGTGGCCCGTGCCCTGGTCGACATGGACGTACCCGAGCAGCGGGCGACTTCGCTCGCCACGCTCATGATCAGCGCCCTGGAGGGTGCCCTCCTCATCGCCCGGGCCGAGCGGGACGTCCGCGCCCTGACGACCGTGGCCCGTGAACTCGGCCCGCTCCTCGACTCGGCGACGAGCAGGGACCGCTGACCGGTCGCCCCGCGAGGCCCCGGTCACCCGCCCGGACCGGGGCAGGTCCGTCGCGCCCGGGTGATTCGACAGCGATCAGCACGGCGGCCCCCTCGACCGGCGCCGACCCGATCGTCCGCCAGGACTCCTACGACACCTCCCGCACCGCCACCCCCGGTGCCCTGCCGGTACATCCGCCTGTCCGACACGAACATCATCGACGTCGCCGAACTGCGGTTCTCCGGCACCTGCACAGCACCAAGCTGGCGGCTCATCGCACGCTGACGTCCGTGCGTCGGTTGTCCGGCTTGAAGGGCAGCGCTGTGACCGTCGCCCGGATCTCCCGCTGCGGGGTGCCCGGACGGCCCCACAGGACGACGACCTCGGTGCCCGGTGTCGCGTGCGCGGGATCGAGTACGCAGAGCGAGATCATCGCCCGCAGGGTCGGGCTCACCGTCCGGCCCGTGGCCACGCCCACCGGATCGCCCGCCACCAGGACCTGGTCGAAGTGGGGACCGCGTCCGCGCGGCATGTCCATCTGGTCGGGCAGGTCGGTCTCGCTCAGCAGCGAGGTGAGGATGCCGGTGACGTCCTGTTCGTTCCAGCGCAGACCGACCAACTGCCGTGTGGGTACGCCGCTTTCGGCATCCCTGGCGAGTGCGTCCCGGCCGATGAAGTCGCGGTCGGGGACGCCCTTGCGGAAGCCCCAGCCGAGCTCGCCCGGTTTGCGGAAGTAGTCGGTGACCCCGGTCGTGGGGACGAAACTTCCGGTGGGCACGCCCTTGCGGAACTGCCTCGGCGCTCCCGGCGTGAGGATCGACGCCGGCAGATAGTCCAGCCCGTTGGTCGCGATCCCGGCCTCGATGTGCTGAACAGGCTGTGCCCGGAAGCCGAGTTGACGGATGCCGACGTCCTGCCCGCTCGCCACGACCGCCGCCCAGATCTCGTTGGCGTGTGCGGTCGGCCCGTGCAGTTCGTACCCGAGTTCGCCCGAGATCCCGGTACGCAGGACCCGTACGGGGACCCCGTCGACCGTCGACATGCGGCTGCGGCTGAAGCCGATGTCGCGGAGGTCGTCCCCCGTCAGCTTCTCCAGGGCGGCCAGGGACGCCGGGCCCTGGACGCCGAAGATGAACACGTCGGGGCTGAGGTCGGTGGCGGCGGCGTCCCAACTGCCCTGGCTCAGCTGCCACAACAGCCAGTCGCAGCTGCCCCCGGTGTAGACGAACTCATCGGGTCCGAGCCGGCACAGCACTCCCTCGGAGGCGACCCAGCCGTTCTCGTCGAGTTGCACATGGTGCTTGATCTGCCCGGCCTCGAAACGGGACAGGTCCCGCATCCCCAACCGGCTCAGGAACGCGAGCGCCTGCGGGCCGTGCACCTTCACCTTGTGCAGGGAGCTCCAGTCGCCGACGTAGCACGAGCCGACATGGGCGGCGCTCTCCTCGACCCAGTCCGCGTACTCCTCGGGGAGCAGGAGCTGCGCGAAGCGGCCGTAGGTGCCGCGCGTGTTGCCCTCGTCCTGGGCCGCGGCGGCCGGGCTGAACATCGCCGGGCGCTCGGTGATGAACGGTGCATCGTTCAGCCGGAGGACCGCTTCGTAGGTACTGCGCTGCTGTGAGGCCTGGTTCATTTCACTCTCCGTCGAGTGGCGGTCGTCCAGGGTGTCGTCCTGCGCGTCACCCCGTGCTGGATCGATCCCGTGCTAGATCGATTAAGTCGGACGGTAACAGGAGGTCCGGGGTGAGGCGAGAGTCATGACGCACCGTTGATCGGTCGCGCGGTGCAAGCAATGCGGAACTTCTGCGCGGTGCCCATCGGTCCCGGTCGCCGCGGCCGTACGGACGTCAACGCCCGATCGTGGGGATCGGGTTCTCGGCGAACCACTGGGCGAGGAAGTCCAGGAAGACCGTGATCTTGCGCTGGGTGCCGGGTCCGGGGCCGTGGATCGCGTAGAGCGGCCGGTCCGGGGCCGCCAGTTCGGGCAGCTGGACCTGAAGGGCCCCGGAGACGAGATCGTCGTAGACGGACCGCTGCGGCAGCAGGGCGATGCCGCGCCCGTGGACGGCCGCCTTCTGGAGTGCGATGTAGGAGTTGGACGAGAAGGCCACGTTGCGGATCTTGTGCAGCGTGGAGGCGCCGCCGTGCCCGATGCGCCAGACGGGGTCGTTCACGTGCACCAGGCAGTCACGGCCGGCCAGTTCGTCGGGGTGGGTCAGGGGGCCGTGCTCGTCGACGTACGACTTCGACGCGCACAGGACGAAGGGCAGCGAGGCGATCTTCTTCAGGCGCACGTTCGAGTCCCGCAGGTCCCGGGTGTGGAACGCCAGGTCGAAACCGCCGTCCAGGAAGTCGTAGGTCCGGTCGGACACGCCTCCCAGTTCGAACCGGATCTGGATCTTCGGGTGCGCGGCGGAGAACGCGGCGATGGCGTCTCCGAGGTCCAGGCTCCCTATCCACTTCGGGCAGATGATGCCGAGCGCGCCCTCCGCGCTGTCGTGCAGATGCGCGATGTCGGAGTCCTCGGCGTCGATCTCCTTGATGATGCGGGCGGCGAACTCGGCGTAGCGCAGGCCTGGTTCGGTCAGGCTGACCGAGCGGGCCGTGCGGTTGACGAGCCGGACGCCGACCTGTCGTTCCAGCTCGGCGACGTGCCGCGACACGAGCGACCCCGACGATCCGAGCGCTTTGGCGGCGCCGTTGAAGCTGCCGAGGTCGGCGACGATGACGAAACAGCGCATGAGGAGCAGACGGTCCATGGCGTTCCTCCGGTCGGCCACGGCACCGGTGTCCCTCCGGGCCGTGTCGGACATGGGGTGATGCGGCTGGGCGGAGCCGGTTGACGTACTGACGGCTACTAGATCGATCTAGTGATCGTAACAGAGGCCCGTCATGACCGGGAGGCCCTGGTGTCCCGGTGCGCGTCGGGTCGGTTCGCCCAGCCGCATCGCCCGCGCGTCAGTGCTTCTTCGTCGCGAACGGACGCGCCATGACCGTTCCGCGCACCCGGGTCTGGGCATGGCGCTCGACGGCCGGGTTGGGCGAGCCGCCGTTCGGCTCGCCCCAGACGATCTCCACCTGGTCGCCGGCCGCGGCCGTCGGGTCGATCGTGCCGAGCGAGATCCAGCCGCGGACGTTCGCCGAGTACGAGGTGAGCATCGCCGCTCCCACGAGTTCGCCGTCCTTCTCCACCCGGTCGAACTGGCAGGCGGTGTAGAACGCCGCCGGCATCTCCATGTACTTGAGGCGCCCCTCGCCCTTCTCGTACATGCTCGCGAAGATCCTGCCGACATCGTCGCGGTCCCAGAGCACCCAGGCCTTGCGGCGGTGCGGCCGGTCCTTGATCGCCTCGAGGCCCTCGCGGCCGACGAAGTCGTGGTCGAACTTGAGGATGTGGCCGTAACCGAGGTCCCACGGGGTGGTGTAGTACTCCTCGATCCGGTCGGCCACGAAGCTGCCGCCGAGGGCGAGGTTGCCCTCGAACGAACGCGCCGACTGCCATTCGCGGAACGCCTTCATGTCCTCGCCGGAGTAGGTCGCCGGCAGGGTGTTGGCGATCCAGCCGGACTCGGTGGCGACCGAGGCGTAGGCGCGGGCGCCGATCTGGCGCAGGCCGTACTCGGCGCCGGCCTCCACGATGAGTTCGCGCACCGCGTCGATGTCCGCGTAGGGCCCGGTGAACTCGTAGCCCGGGAAGCCGGACATACGGTGGTTGAGCGCGGTGACCTCGTGCGGGCCGACGTTGAAGCGGCCCATGGTGAAGAACGGGATGTCCGGCATCGGGCCGCCGTTGACCTTCTCGAAGATCGCGGCGGCGTGCGGGCCCTGGAGCTGGAGCCGGAACAGTTCGCGGCCCTTGGGGTTGTTCACGGTGCGTTCGTCGCGGCGGACGGTGACGTCCCAGTCGCCGGTGGCCGCGTTGAACTGGACCCAGTTGAGGGCCGGCGGCCGGCCGACGATCCGGACATGGCGCTCGCCGACGCAGAACAGGATGCAGTCGCCGATCATGTAGCCGTCGGGGCGGACGGTGATGAGCTGCTTGGCGCTCCCGGGGCCGAAGCCCTGGAAGCTGTTCGCCCCGAGGTGTTCGAGCAGCCGGTACGTGTCGGGCCCCTGCACGACGAGGTCCGTCATGTGGTGCGACAGGTCCATCAGCGCCGCGCTGTTGCGCCACGCCTCCTGCTCGTCACGCCAGTTGCTGAACTCGGGCTTGATCGGGAACGGGTACGCCCCGGAGCGCCCCTGGCGAAGCAGGGCGAGCGCCCCTCCAGCCTTGGTGATCTCTTCTTCGAGACTGAGCATGGGATTCCTCTCGGTCACCGGTGCGCGGCTTCGTCGCCGCGCCCTGCGACCGTATAACAGATGCCTGTAAAGTTTTAAGACGTCTGAAACAATGTTCTCGGGCGGATACTGACGTCCCGTACAGACGGAGGGCGACGATGGCTTCGGCGAAGGACAGCACGGGTCCGGCATGGCAGGACGGACTGCCCCATGTGCTGTGGCGGACACAGCAGGCCGTGCACGGCCGCCTTCAAGAGGCGCTGGACGGACTCGACGTCACGGTGACCCAGCTCGGTCTCGCGGTTCACCTCGACGAACTCGGTCTGATGTCCGCCTCGGACCTGTCACGGCTCTTCCACATCACGCCGCAGAGCGTGACGACGGCGCTCTCGCAGCTCGAACGCGTGGGGTGGGTCCGGCGGTTGCCGCATCCGGTGCACAAGCGCGTCATCCTGCACGAGCTCACCGAAGCGGGCCTCGCGGGTGTCGCGGACGGCCGGGCACGCATCGCCGCGATCGACGCCGCCCTCGCCGAGATCCTGGGCGCCGGAGGCAAGGACGAGGTCATCGGGCAGCTGCGCAAGCTGCTCTTCGCGTTGGAGGGCGAGGATCCCGCGTACGCCGGGATGTGGCCGGTCGTCCGCGCCGCGCCGTGAGCGGCGGACGGCCCGCGGTGGTCACACGGACGCGCGTGCCACGATCCGGCCGGGCACCGGCGCCAGCCCTCCGGTGCCGATGCCCAGGGCGTTGCGGGCCGCGATCCGTCCGAGGACCTCGGCGTCGATGTGGACGGTGGTGAGCGCGGGCGTGGAGAGCGAGCCGTACTCGGTCTCGTCGAAGCCGATCACGGCGATGTCCTCGGGCACCCGGAGCCCCAGATCCCGGAGGGCCGCGAGGCTGCGCTGGGCGATGTCGTCGTCGAAGGCCGCCAGCGCCGTCACGTCGGGGTGAGCCGCCAGGAACTCCTGGATCGCCGCCGCACCGGCCTCCCTCGGCCTCGGTACGACGATGCGCTCCAGGGGCGGAAGTCCTCGACGCCGGGCGGCTTCCTGGGAGAACCCGAGGCGGGCCTCGGTGAGCGGGAAGTCGTGATCGGGCATCGCCAGTGCGATCCGGGTGTGCCCCCGGTCGGCGAGGTATCCGAGTTGCAGCGCCGCGTTGGCGGCGAACCCGTTCTCCCAGTCGTCCTCGGTCGGTTCGCGGCCCTGCATGTAGGCCTCGCCGAGCCGCAGGACCGCCCGCGGCGCGATGGTGTCCAGGACCTTCTGCGTGGCCTCGGGGATCGAGTGCCCGTGCCGGACCAGGAGGATGTGGTCGTGTTCGGCCAACTCCTCGTCCAGGCCCCGGACATAGCTGCGGGAGAAGTTGCCCTCCATGCCCCAGTCGACGTTGAGCACCACGATGCGCGAGGACCCCTCGCGCAGTGCGCGGGCGATCCCGTGCGGGACGTATCCCAGGTCCTGGGCGGCCTCCATGACCCGCTCCCGGGTGGCCGCGGAGATCGTCTGGCGCGGGTCGTCGTTCAGGACGAAACTCACGGTCGCCCGCGACACGCCGGACGCCTTGGCCACATCGGTCAACGTCACTCGGCCCGAACGGCCCATGCCCGCGTACTCCCCTCGTCAGCCGTGCACACTGCACGCCCCCGTCGGCAGGCATCACCAGCCGGCCTTCGGTACGTCGGGTTTCACTCTACGCGCTAGATCGATTCAGCCCTCCAGGACAAGACGTCGGTCGACCGGAACTCCGCTCGTGACGGACAACAACCGACGGGCCTTCAGTTCGGTCTCCTGCCATTCCCGCTCGGGTTCCGACCCCCAGGTGATGCCCGCCCCGGTGCCGAACCTGAGGAGCTGCTCGCTCCGGTCGATCCAGAAGGTGCGGATACCGACCGCGAGTTCACCGCGTCCGCGGTCGGCGTCGACCCAGCCGATGCCACCGCAGTAGGGACCGCGGGGTGCCGTCTCCAACGCCTCGATGATCCGCAGGGCGCTCACCTTGGGCGCCCCGGTGACCGAACCGGGCGGGAATGTCGCCGCCAGCAGCTCGGGCCAGCCCACCTCTGCTCGCAGCCGCCCTCGCACCGTCGACACCAGGTGGACGAGCCCGGGATGCTTCTCGACCGCGCACAGGTCCGGTACGGCCACGGTGCCGGGGACGCAGACACGGCCGAGGTCGTTGCGGACCAGGTCGACGATCATCACGTTCTCCGCGTGGTCCTTCTCCAGCAGATCCGCCTCGGTACGGCCGGTTCCCTTGATGGGCCCCGACTCCACTTCTCGCCCGGTGCGCCGCAGGAAGAGTTCCGGCGAGGCCGTGGCCACCTCCACGCCGTGCCGTGGCAGGCGGACGACACCCGCGTACGGTGCGGGATTGTGCCGTGCCAGCAGACCGGAGAGTGCCAGGACATCGGCCCCCGGCGCGATCGGGGCGGACAGCACCCGGCACAGATTGGCCTGGTAGACCTCACCGGTGGCGATGTGCTCGCGGATGCGGGTCACGCCGTTCGTGTAGGCGACGCGGTCCAGCGAGGAGGTCCACTCGTCGGCACGCGGGCCGCGCCACGGCACCGTACGAGATAGGCGGCCGTCCGTCCGTCGTACGTCCCGGAAGCGGGCGCACGTGAGGCGGCCCTCGAAGTCGGTCACCACGGCCCAGAAACCCTCGGAGTCCAGCGCGGTGGCGTCGTGGGTGACGTCCACGAGACCGGTGGCGAGGTGTCCCCCGAGCAGGGCCAGGGCAGGGTACTCGTCCATACCGAACCTCCTTCGCCGCGAGCAACTCCCGGCTGTCGAGCCCTTGTTCCGGCGGGTTCTCATGCCGCGACGGTCTCAAGACCCGAACTCCACTGAGCGGCTTGCAGCGTGTTGACCAGCAGCATGGCGATGGTCATGGGGCCCACTCCGCCCGGAACGGGGGTGATGCGACCGGCGATTCCGTCGAGTTCCGCGGAGCGGACGTCGCCGGTCAGGCCCGAAGGCGTCCGGTGGATGCCGACATCGATGACGACGGCGCCGGGCCTGACGTGTTCGGGGCCGATGAGCCCGCGGACACCGGTGGCGACCACGACGATGTCGGCGGGGCGCGTGACCGCGGCGAGGTCGAGGGTGAACTCGTGCGCCACCGACACGGTTGCCCCGCGCCGCAGGAGGAGGTGGGTCAGAGGTTTTCCGACGAGCTCGCCCCAGCCCACCACCGCGACGTTCGCGCCCTGGAGCGGAACGCCCTCGGCATCCAGCAGCGCGATGACTCCGCTGGGCGTGCAGGGGCGCAACCCCCGCTCCCCGCGGGCGAGGAGACCCAGGCTGGCGGTGGTGAGACCGTCGACGTCCTTCGTGACGGGGATGCGGTCGAGCAGCGTGGCGGCGTCGAGCGGTGCGGGCAAGGGGAGTTGGAGCAGGATGCCGGAGACCCGCGGGTCGGCGGCCAGTTCGTCGATGACGGCGGCCACGTCGTCGTGGGTCGCGTGCCGGGGCAGATGGCGGTGGAAGTCGCGCATGCCGGCCTCCTTGATGGCCCGGCGTTTCGCGGCGACGTACACGGCGCTGGCCGGATCGTCGCCGACGAGGACGGTCGCCAGTCCGGGGACTCCTCCCGGCGTCGTGGCCGCGACCGCGGCGACCTCCTCGGCGACCTGCGAGCGGATCCGCCGGGCGATCGCGGTGCCGTCGATCCTGGTGGTCATGGTCGGACCGCTTTCTTGTGATGGGGAACGATTCGCCGGGGCCGCAGGACCGCGCTGCGTACGGTCGCCGCGGCCACGGTTGCGTGACGCGCGTCGCTAGGCGAAGACGATGGTGTGGTTGCCGTCGCGCATGACCCGGTCCTCGGCGTGCCACAGCACCGCGCGGGAGAGGACCGCGCGTTCCACGTCGGCGCCGCGGCGGGTGAGGTCGGTGGCCGAGTGGGCGTGGGTGACGCGGACGACGTCCTGCTCGATGATCGGGCCTTCGTCGAGGTCCTGGGTGACGTAGTGGGCGGTGGCTCCCACCAGCTTCACGCCCCGCTCCTTGGCCTTCGCGTAGGGGCCGGCGCCGATGAAGGCGGGCAGGAAGGAGTGGTGGATGTTGATGATCGGGATGCCGACGTCCTCGATGAAGTCCCCCGAGAGGATCTGCATGTAGCGGGCCAGGACGACGAAGTCGACGTTGCCCTTGAGCAGCCGCAGGTGTTCGGCCTCGGCGGCGGACTTGTCGGCACCCTGGCAGGGCACGTGGAAGAAGGGGATCCCGAAGCTGCGGACCTCCTCCGCCACGTCGGGGTGGTTGGAGATCACCATGGCGACGGTGACGGGCAGTTGCCCCTGCCGGTGGCGCCAGAGCAGGTCGAGCAGGCAGTGGTCGGACTTCGAGGCGAAGATCGCGACCCGCTTGGGCACCGACAGGTCGCGCAGGGTGTAGCTGAGCCCGAACGCGTCGACCAAGTGCTCGTCGAGGTCGGCGCGGAGCGCGGGCAACGCGGCCTGGAGACCGTCGAGTCCGAAGACCGTGCGCTGGAAGAAGGCGCCGCCGTGCGGATTGTCCGAGTACTGGTCGAGGGAGACGATGTTCGCGCCGTGGCGGCTCAGGACGGAGGTCACGGCGGCGACGATGCCGGTGGCGTCGGCGCCCTGGAGGACGAGCGAGGCCTGCTGGGCGGGGCGCTTGGCCATCGCGGCACGGGCCGGGGCGTCTTGGGTGAGGGTCATGCCGGGCTTTCCTTCCGGAAGCGGGCGGCCCAGTCGGAGGTGGCCTTGAGCCCGCCGAACGTATAGAAGTGGATCTTCAACTCGCCGTGGCGGCCGGGGTCGTGGGCCGCGGCGAGGTCGCGCAGGAAGCGGTCGGGTCCTGCCGTGCCCATGAGGTTGCTCAGGGACAACCCATATTTCTTGACGACCGAGGCGCTGGTCCCGACCCCGAAGCGGGCCGCGTACGACATGAGCCGGCGCACTCCGGCCGGTCCGGGCACGCCGATCCGGACGGGGAGTTCGATGCCTCGGCCACGAACCTGTTCGACCCAGGCGAGCACCGGCTCGACGTCGAACCCGAACTGCGTGATGATGCCGCCCTCCAGGGGCTGGGCGGCGAGCGAGGCGTGCTTGTCCCGCAGCGCGGACCAGAGCGCGCCGTCGTCGATCGCGGGATGCCCTTCCGGGTATCCGCTGACGCTCACATGGCGGACGCCGTACTCCTGGAGCAGGCCCGTCTCGATCAGGGAGAGCGAATCGGCGTAGGGGCCCTCGGGGTCCGTCGGATCGCCTCCGACGACGAACACGTTGTCGGAGGTGCCGTCGTCGCGCAGTCCGGACAGGAACTCCTCGAAGTCGGCGCGCGAGCCCAGGCGGCGGGCCGATATGTGGGGCACCGGAACGAACCCGAGCCGTTTGACCGCCCGGGCCGCCTCCAACCGCATCCGGAGGTTCTCGTTGCCGAGGAAGGTGACGTTGATCCGGGTGCCCTGCGGGATGCTGTCGCGGGCCTCTTCCAGTTTGGGGACGTCCTTGCCCGTCATCTCCAGGGAGAAGTCCTCGAGCAGCGAAGTACCGACCGCTGTTCGTACGGTGCTTGCGGGATTCATCGTCTTTCGTCTCGCTCTCTCGTCTGCGGGGGCCGAGGTCGGGGGCGTACCCGCGGCACCGCCGGCGCGGCCCAGGAGACATGAGGGCCGGGCCGGAACGGTGCCGCAGGGTCGCCCGAGGTCAGCGGTCGCGGCGGTAGAGGGTGCGCGCGTGCTGGTTGAACGGGGAGGGCTGGACCGTGGCACGGATGCGGGGGAAGCCGAGGTCGGCCTCGGGGTCGGTGCCGGAGCCGGGGTGCTCGCCCCAGACCACCGTCACCTCGCTGCCCGGCGCGGCGTGTTCGGGGTCGATCAGGGTCTGCGCGAGCACCGCTCCCACCGGGTCGATCGAGGCGCTCTGCATGGTCACGCCGACCAGACCGGTGGCGTTCTCCACCCGGTGCCGGGCGTAGGAGAGCACGAAGCCGGGGTCCTCGCCCTGTCCGACGACGGTGCGGACGTCCTCCGGGTCGAGGACGAGGGTGACCTTGGTGCGGAGCGGCTCGTCCCTGGCCTTCACCAGGGCGTCGCGGCCCACGAAGTCGTGACCGAAGTGGATCACCTTCCCGTAGCCCAGTTCGTACGGGGAGACGTAGTAGTCCTCGATGTCCTCCGAGAAGTAGCTGCCGTTCAGCGGACGCTTGCCCTCGATGCCGAACAGGGGAAGGTACCTGCGGTATTCCACCAGGTCCGGGTCGGTGTAGATGCCGGGGACGGGCGAGGGGATCCACCCGCTCTCGACACTGGGCGTGGCGTACGCGAGGGCGCCCACCTGGATCAGGCCGAGCGGCTCGCCCGCCTTGAGGAACGCCTCGTGCACATACGCGGAGTGCTCCCACGGGCCGATGAACTCGAAGCCGGCCTGGCCGGCCATGCCGTGCCGCAGGGCGCGAAGAGAGCGGCCGTCGAGGGTGACCGCGGCGGAGTGGAAGAACTTGGTCTCCGGCAGCGGCCCGCCGAAGACCCGCTCGACCAGTTCCGTCGCCAGCGGTCCCTGGATCTGGTAGCGGAACAGCTTCGGATCGCCACCGCCCGGACGGAAGGCGGAGGACGGGTCGGTGACGAAGCCGACGTCGTAGCCGCCCTTCTCCGCGTGGTACTGCACCCAGTGCTGTGCGGCCGGGATCCCGCTGAGCAGGTACTTGTTCTCGCCCTCCCGGGCGAGGATCCCGTCGGTGACGATCTGGCCGTGGCGGGTGACCGGCACGTACTGCTTGGCCTGCCCGATCGCGAACTTCTCGAAGTTGTTGACCCCGTGCTCGGCGAGCACCTTCGTGGCGTCCGGTCCCTCGATCCACATGTCGTACATGTGGTGCGAGAGGTTGAGGAGTGCCACACCCTCGTGCCACGCGGCCTGCTCCTGGCGCCAGCCCGAGTACTCGCGCTCGACGACTTCGGGGGTCCACGGTTCGGCATCGGGCTGCCACAGCAGCTTGATCGGCGAACCGGCCCGGTCGATGGCGTCCTGGAGCGTGGGGATTGCCATGGTGACTCCTTGCTCGTAGCGACTCTCAGCGGTCTGACTCAGGAAAGCTAAATCGATCTAGTACGACAGTGAAGGGCCCCGAGCCCGGCTCGGCAGGTTCTGGGGATTGCCTCACTGAAGCGATCTGGTGGAGGGGGCGGAGCGGCCTCACTCAGGGCGAGTGCCGGTCGGCGGGTTTCCTACGGTGTCCGGTCGAGGTGTGCGCGGTAGGCGGCGGCCATGCGCACCGCGTCCAGGCCGGCGCGGACATCGTGGACGCGCACGCAGTACGCGCCCGCGACGGCGGCGAGCGCGGAGACCGCCGCCGATGCCACGTCCCGCCCCGCGGGCGGCACCTCACCGGCGCCTCCGGCGGCGAGGGCCGCGCCGATGAAGCGCTTCCTCGACGCGCCGACGAGCAGCGGGCAGCCCAGTCGCCGCAGAGATCCCAGATGGGCCAGCAGCGTCCAGTCGTGCTCGGGCCGCTTGGCGAAGCCGATTCCCGGATCGAGGACGACACGGGCCGGATCGACTCCCGCGTCCGCCAACTGCCGGACGCGCAGGCCGAGTTCGGCAATGACATCGTCCACGACATCGCCGTACTCGGCATGCCGGTCCATCTCGCGGCTCGGCGCACGCCAGTGCATGGCGACGTACGGAACACCGGCCGCGGCGACGGTCGACGCCATGGCCGGATCGGCCAGGCCGCCGCTCACGTCGTTGACCAGCCGAGCACCCGCCTCGACGGCGGCCCGGGCCACAGGCGCGTGCATCGTGTCGACGCTCGTGCACACACCGGCCCGGGCAAGTGCGCGCACCACCGGGACGGTCCGGGCGAGTTCCTCCTCCAGACCGACGGGGTACGCCCCCGGCCTGGTGGACTCGCCGCCCACATCCACGATGTCCGCGCCCTGAGCGGCGAGCGCCAGCCCCCGGTCGACGGCGCGTCCGGTGTCGGCGTACAGGCCGCCGTCGGAGAACGAGTCCGGCGTGACGTTGAGGATCCCCATGACCAGACATCGGCCGGGCCGGGGCAGCCCTTCGAGTTCGGTACGCGTCCCCGGCCGCCTGACGGGGACGTCTTGCATGGTTGGCATCGGTGGCAACCTCCTTGATCCCGCGTCCCGCCGCGAGAAAGGATTACTAAATCGATTAGGTCGTCACGTTAACGGAGAAAGCTAAATCGATCTAGTCCTTCGGGGCGACCTTCTTCGGAGCGAGTGCGCTCGGCGGAACGGGCACCAGCCCGTCCAGCTAGTCCATCGTCGTCAGTACCGGTCTGTCCGCATTCCTTCCTCCGGGTTTCACCGCCGGCTATGCATTGCCTCTCCCTTGTTCCTCGAACTTCCCTGCCTGAAGGGGATGTTCGGGGACATCCGCGGTCGCGCCGGACGACATTCTCCGGACGCCTGCCGCGAAATGAGCCGTTGACAACGATGAATCTCCGATGCGATGCTCACGCCGCCCAGGCCTCACACGCACATGGAGTTCTGTGATGTCCACGATGCATGACGTGGCCCAGCGGGCCGGGGTGTCCCTGAAAACCGTCTCCCGGGTGGTCAACGAGGAGCCCGGTGTCAGCGAGCGGACCCGGCAGCGAGTCGCCGCGGCCATCCACGAGTTGGACTTCCGTCCCAACGCGGTCGCCCGCAATCTGCGCACCGGCCGGACCGGCCTGGTCGGACTGGCCCTGCCGCGCCTGACCCAGCCGTACTACTCCTCGCTCGCCGAGGCGATCATGCGCGAGGCCGAACGCCATGAGCTGACCGTGCTGATCGAACTCACCGGCGGAGACGCGGAGACCGAACTCGAGTTGGCGCGCGAACACGGCCCACATCTGGGCGGGTTGCTGATGTGCCCGCTGGGGATGTCGGACGCGCAGGCCCGGACTGTTGCCCGGACCGTGCCGACGGTCTTCATGGCGGAACGCGCCTACGACGCTCCCGTCGACCGCGTTGCGATGGCCAACCGGGAAGGACTGCGGGCCCTGGTCGCCCACATGGTCTCGCTGGGATACTCCCGGATCGCGGTGCTCGGAGCCGACCACTCCGGTCGGCCGGACCAGGCCGCCGCCCATCTGCGGCTGGACGGCTACCGGGACGGGCTGCGCGACGCGGGCCTGCCCTACCTGCCCGAACTGGTCCACGCGGTGGGTATCGCCGACTGGAACCGCGAGTCGGGAGCGGCCGGGGTGCGGCTGCTGATCGAACGCGGTGTCCGGTTCGACGCGGTGGTGGCCTTCGCGGACTCCCTGGCGCTGGGCGCCCTGCACGCCGTGCAGGAGGCGGGGCTGAGGATCCCCGCCGAGGTGGCCGTCGCCGGCTTCGACGACATCGACGACGCCCGCTACTCCTGTCCGGCGCTCACCTCGATCGGCCCGGGCACGGCGCGGATCGCCCGCGAGGCGCTGACGCTGCTGATCGGCCGTATGAACGGCACGGCCACGACGGACACGGGCCGGCTGATCGTCGCCGACTTCGAACTGACCGTCCGTGATTCGACGTTGGGAGGGATGTCGGCATGGGGCGGGGCGTGACGATGAGCACCGTGGCCGAGCGTGCCGGGGTGTCGACGAAGACGGTCTCCAACGTCGTCAACGGCACCGGCTCCTTCAGCCGGGAGACCGAGCGGCGGGTGCGCGCGGCCATCGAGGAACTCGGCTACCGGCTCAATCCCTTCGCCCGCGGTCTGCGCTCCCGGCGCACGGGCACGATCGCTCTGGTGATCCCGAACGTCCACCAGCCGTTCAACGCGGAGCTGGCCGAGCAGATCATCAGCGCTCCGGAGGCCCTGGGACTGAAAGTGGTGCTCGCGCCCACCAGGGGTGACGCCCGACGGGAGCGGACCCTGCTGTCCACGTCGCACGGCGAACTCGTGGACGGGGTCATCTACGTGCCGCACGCCCTCGCTCCGGAGGACTACCTTTCGCAGCCGGTGGCTCAACCCACGGTGGTCCTCGGTGAGCGTCCCGCCGAGGCCGCCGGGCTGAACCTGGACTACGTCGGGATCGCCGATGAGCAGGGCGCGCACGCGGCCGTCGCCCACCTGCTCGCCCAGGGCCGGCGCCGGATCGCCGCCATCTGCGAACGGACCGGTCCACGGGCCGGCGGCCGGCGTCTGCACGGCTACCGCCGAGCGCTCGACGAGGCCGGCGTCGCCTACGACGACTCGCTGGTCCTCGGCGTGGACGACGCCGACCTGTTCTCAGCCGGCGTCGGGGCCACGACCCGGCTGCTGCGTACCCGAGTCCGCTTCGACGCGCTCTTCTGCTACAACGACGTGGTCGCCATCGGCGCGCTGTCCGTACTGGGCCGAAGCGGGATCGCCGTCCCCGACGACGTCGCGCTGACGGGCTTCGACGACATCGACGCGGCCCGCTTCACCTCACCGCCCCTGACCACCGTCGACCCGCAGCGCGGGTCGATCGCCCGCAAGGCCGTCGCGTTGTTGCGCTCCCGCATGGCTCTGAGCGACTTCCGGGAGCTGCCCGGCCGGACCGAGAGCGCCGGGTTCGAACTCCTTGTCCGTACGTCGTCGTCCGCGCGGACGAAGGCGACGGGCACCGACGACACGTCATGAGCCCGGCAGCCACCCGGGCTTGAACCCGCACCCTGCCCTGAATCCCCCTCGCCATCCCTGGAGTACGTCCATGTCCACTGCCACCGCGGTCATCAACCTCGACATCGAGGGCCCGAAGATCAGCCGCCATCTCTACGGTCACTTCGCCGAGCATCTCGGCCACTGCGTCTACGGCGGATTCTGGGTCGGGGAGGACTCGCCGATACCCAATGAGGGCGGCATCCGCCTCGACGTCGTACAGGCGCTGAGGGAGCTGAACATCCCCAACCTCCGCTGGCCGGGCGGGTGTTTCGCCGACGAGTACCACTGGAGGGACGGCATCGGGCCGCGCGAGCAGCGGCCCCGGATGGTCAACACGCACTGGGGTGACGTGGAGGAGAACAACCACTTCGGCACCCATGAGTTCATGGCCCTGTGCGAACTCCTCGGCGCGGAGCCGTACATCAGCGGCAACGTCGGCTCCGGCACCGTCCAGGAGATGAGCGAGTGGGTCGAGTACCTCACCCGCGACGGCGACAGCCCGATGGCGCGGCTGCGCAGGGCCAACGGCCGCGACGCACCCTGGCGCGTGAGGTTCTGGGGCATCGGCAACGAGACCTGGGGCTGCGGCGGCAACATGCGTGCCGAATACGCCGCCGACCTGTCCCGCCAGTACGCCACCTACTGCCGCGACCACGGCGACAACAAGCTGTACCGCATCGCCTCGGGCGCCTCGAACGACGACTACAAGTGGACCGAGACGCTGATGCGGCAGATCAGTTGCTTCGGCTGCGAGGCCACCCCGAAGAACTTCTTCCAGGCCCTGTCCGTGCACTACTACACGATGGCCGGCCCCTGGGAGGCCAAGGGCAGTTCCACGGTCTTCGACACCGACGACTACTACCGCACCATCGCCGCCGCCCTGAAGCTCGACCGCATCCTCACCGGCCACTCCACGGTCATGGACTGCTACGACCCCAGCCGTACGGTCGGTCTGGTCCTGGACGAGTGGGGCACCTGGTGGGACGTGGAACCGGGCACCAACCCGGGGTTCCTGTTCCAGCAGAACACCCTGCGCGACGCCCTGGTCGCCTCCACCCACTTCGACATCTTCCACAAGCACGCGGCACGCCTGCACATGGCCAACATCGCCCAGACCGTGAACGTCCTCCAGGCGATGATCCTCACCGACGGCGACGCCCTGGTCCTGACCCCGAGCTATCACGTGTTCGAGATGAACAAGGGCCACCAGGACGCCACTTCGCTCGCCGTCCATCTGCGGACGCAGGACGCCCGTCGTCAGGTGGGAGACGCCGAGTTGGGCACGCTGTCCGCCTCGGCCAGTGTCAAGGACGGTGAGGTCCTCATCTCGCTGACCAACCTGGACGCCGAGGAGCCGGCCGAGGTGATGCTCGACCTGCGTGGCGGCATGATCGGCGAGCCGACCGCCCGCCTCCTGACGGCCGATCGGCTCCAGGACCACAACAGCGCGGACGCACCGGGAGCGGTCTCCCCTCGCCCCTTCGACGCTTTTGAGGTCGTCGACGGGGGCCTGACCCTGACGTTGCCGCCCCACTCCTTCCTCACCGTCCGCGGGCCGGTCAGCCCACGGGCTTGAAGTTGTAGATCGGCGGTACGGCGGCGAACTCCTGCGGGGTGAAGGTGATGTTCTTGCTGGTCGCGTAGTTGTTCTGCACCGAGTCCCAGGGCGCGTTCCACGCCTGGTCGACGAGGTAGGTGTTGAGGTCCTTGAACAGGGCGTCCTGCTTCGCCCCGGTCGCCGCCCGGGCCTGCTTGATCAGGGACTCCGCCTTGGGGTCGTCGGTGTGCAGCGGGTTCCACAGGGAGGCCTTGGTCACCTGGAGCTGGATGGTGTCCCAGGGGCGGAAGGAGGCCAACACCATGTAGGACATGGGGTACTTGCCGGCCAGCAGCCTGCTCAGGACCTGGTCGACCGGTACCTTGTCCAGCTTGACCTTGACCCCGATGTCCTCCAACTGCTGTGTCATGGCGGCCTGTTGGTCGGGGAAGACGGCCGAGAAGTCCGGCATGGTGACCGTGAAGCCGTCCGGATAGCCGGCCGCCGCGAGCAGCTTCTTGGCCTTGGCCGGGTCGTAGGTGTACGTCGAGTCCAGCGACTTCTCGAAGGCCGAGCCGGCCGGGTTGAAGATCTGTGTCGTCGCCTGGCCCATGCCGCCCTTGGCGGTCTTGACGATGGTCTCCCGGTCGAAGGCGTAGTTCAGTGCCTGCCGGACCCGGACGTCACCGAGGGCCTTGACCTGCTTGCCCGCCCGGTCCCAGATGTACAGGCCTTCGACGTCGCCGGACGTGTACTTGGTGATGGTCAGCCCGCTGTTCCTGGCCGGCGCGATGTTCTTGGCGCTGGTCAGCACCGCGCCGTTGATCTGCCCCGAGCGCAGCGCGTTCAGCGTGGCGGTGGGATCGGTGAGGGGCTTGAGGACGATCTTGTCGAAGGGGAAGGCGGACTTGTTCCAGTAACCGGGGTTGCGTACGAAGGTATAGGTGCTGCCCGATGTGGTGGCCGACTTGTCCAGGGTGTACGGACCGGAGCCCACCGGCGCGGACTTGAGCGTCCCCGCGGCGATGGCCTTGGGGCTGGCGATCATGCCGGCCACGTTCCCCAGGTTCGCCAGCAGTGAGGGGTCGGGGGCCGAGAGTCTGATCCTGACCGTGGACGCGTCGACCACGTCGACCCCGCTGATGCCCTTGAGCTGCCCCGCCGCCTCGTTGGTGCCGCCCTTGGTGTGCAGCAGGTTCGTCTTCACCGCCGCCGCGTCCAGAGCGGTGCCGTCGGTGAACTTGACGCCGGTGCGCAGGGTCAGCGTCAGTTCCGTACGAGCGGCGTCGTACGACCACTTGGTGGCCAGGTTGGGTGTGACCTCGGCGGTCGGGGAGATGCGGAACAGGGAGTCGTAGACGGGCTGGTAGTACTGCGTGTTGTTGCCGAGGCCGGCGTCGGCCAGGTCCCACGGCTGGGCCTGGACGAGGGGCGCCAGGGTCAGCGTGCCCCCGGTGGCACCTTTTCCGCTGCCGCTGCCCGAACCCGATCCGCAGGCCGTCGCGGCCAGGGCCAGGGTGACCGCCACAGCCGTCAGTGTGATGCGTCGCATGGATGTCTCCGCGTTCGTGGAGGGCGGCGAGGCAGGGCCTCCCGCGATGTCTGCTGAAGATGGGGTGGGGAAAAGGGGCACCCGGAGCGAGGTGCCAGCTCTGCGGGAGGCGCGCGTCGCGAGCGGCTCAAGGAAGACCGCCGTGCGCGGATCGCTTGGTGGAGAAGGCGGCAACCGCCGCTCGAGGGGCGCGCGTTGCCTTTCGCGAGAGGGACGAGCGCGGCACCGGCCGTGGAGGCGGCGGGAGACGGCAGCGGGGCGGCGCGCGCCGTGATGCTCTGCCGCGCGCTTCGACGGCTGCACGACACGTCGTGTGCGGGACCCGGCCCTGCCCGGCGCCGCGCCAGGCGTCGTGGGTGGGTGGCTCGATGGCCGGCCGTCCCCCGTCAGGGACGGTGGACCGGCCGGGGAGTCGGGAGGGCCGGCGGTGGACTGCGGGACGTCATCGTCCGGTGCCTCTCATCCGGCGGAGTCGCTGTCGCGGGCCACCAGCCGGACCGCGATGTACGGGCGGGCGGGCAGCGGCAGGGTGAAGACGCCCTCGTAGGTGCCCGGGAGCGGGGTGACGGTCATGTTCCAGGTGTCGATGACCTCGGCCTCGTAGCGGACGCCCGGAGCCAGTGCGAACGTGCGGCGACGGGGCTGCATGAAGCCGAAGTAGGTGAGGTAGTAGCGTCCTTCGACGCCGCCGACCGGGACGTCCCAGTCCGAGGGCAGTGGGTCGATGCCGTCCCCGGGGGTCTCTTCGAGGATGTCCCGCAGGAAGGCGATACGGGCCGGGCTCTCTCCCTTGAGTTCTCCTCCCTTGGACCACCACAGGACGTCGTCGTCGGCCAGATAGGTCTCGCCGTGGGCGACGTAGCCGCCGCGCACCGCGCCCTCCCAGCAGCGGCGGACCATCTCCTGCGGGGTGAGGTTTCCCCAGCCCTGGTCGATGTCGCCTTCGTAGCCGCATTCGTCGACGACGACGGGCTTGCCCCAACGGGTGCGCCAGGCATCGGTGTTCTCGGCGGTGCGGTAGACGTCGACGCGCTGCACGCTGGAGTGGGTCACCCAGTCGATGCTGTTGTCCCAGAACTCCTGGCAGTTGTGGACGCCGAGCAGATGGCCGTGCGGATCGCACTCCTTGACCGTCGCGGCGGAGCGGTGCCAGTGGTCGGTGTCCTTGGCCCACATGAGGTCGTACTCGTTGGCCAGGGACCACCACACATTGGGGTACGCCGCCAGCCGCGACACCACGTACCGCAGATAGCGCTCGTCGGCGACGGGCCCCATGTCGGAGAAGCCCCAACGGTCGTACGGATGGAAGAGGATGAGGTCGGCCTCGACGCCCAGTGCGCCGAGTTGGGCGATACGGCGCTCCAGATGCCTGAAGTACGCCGGAACGGGGCGTCGGAAGTCCCAGCCCTCCTGGGGCGAGCCCGCGAACGGGTACAGCGGGGGCTCGTCGGCGTTGAAGAGGTAGGCCTTGGGGAAGACGCACATCCGCACCTTGTTGAACGGGCCGGCGGCCAGGGTCCGCAGCGTCCGTTCCTCCAGTTCTTCCCCTTGATGGGTCCAGGCGTACGCGGTGGTGCCCACGGGCAGGTGGCGGGTGCCGTCGGCGTGCCGGAAGTGGTAGGTGCCGTGGACGCGCACCGGGCCGTGGTCACCGGGGGCGGGCGGGCCGCAGGTGAAGTCGCCCGCGACCGCGTCGAGCGAGCGGGCGTTGCTCGTCGTACGGAACGACCACGTGCCCTCCTCGTCGGGCAGGAACCGGATCCGGTGGACGCCGTCGCCGTCGTAGAAGCCCTGCGCGGTGAGCGTGCGGTCTCCGTGGCGGAACTCGGCGCGCAGGGCGACGTCCGTGAACGGGTTGCCGTGCGCGGGTCCGTGGAGTTCGAGTTCGAAGGTGCTCCAGCGGATGGCCGTCGGCGGGTGCACCGGCCGGGCGCCGCCGACCGGCACGTCCGTCGGCTCGTAGTCGGGTGACGGGGTGGTCCTCGCCTCGGCCGGGCGGGGCGGTTCGGCGGCGGTCTCGTCGACGGTGGCCAACTCGGCGTAGAAGGCGGCACGGGCGGCGGGGTCGGCCCGCATCGTCTCCAGGAAGCCGGTGACCTGTTCCAGCGGTGCGTACCGGAGCTGGATCTCCAACGGCGCGTTGACGATTCCGGTGAGGTGCTTGCGCACCACCGCCTCGGCCCGCTTGTTGCGCAGCACGTCACCGAGGAGTGATGAGGGGCCGTAGGACATCAGGCGCTCCCGCAGGGGCAAGGGCGAGGGAACAGGTGGGACATCGGGACATCGCCTAACCGAGCAGGGCGGTACGGACGATGCGCTGGACGGCCATCGCGTCGTGGGCCTCCTGTGCGGCGCGCAGGGCGTCGAGGGGCAGCGTGGCGGCCTTCGTCTCCAGGGCGCGGAGGGTGGCGACCGACTCGCGGACCGCGTCGCCCGGGTCCTCGCGGTAGGGGAAGAGGTCCAGCTTGAGGGGCTTGTCCCAGCCGATCTCGCGTACCACGTGGAGGAATTCGAGGGTTTCCACGAGGTGCAGGGAGCCCGCCGTGAGGTCGTCGTCCCACTCGCGGTAGTTGTCGTCGAGTTCGATGTCGACGAGCCGGCCCATGGAGTGGGCGAGGGTGAGGGCCTCGGCGGGGTTCTCCTTGGCGAAGAGCGAGTGCCCGAAGTCGACGACCAGGCCGACGTTGTCCACGCCCATCTGCTCGATGGCGAGGAGGCTGGTGGCGGCCGTGGACCAGAACAGCCGGTTGCGGGGTTCCTTGAGCTTGTACTCGATCGCGAAGGTGACGTCGGGGAAGGCGCGGGCCACGTCCCGGATGCCCTCGATCGCGTGCCGGCGCAGGGTGGCGTAGTCGACCTGGAACGGGTAGTCGTAGCCGTCCTGGCCGGGCCAGAACTTCACGTAGCCGGCGCCCAGTTGTCGGGCCGCCTCCACGGACTCGTGGGCCAGGTCCAGGGCGCGGGTGCGGGTGGCGGGGTCGGCGGCGGTGAACGAGCCGCTGCGGAAGCCGCGGTCGTAGATGACGGGCGTGACGCAGACCGCCGACAGACCGTGTGCCGCGAGGGACTTGCTGACGTCGTCGACCGACACCCCTTCGTCGAAGGGGTAGTTGAGGTCGAGGCCGACCAGTTCGCCGGACTGCGCGGCCAGTTCGATGGTGTCGAGGGTGGGCACGGCGGGGCCGTAGCCGTCCGTCGCGTAGCGGTCGATGATGCGGCCGAACGTCCACATGCCGCCGGTGAAGGTGCGGGGAGCCGGAGGGGGAGCCACGGCAACTCCTTCTGAATATTTATTCACACAATGTTACCTTCGATGGCCGGGACCGTAAAATCCGCCGACCACTCATGTCAAGGGTGGTGCGGCGATGAATCCGGAACGGTACCGAGGCGGTCAATGTACCCATTACACCCCGGCGATTGACCTCTTGACGATCCCGAGAGGCGAGGCGCATCATCCGCTTGCGTAGAAATTAATGATCTGAATGGATATTCACATGCTCGCTGTCGACCACTCCACCGCGGCGGACCATCACGCGCTACGGCAGGCCGTCCGCGCCGCCGAACCTCCGGACGCCGTAAGCCTGTTGCGCGCCCTGTCCACCGATGTCCGGCTGTCGATCGTCGACATGATCGGCCGGGCGCGGATGGGGCACATCGGCGGCGACCTCTCGGTGACCGACATCCTCGTGACGCTCTTCGGCGCCGTCCTCGACGTCGATCCCGAACAGCCGCAGGCACCCGGCCGGGACCGGCTGATCCTCAGCAAGGGCCACTGCGCCGCCGCCCTGTACGCCACCCTGGCGCACTGCGGCTACTTCCCGGTGGCCGAGCTGGCCACCTTCATGGCCCCGTACTCGCCCCTCAACGGCCACCCGAACCGCCGCAAGGTGCCCGGCGTCGAGACCAACACCGGTCCCCTGGGCCACGGTTTCCCCGTCGCGGTCGGCTGCGCGCTCGGTGCCCGGCTGCGCGGCGACGGCGCGCGCACGGTCGTCGTCCTCGGCGACGGCGAACTCCAGGAGGGCAGCAACTGGGAGGCCGCCATGTCCGCGAGCCACCAGCGCCTGGACCGGCTCTGCGCCGTCGTGGACCGCAACCGGCTCCAGCAGGGCGCCCGCACCGAGGACACGGTCCGACTCGACCCGCTGGCCGACAAGTTCACCGCGTTCGGCTGGGAGGTCCGCGAGACCGACGGCCACGACCACGGCGCGCTGCTCGACGCCTTCGCCCCCTCCACCACCGGTCGCCCGGTCGCCGTCGTCGCCCACACCGTCAAGGGCAAGGGCGTCTCGTTCGTCGAGGACCGCGTCGAGTGGCACCACAAGGTGCCGACCCAGGACCAAGTGCGCGCCGCGATCGAGGAGTTGACCCGTTGACCGAGACCCACGCCCCGGCCCTCACCGAGGCCCCGGTGTACGACTGCCGCACGGTCTTCGCCGAGGAACTCGCCGCGCTCGCCCGCGAGGACGAGCGCGTGGTCGTCGTCTGCAACGACTCCGTGGGCTCCAGCAACCTCGTCGGCTTCCGCGAGGAGTTCCCCGACCGGCTGATCAACGTCGGCATCGCCGAGCAGAACATGGTCGGCGTCGGAGCGGGCCTGGCCAACGCGGGCCTGGTCCCCTTCGTGTCCGCCGCCGGCCCCTTCCTCACCGGCCGGGCCTTGGAGCAGATCAAGGCCGACTGCGCCTACAGCGGCTTCAGAGTGATCCTCTGCGGCCAGAGCCCCGGCATGGCCTACGGCGAACTCGGCCCCACCCATCACTCCGTCGAGGACCTGTCCTGGCTGCGCGCCGTGGCCGGCCTCGCCGTGGTCGTCCCGGCCGACCGCGCCCAGACCCGGGCCGCCCTGCGCTGGGCCCACGCCCACGACGGTCCCAGCTATCTGCGCATCCCGCGCTTCAAGGTCCCGGACGTCACCGCGCCCGACGCCCCGTTCGAACACGGGCGCGCCCAGGTGCTCCGCGACGGCGACGACGTCACCCTCGTCGCCATCGGCACGCTGGTCTCCCGCGCCCTGACGGCCGCGGAGCGGTTGGCCGCCGAGGGCATCTCCGCGCGGGTCCTCAACGTGCCGTTCGTCGACCCGCTCGACACCGACGCGCTACGGCGGGCCGCCGAGGAGACCCGCGGGCTGGTCGTCGCGGAGGAGGCCACGCTCAGCGGCGGCCTGGGCACCGCGGTCGCCTCGTTCACCGGCCAGCACCGCCCGGTCCCGCTCAGGCTGCTGGGCGTCACGGGATTCGCCCCGACCGGCAGCGCCGAAGGACTCCTGGAACACTTCGGGCTCACCGCCGACGGTGTCCACCGTGCCGCACGTGACGTCCTCGGCCTGCCATCCTCGGCGTCATGAACCAGCCGCTGCTGCTCGCCGTCGACCAGGGCACCTCCGCCACCAAGGCGCTCCTGGTGGACGCCCACGGAGGCGTCGTCGCCTCGGCGTCCGCCCCGCTCGGCATCGACCATCCGCGTTCCGGCTGGATGGAACAGTCGCCCGAGGACATCTGGGACAGCGTCCTGGAGGCGGTGGCGAAATGCCTGACCGGACACGATCCGAGCCGGGTCGTCGGCATCGGGCTGTCCAACCAGCGCGAGTCCTGCCTGCTGTGGGAACGCTCCACCGGACGTCCCCTCGGCCCGATGATCGGCTGGCAGGACCGGCGCACGGTCGACCGCTGCGCCGCACTCCGCGCCGACGGCCTCGACGCGGACGTCCGCCGCACCACCGGACTGCCCCTGGACCCGATGTTCAGCGCGCTCAAGGCCCAGTGGCTGCTCGACACCCATGACCCCGACCGCACCCGGGCCCGGCGCGGTGAGCTGTGCCTGGGCACCGTCGACTCCTGGCTGCTGTGGCGCCTCGGCGGCGGCCGGGAGCATCTCGTCGAGGTCGGCAACGCCGCACGCACGCAGCTCCTCGACGTGCGCCGCCGCGACTGGGACGAACGGCTGCTGGACGTCTTCGGCATCCCGCGCGAGGCACTCCCCCGGATCACCGCGTCGACCGGCCCCTTCCCCGCCGCGCGCGGCCTTCCCCCGCTCACCGACGGCACGCCGGTCCTGGCCGTGGTCGGCGACTCGCACGCCGCGCTGTTCGGACACCGGGTCTTCGTGCCGGGCAGCGTGAAGGTCACCTACGGCACCGGCTCGTCGGTCATGGGCCTGATCCCCGGTCCCGAGCACGCCGACGGCTCCCCGCTGTGCCTCACCCTCGCCTGGGACGACGGGACGCCCGCCTACGCCCTGGAGGGCAACATCCGCTCCTCCGGCGCCACCCTGCGCTGGCTCGCCGGACTGCTCCGGGTCGGCGAGGCGGAGGTGGCCGGGCGGGCGGCGGCCGACTCCGGGGGCGTGCACCTCGTCCCTGCCTTCGGCGGGCTCGCGGCCCCTTGGTGGGACAACGACGCCACCGGCCTTCTGTCCGGGCTCACCTTCGCGACGGGAGCGCCCCAACTGGCGCGCGCCGCCCTGGAGTCCGTCGCCTTCCAGATCGAGGACGTGGTCGCCGGGCTCGACACCGCGACCGGGCGGGTCACCTCGCTGCTCGCGGACGGCGGCGCCACCGACAACGCCGCCCTCATGCAGCTTCAGGCGGACACCTCGGGGCGGGTCGTCCGACGGCCACGCGACCGCGACCTGTCCGCTCTGGGCGCGGCGTACCTGGCCGGCTGCGCGGCGGGGGTCTTCACCAAGACCCGGCTCGCCGGTCTCACCCGTGCCGAGGAGGTGTACCGCCCGCGGCGATCGGAAGAGGATCGGTCACGTGCCCTCCGGGCGTGGCACGACGCGGTCGCCCGGGCGCGCGGCTCCGCCGTCCCGGACCGGGGAGAAGTCGGCACGTCACGAGGGGACGGCCGTGCGTCATGAGCACCGCGACGACCGGCGCGGGGCCCAGTAGGGTGCGTCCTGTGTTCCAGCATGCCGACCTCAACAGCAGCGAGTCCGCCGACAAGCTCAGGCTCATCGTCCGCGTAGCGCGCATGTACCACGAGCGCGGGCTGCGCCAGGCCGAGATCGCCAAGGCTCTCGGGCTCTCCCAGGCAGGTGTGTCCCGGCTGCTGCGCCAGGCGACCGAGCGGGGGGTGGTACGGACGATCGTCGTGTCCCCGCCGGGTATCCACAGCGAACTCGAGGACGCGCTCGCCGACCGCTACCACCTCACGGACGTGGTGATCGTCGACAGCGACGACCTGCCGGAGCATCCCCGCACCCTGATGCGCGCGCTGGGCTCGGCGGCGGCCACCTACCTGGAGGGTGCCTTCCGCCCGGGCGACGTGATCGGCGTCTCCACCTGGAGCGAGACCCTGCTCGCGGCCGTCGAGTCGATGCAGCCCTCCCGGATGCAAGGGGCCGAGAAGGTCGTGCAGTTGATGGGGGGCATGGGCGACCCGCAGGGGCAGGTACAGGCGACCCGGCTCGCGGCCCGGCTCGCCGAACTCATCGGCGCCAGCCCGTTGTTCGTCCGGGCCCCGGGGCTGGTAGGGTCGGCCCAGGCCCGGCTGTCCCTGCTGCACGACTCGACGGTCCTCGAAGTGGGCCAGGCCTGGGACCGGTTGACCGCCGTCCTCGTGGGCATCGGCAGCCTCCAGCCCTCTCCCCTGCTCCGCCTCAGCGGCAACGCCGTCGCCGACACGGAGATCGCCCGACTCCGCCGGCTCGGCGCGGTCGGGGACATCTGCCAGCGCTTCTTCGACGAGTCCGGCGTCCACGTCGACGCGGGTCTGGGCGAGCGGACGATCGGCGTCTCCGTGGACCAACTCCGCAGCGTCCCGCGCCGTATCGCCGTCGCGGGCGGTGACCACAAGTACAGCGCAGTGCGGGCCGCGGTACGCGGCAACTGGATCACCGTGCTCGTCACCGACATCGCGACGACCCGACGCCTCCTCGACGAACCCTGACCCACTGGCGGTGACTGGAGTCGGCCCAACTCACGCCGTACACGCGGCAGATGGTGGCCCGCTCCCCGGCGCGGGCGCTACTGCGGGGAAACGACCAGAGCCTTCACGCCACGGAACTCGGTGTGAAGGCCCTCGGTCAGCCAAGGATCAGGGGGCGATCCCCACGCCCTCGATCCGGCTCCAGGCCCGCTCCTGTGCCGCGGTCATGGCGGGCCAGGCGAGTCCGCCCTGCCGGGGACGGATCCGCGAGGCGTACGGCGCGGGGTGGAAGGCGGGGTCGTAGAAGCACCCGCCGCCGTAGGTCCGGTCGAAGGTCGCGCAGGATGCCGCGATCGAGCGCGCGGTCGGCTTGCGTCCGTGGCGGACCCAAGTGTCCAGCGCCGCAATGGAGTTGGCGTACTCGGAGTCGCTCAGCGCGCTGTGCTCGGTCTCCGTCGTGAAGGTCTGGACGAGGTTGCCGCCCCGGCCCGCGCCCTGAAGCGTGGCGCGGTAGGCCGCCTCGTGCTCGACGAAGGCCGTCGGATCGTCGATCGCGTGCAGGGTGAGGACGGGGACGGAGACCTTGCCGGTCAGGTCGCTGTCGTAGGAGAGGTCGCGGCGCGCGGTGGGGTCGGCGGAGAACCGCTCGACGCCCGCGTTGAGCGCCTTGTCGTCGTGTGAACCCGAGTACCCCACGCCCTGGTTGGTGAAGGGATTGCGGCCGCCGAGCCGGGTCGACACGATGTCCCGGAACGTGAAGGTCGCGAACCGCAGATGTGATTCGAGCGAGCGCTCCGGGATGCGGGTGACGGCGAGGATGTCGTCGAGGTTGCGCTGTTGGAGCGCGGTGCGGTCCGCGGGGGCGGAGGCGAATCCGGTGCACTCCTGGAGTCGGACGCGGAGTCCGGCGCTCGTCATGGTGGAGTCCGCGCGCAGCCCCTGCCACAGCGGGTACTGCGGCTCGGTCGGGCGGGGGTGGTTGTGGCAGTAGTACTGGTAGACCACCCGTAGGTCGACCCGGTAGTCGTAGCCGCGCGAACCGCCGCCGAGGACGCCGCTTGTCAGCAGTGCGCCGTCGTAGGCGCCGGGTTGTCTGCCGTAGGTCTCCGCGACCTTGGCGGCGACGTCGCCGCCCCAGGACTGGCCGTGCACATAGGTCCGCCTCGGCTTGCCGAACTCCGAGACGAAGAGTCTGCGGACGTTCTCGGTGTCGGCGGCGGCCATCCGCGTCCCGTACCCACCGCGACGGTACGACGAGCCGGCCCAGGCGTACCCCTCCTCGACCATCACCGCCCAACGCCCCAGATCGTCGGTGCTGCGCGCCGGGTCCGAGGAGTCGCCGAGATCGGGTCCACCGTGCGCGTGCACGACGAGGGATCCGTTCCAGCGGGTCGGAACGGCCATCGCGTAGTACGCCCCGTTGGCGTCCTGACCGGTGTAACACGTCGCCTTCCCGAGCAGGTTGGGCGGACACGTGGATACGGCGGGCCGCGCGGTCTGTTCCGGGGGCGCGGGGGCGTTGCCGAGCGTGCCGAGGAGTGTCGCGGCGAGGCCTGCGGCCAGTGCGGCCCGGCGGTAGCGAGGAGCCGAGAGTCGTCTCCGTAGAGGTACGGGCGCGTCAAGTGTCTTCAAGGGAGCGGCTCCTGTGAATTCGCTGTGCGAAATTGCCCTGTGGGCCGTGATGGTAGGAACCGCCGCAGGTGGGGACTACCCGTCGATCATTGCGTTCATAGTGTTCGCCCGCCCGGCGGGCGAGCGAGTGTCACGACGACGCGGTGGAGGCGTGGACGGGGGACGTGTCGCCACGGGTAGGAGCACTGCGGCGGTGATCGGAGCTTTGGGGGTCCGCGCCTGTCCGTGGCTGGGTGTACCAACCCTTCCGATGCCGAGAGGTCCACCTCCGGCCGGCCCAACTCGCCCTGCGCACAAGGGGACAGGCGCATCCGGACGATGTGACCTTTACCAACGAAACAGTGGGCGCGCGAGCGGTGACGATATAGTTATCAGTTGGACCGGATTCCGTCCTGCCGTCGTTTGGGCTGGTGGAGGGTGGGGAGCAGGAGTCGGTCCGGTCGAACAAGGGATCAGGGGAGGCATGGCGTGCGGCAGGCGAGTGTGCTCGACGTCGGGTGTCACAGTGCTTTGCTGACGGTCGTCCGGGGGCGCCCCGGGGCGATGCTGGAGCCGGTTTTCTCCCGCAAGGTACGGCTGCGACTGCACGAGACCCTCGACCACAAGGGGCGGCTGGACCGGGCCGGCGTGGAGAGCGTCGAGCAGGCGGTGGCCGACGCCGTCGCCTCGAACCCGCGTCCGCGTGGACCGGAAGTGTTCGCGTTCGCCACCTCCGTCATCCGGGACGCGCCCAACCGTGACGCGATCATCGCCAGTGTGGCGCGCACCACGGGTACCCGCCTGCGCGTGCTGACCGGCGAGGAGGAGGCGCGGCTGGCCTACGTGGCCGCCCGCCAGTGGGCGGGTCCGGAGGCCGGTCCGCTGCTCGTCCTGGACATCGGCGGCGGCACCCTGGAGATCGCGTCCGGCAGCGGGGACCAGCCCCGCACCGTGCTCTCGCTGCCGCTGGGTGCGCGCAGGATCACCCGGGACTGGCTGCCCGGCAACACCGTGCCGTCCCAGCGCCGCCTGGCCGAGATCCGCAAGCATCTGCGCCGGTCCCTGGAAGCCGTTCCCGGCCTGCCGCTCGCCGAGCCGGGCGTGCGGGTGCTGGCCTGCTCCAAGACCTTCGAGCAGCTGGCCCGGCTCGCCGCGGCGCGGGGCCCGGCGCCGCGAAGCGGGCGGAAGCTGGCCCTGCCTCATCTGCGCACGTCGGTCGCCCTGTTGGCCGGGGCGAAGCCGTCCCGCCGTGGCAAGCTGCCCGGCATCTCGCGCCATCGCGCCGAACAGTCCCTGGCCGGCGCCCTGATCGCGCAGACCCTCATGGAAGCGTGCGGGGCCAAGACCGTCGAGATCTGCCCTTGGTCCACCCGCGAAGGACTCCTGCTGGAGCACCTCGGCACGCCTCGCGCGACAACCGGGGGCTCGCGCCTCGCCGGCTGACCTCCAGCGGCAACCGGTGGCAGGCGCAGGTGGTCTCACACCGTCGGGGTCGGACCACCGAGTTGTGCATGGTCCCGGCTGACCAGTTCACGGCAGCCCTTGCGGCCGAAGCCGCCTGCGGTTCCTCGTCGCGGTCCGAACGCGGTACGGCACGTGCGTCCGTGCCGTCAGCCGGCCGCCCGTGCCGCAGTGACCGCCGTGCGGGCCGCGCGTTCGACCGCCGCGATGCCGTCCGGCATCGACGCGTTGCCGTCGGAGAGGACCGCGACGAGGTAGTGGTGCGTTCCCGAGGTGACCTGGCCGACGCTGTTGATGTCCCACAGGCCGGTGGTGCTGCGTTGCAGCCAGCCGTTCTTGAGCGCCCATCCGGCGTCGGAGGCCGCCGAGACGCCCCATGACTGTCCGGCGGAGATGCGGGTCATCAGCGTACGGATGTAGGTCTGGGACGTCGTGGTCAGGACGGGTTCGCCGGCGGCCGAGGTCCCGCCGTCGGCGAACACCGCGCGCAGCAGGCGGATCTGGTCGGTCGCCGTGGTGCGCGTGAGTCCCCACATTCCGCCGGTCCCGCCCACGGTCGAGGTCAGGCCGAGGCGCTTGTTCACCGCCTCCAGGCCGGGCGCCAGACCGATCTCGCGCCAGAGCGCGGTCGCCGCGTCGTTGTCGCTGTGCTCGATCATCGCCTCTGCCCGGGTGCGCTCCTGCTGGGTGAGGCCGCGTCCGGCGTCCTGTGCCTGGAGGAGCAGCGTGGCGAGGATGTCGACCTTGATGATGCTGGCCGTGTCGTAGGGGACGTCGTTCCCCCGCACCTGGGGACTCTGGGCGGGGTGGTCCAGGTCCAGCACGGCGGTCGTCACGCGCGCCTTGCTCGTCGCGGTCGGCTGCGCGGGGTCGGCGGAGCGCTCCGACGTCCCGGTGGCGGCTGCCGCCGGGCCGACGACACCGACCGCGAGGAGGGTGGCTATGGAGCCGGTGAGGAGCGCCGCGCGGAGGCCGGCACGCCTGCCGTGTCGGCCGCGCGTGCTCGTGCTCCGCGTGGTCGGTCGAGGGTTCGGGCGGTACGGCATGGGGCCTCGGTGGTTCGGGGGCGGGGACACAGAGCTGCGAACGTAGACGAGGCGACGGTTCCGTGACGTGACCAGTGCCACGAAAAGGCCGTAATCAAGTGATTTGTGAGGATGGCCACAGCTCCCGGCCCACAGAGCGACAGCGGGTTTCAGGGCCCGGACGTGCCGACCGCGTCCAGCCCCTCGCCGGTGGAGAGACGCGCCCGGACGGTGAGGCGCGGGTCGTGCGGGGCGGGTACGGCGAGGGTGCGGGCCTGCTTCGTGATCGTCACGTCTCCGGTCACCGAGAGGCGGGTGACGGCTCGGCTGCCGGCGGCCAGTGCGAACCAGTGGCCGTTCGGAGAGCGCCAGCCGCTCGCGGCCACGACGTGCTGTCCGAACCGGCTGCACGCGGCAGTGGCGTGGGCTCGGGCGACCGTCCGGGCCGGCGCGCCGGGCGCGTACCCACTCGTACGGAAGGACACCGTCACATCGCCGGAACCGCGCCAGGTGTCGGCGCGGGCGCAGGTCCACACGGCGTGGCCGCCGCCGTCGGGCAGGTCCTGTTCGGCGAAGTCCCAGTTGTTGACGGCGCGTACGCCGCTGTCGCGCAGGGACTCCAGGGAGCAGGCCTGGTGGGCCCAGGCCAGGAGTGCCTGCGGGCCGGTGGCCTCACGGGGCTGGCGGGCGGGCGGTGAGCCGTGTCCGGGCAGCGGGGTGAAGGTGAGGTGGACCGGGGACAGGTCGCCCAGCGGGGCGAGCAGGAACGCGTGGTGTTCGGCGATGCGTGGCGAGGAGCGCAGTTGCAGGACCGGCCGGCTGTCGCAGCTCCCCGACGCGGGCGCGGTGGGGACCGGATCTGTGACGCCGTCCTTCGAGGCGTGCAGCGGGCGGGCGAGGACATCGGGGTGCAGCAGGTCGCGGGTCTGTGACTCCGCCACCCAGGGAGCCATGAGATACCGGGCTCTGCCGCCCGGCGGGGTGAGGGTGACGGCGGCGGCCGTGGTGACGTCCGCGTCGTCGGCGCGGGCGACGCTCAACTCGGCGTCCCGCGCCCCGGAACGGGTCTCGCTGTAGCGGGCGAGGCGCGCTCCGTCGTAGAGCAGTACGACCGCGCGGGCGTCGACGTTCCCGGCGTAGAGCAGGTGCGGTGCGGTGGCCGGTGGGGTCGCGGTCGTGGCGGGGGTGAGGTGGAGGTGGGTGCGGGGCTGCGGGTGTGTCCATGCGGACAGGGCGCGGTCGAGGAGGCTCTGGTCGTGGTCGCGGGAGCCGCGGGCCGGCCAGGCGGTGAAGTCGACCCGTGAGGTGTTGTCCCACACCCCGGCGGCCGTACGCAGCAGGTCCGCCGGAGCAGGCGCGGTGCGTGCCGCCGGCGCCTGGGTGTCCGCCCGGTGTGCCGTGCCGTCACCGGCCACGGCGAGGGTCACCACCGTGAGCAGCCCGATCGCCGCCGCCCCCAGGATCAGACGGGCCCGTCGGGTGCGGCGCAGCAGATCGGTGGGACCGGCCTGGAGGGCACAGGCGTCGAACTCCTGCGACGCGAGCAGCGCGGCGGGCGATCTGCGCGAGTTCTCCTCCAGGACGCCCGCGGTGCGCAGGGCCGCGGGTACGTCCGGGGCGTCCGCCGACTCCAGCAGGTCACGGACGGCGTCCACGGAAAGGGCGTGGACCGTGCGCAGCAGGAACGCGGCGCGGGCCGCCGCGGGGGCCGCGGACAGCCGCTGCGCCAGGGCGAGTTCGTCCACTCCGCCCGAACGCGGGAACAACCGCAACCCCCAGACCAGAGGCAGCCGGGGGCGCAGCGCGCCCGGGTGGACCCACCCCGCCGGCCACATCCGCGGACGCCTTCCGTACGTCAGCGTCGCGCGCAGCACTTCCACCAGGAGGCGGCGCTCCACGGTGTCCCCTTCGCGTGACTCCCCGCGCGGCGAGGGGACGACGGGTGCGGTACGTACCGTGCCCGCGCGGCGCAACGCCCGCTGGACGAGGGAGTGCGCCACGAGCACCCGCTGGTGCCGGCCGAGCGAGGCGGGAAGGACGAGATGCGCCAGTCGGACCAGATCGCCGTACTGCTCGACGAGAACGGACTCGGCCTCCCGAACCCGGGACCT
>NZ_JAENRY010000459.1 GCF_016612545.1 Streptomyces sp. MBT65 | reverse complement strand
CCGGCGGAGTTGGTGGAGGCGTTGCGGGGGCTGGGGTACGAGGTGGAGGCGGAGGCGCCTGGGCGGGCGGGGCAGCCCTGGTCGTTGGATGTGTTGGTGGACGAGATCCACTGAACACCTTTTGAGCTCGCGTTGCAGCATGCGCAATAAGCTTTGCGCGTGTTGCATCGGCTCGGCAGGATGAGGCCATGGCTTCCTCCTCCCTGCTCGGGCTCGCTCCCGTTCTTCCCGTCGTCGTCATCGAGGACGTCGCCGATGCCGTGCCGCTCGCGCGGGCGCTGGTGGCCGGCGGGCTGTCGGCGATCGAGGTGACCTTGCGGACGCCGGTCGCGCTGGAGGCGTTGCGGGCGATCGCGGACGAGGTGCCGGGGGCGGTGGTCGGGGCCGGGACCGTGCTGACTCCGGGGCAGGTGAAGGAGTGCGTGGCGGCGGGGGCGCGGTTCCTGGTCAGTCCCGGGTGGACGGAGCTGCTGCTGGAGGCGATGCAGGCGTCCGGGGTGCCGTTCCTGCCGGGGGTGTCGACCACGTCCGAGGTGGTGGCGCTGCTGGAACGCGGGGTGCGGGAGATGAAGTTCTTCCCGGCTCGGGCGGCGGGCGGTACGGCGTATCTCCGGGCGCTGGCCGGGCCGTTGCCGCAGGCGCGGTTCTGTCCCACCGGTGGGATAGGGGTCGACTCCGCGCCGGACTACCTGGCGTTGCCCAACGTCGGCTGTGTGGGCGGTAGTTGGATGATCCCGGCGGACGCGGTGGCCGCGCGGGACTGGGGGCGGATCGAGGTGCTGGCCCGCGAGGCGGCGGCGCTCAGCGCAGGTGGGACGTGTCGTTGAACAGCCGTACGCTCGCGTTGCCGTCCGCGTAGTACGCCACCGCGGAGAGGGAGGCGGCCGAGAGTTCCATGCGGAACAGGGACTCCGGCGGGGCGCCCAGGGCGAGTTGGACGAACGTCTTGATCGGAGTGACGTGGGTGACGAGCAGGACCGTGCGGCCCGCGTAGGCCGCGATCAGCTTGTCGCGGGTGGCGGCGATACGGGTCGCCGTCTCCGTGAAACTCTCGCCTCCGCCGGTGGGTCGGGCCGTGGGGTCGGCCAGCCAGGTGGTCAGGTCGTCCGGGTAGCGCTCCCTGACCTCACCGAAGGTCAGACCCTCCCAGGCGCCGAAGTCCGTTTCGCGCAGGCCCTCTTCGATCGTGACCGGCAGGCCGAGGCGCTCTGCTACGGCTGCGGCGGTTTCCCTTGTGCGAGTGAGGGGGGAGGCGAGGATGTGCTGGATGGTGCCCCGGCCCGCCAACTCCGTTGCCGCGCGGGCGGCTTGGTCCTGGCCCACGGGTGAGAGGGAGGGGTCGGTGCCGCCGCTGCCGGAGAAGCGCTTCTGGGGGGTGAGGGGCGTTTCGCCGTGGCGGAGGAGGACGAAGGTGGCGGGGGCGCCCATGTCCGCGGGGGCCCAACCAGCGCTGAGGGTGGCCACGTTGCGGGCGGCGCGAGCATCTGCGACGGCTTTGGCGGTAGTCACAGTGCGGGCCGGCGGGGGCTGGTCGCGCCCGCCCGGCGGAGCCGCATGTGTCACAGCCCCGCGCCCCTCAAGGACATCACCTGAGCCCGCGCCGGAAAGCTGGGCGCTGCCGCGCCCCTGAAAAGCCTCGGCCGAGCCTGCGTCGGAAGGCTCCGCGTGTGTCCCGCGCCTCTGGAATGCCTCGGCTGAGCCTGCGTCCGAAGGCTCAGCATGTGTCCCGCGCCCCTGAAAAACCTCCGCCGAGCCAGCGTCCGAAAGCTCCGCGTGCGCCCCGCGCCCCTGAAAAACCTCAGCCGAGCCAGCGCCGGAAGGCTCCGCGTGCGCCCCGCGCCCCTGAAAAGCCTCCGCCGAGCCCTTGCTGCGCAGTTCCGCCGTCGAATCCGACGCCGACCACTGCTCGCCGCGCTTGCCCGCGTCCATCGCCTCGTTGGCCAAGCGGTCCGCGTGTTTGTTCTGGACCCTCGGGATCCACTCGTATGTCACCTGGTCCACCGGGAAGACCGAACTCGCCTCCGCCGCCAGGGGCTTCATGTCGGGGTGCTTGATCTTCCAGCGGCCCGACATCTGCTCGACGACCAGCTTGGAGTCCATGCGGACGTGGATCCGGGCGGCGGGGTCCAGGGCGTGGGCGGCGCGCAGGCCCGCGATCAGGCCGCGGTACTCGGCGACGTTGTTCGTGGCGATGCCGATGTACTCGGCCGCCTCCACCAGGGTCTCCCCCGTCGTCGCGTCGATGACCACGCTGCCGTAGCCCGCGGGACCCGGGTTGCCCCGGGAACCGCCGTCGGCCTCGACGATGAACTCCCGCACGGCGCAAGCTCCTTACAGACCAGAGTCGGACGTGCGCACCAGGATGCGGCGGCAGTTCTCGCAGCGGACCACCGTGTCGGGGGCCGCCGCGCGGATCTCGTTGAAGTCGGTGATGGCAAGCTCCTGGCGGCAGCCCTGGCAGGTGCGCTGGTACAGCTTGGCCGCACCGATGCCGCCCTGCTGCTGGCGCAGCTTGTCGTAGAGCTTGAGGAGGTCCGCGGGGATGGTCGCCGAGACGACCTCGCGCTCCTTCTCCGCCGTGGCCTCGTCGGCGTCGAGGGTCTCGTAGGCGGCCTCGCGGCGGGCGGTCGCGTCGTCGATCTTGCCCTGCACGGAGCCGACCCGCTCGGTCAGTTCTGCGGTGCGCTCCTGCGCGGACTCACGGCGCTCCATGACCTCGAGGACGATGTCCTCCAGGTCGCCCTGGCGCTTGGCGAGGGAGACGATCTCGCGCTGGAGGTTCTCGAGGTCCTTGGGGGACGTGACGGCACCCGAGTCGAGGCGCTGCTGGTCGCGGGTGGCGCGCTGGCGCACCTGGTCCACGTCCTGCTCGGCCTTGGTCTGCTCGCGGGCGCAGTCGCTCTCCTCGGTCTGCACGGCCACGAGCAGGTCGCGCAGCTGGGTGAGGTCCTTGGTCAGCGAGTCGATCTCGGCGTGCTCGGGCAGGGAGTTGCGCTTGTGCGCGAGCTGCTGGAGGCGGACGTCGAGGGCCTGGACTTCGAGGAGTCGGATCTGGTCGGCGGGCGCGGCGTTCAGTTGGGGGCTCCCAGTGGGTCAGGTGTGGTGGAGGACGCCGCGTGGGCGGTCCAGGGGTCGGTGACCGTCTTGGAGACATGGACCCGCAGGTCCCATCCCTCGCGGTCGGAGATCTCGTCGAGCTGGGCTGCGGCCAGCTCGCACCAGGGCCACTCGGTGGCCCAGTGCGCCGCGTCGAGCAGCGCGAGAGGGTTCTGAGGGTTTTGGGCGCGGGCCTCTGATACCGGGTGGTGGCGGAGGTCCGCCGTCAGGAAAGCGTCCACGCCCGCCGCGCGTACGTCGTCGAAGAGGCTGTCGCCGGAGCCGCCGCTGACGGCGACCGTGCGGACCAGGGCGTCGGGGTCGCCGGCGACGCGGATGCCCTGCGCGGTGGCGGGCAGGCGCTCGGCCGCGCGGGCAGCGAGTTCGCGGACGGTCAGCGGGTGGTCCAGCTCGCAGACCCGGCCCAGGCCCCGGCGGCCCGCCGGGTCGGTGGGGTCCGGCACGAGCGGTCGTACGACACGGAGGTCGAGCGCGCCCGCGAGGGCGTCGGAGACTCCCGGGTCGGCGCGGTCGGCGTTGGTGTGGGCGACGTGCAGCGCGATGTCGTGCTTGATCAGGGTGTGCACCACGCGGCCCTTGAAGGTGGAGGCCGCGACCGTGGTCGTACCGCGCAGGTAGAGGGGGTGGTGGGTGACCAGCAGGTCGGCGCCCAGCTTCACGGCCTCGTCGACGATCTCGCGCACGGGGTCCACGGCGAACAGCACGCGGGTGACGTCCTGGTCCGGGTCGCCCACGACGGTGCCGACCGCGTCCCAGGACTCGGCCCGCTCGGCGGGCCACAGGTTCTCCAGCGCGGCGATGACTTCGGACAGGCGGGGTACGGACTGACGGGGCACGGGCAAAGGCTACCTGGCCGGACCGATCGGCTGAACCGCTGAAGCGACCGCGGGGAGGCGGGCGGCCCCGTTCAGCACACCCGCCCCGGTTTCCTCAGGCGAATCGTTACTTGGCCACCCTTATGTGTGATGAGCCTGCTCATCGGTCCCACGTCCGTACGTGCGAAAACTAGTTTCGTCGCCGGAGGTGACCGAACCATGACGGCATGTGCGATCGAGCCCACGGCGGCGGACGAGGACGGGGACGAGCGCGTGGACGAGCGCGGGGTTCCGCAGAGCGATGGCACCGCGTGTGCGATCACCGCGGACGGGGCGTACGCCGCCCGCCTCGCGCCGGCCGGTGACTGCCTGTTCCCGGAGCGGTGGACGCTGGACGGCCCCGAGCCGTACGCCGTGCCGCTGCCCGGCAACCAGCCCGAGGAGCCGGGCAGCGGCACGGCGTACGGCTCGGGGCCGTCCAGCGTCCACCGCTCCGGGNGCCGTGCCGCTGCCCGGCAACCAGCCCGAGGAGCCGGGCAGCGAGGTGCAGCCGATGGGCGACGGGCGGGTGCTCATCCGGCGGCTGGTCGACGGGCGGCACGCGTTCTCGCTGCTCTACCCGACCGGCCCGGGCACCGGTGAGCTGCCGCTCGGCGCGATCGAGTGCCCGGACCCGGACACCCGGCTGCGGCTGCTGCCGCCGGCGCCGGGGGGCGAGAAGGCGTACGCCCTCGCCGTGGGCCGGCGGTCGACGGCCGTGTGGCTGGTGGCGGGGGGCGCCTTCGGGCCCGAGCATCTCGCGATGGTGCCGGGGCGCTGTTCGGGCGGGGTCTGGCTGGACCGGGCGGGGCGGATGCTGGCGCTGGACCGGGAGGTCGGCGGGCGGACCAAGGCGATCGTGGTCGACCTGGAGCGGGACGGGGAGGTGTCGCCGCTGCTGCAGATCGCCGCGGACAGCGACGACCGGCTGCTGGCCGCCGACCCGGACAGCGGGC
>NZ_JAENRY010000458.1 GCF_016612545.1 Streptomyces sp. MBT65 | reverse complement strand
CCTTCCAGAGGATCACGGTGGCGGGCACCGCCACCGTGATCCTCTGGAAGGTGAGGTTCCCCCGGCGTGCGGGAGGTGCTGATCAGCTGGTCAGGAGGGGGTGACGGGGTTTCAGGTTCGTTCGTTCGGCCGTTGCCTGGTCGGCGTAGTGCTTCTCCTCGAACTCGATCGGGCTGAGGTAGCCGAGCCGCTTCTGGATGCGCCAGGAGTTGTAGAGCGATTGAGCGACCCTGTTGCCCAATTGGGTGAATGCCTTTGATCTCGGTCTTCGCGGGTGGTCGAGGGGCGGACCCTGAGGTGGGGCTTGGGCAGCAAGCCTGTGATTCGATCTTGGGGCGGAGGGTCGGGTGTCGATGCGGGCGGGCGCCGGTCGGGAGGTTCCTGAGGGGACGCGGCTGGTGGCATGGGCTGCGTTTCCAAAGAGCTGTCTGGCGATGCGGGTGCGGGACGCGCTTGGTCCGCTGTTCGACGACGAGATCTTCAGGTCTGCCTTCGGCGTGCGTGGTCGTCCTGGTGTTGCCCCGGGGCAGCTGGCGTTGGTCAGTGTGCTGCAGTTCGCGGAGAACCTGACGGACCGCCAGGCCGCTCACGCAGTACGAGCGAGAATCGACTGGAAGTACCTGCTCGGCCTTGAACTGGCCGATCCCGGCTTCGACTTCACCGTGCTGACGGGCTTCCGCGACCGGCTCCTGGCCCACGGGCTGGAAGGGAAGATCCTGGACCTGCTGCTGAAACGGCTCAACGAGCTGGGACTCGTGTCAGGCCGGGGCTGGTAGCGCACGGACTCCACCCACATCCTCGCCGCGGTGAGGGATCTCAACCGCCTGGAGTTCGTCGGCGAGACTCTGCGGGCTGCGCTGGAGGCGGTTGCCGTCGCGGCGCCCCAGTGGCTCACCTCCTGGATGCCCGGGGGCTGGCAGGAAAGATACGGAGCCCGAGTCGACTCCTACCGACTGCCCAGCGACGAAAACGAGCGAACCCAACTGACCTGGCGCATCGCGGCCGACGGCTACCAGTTTCTCGAAGCGGCCTTCGCGGCCAGTGCCCCGGCCTGGCTGCCGCAGGTCCCGGCCGTCGACATCCTGCGGACCGTATGGCTCCAGCAGTTCCAGCGCACGATCACGGACGGAGTGCAGGAGGTGGCCTGGCGGGGGAAGGACGAGCTACCGCCCAGCAGAGCACGGATCACCTCGCCCTACGACCCCGACTCCCGTAACGCCGTCAAGCGCGGCTCGGCCTGGGACGGCTACAAGTTCCACTTCACCGAGACCTGCGACGCCAAGGAGACCGGCCGACCGCACCTGATCACGCATGTGGTGACCACGGACGCCACGGTCGGTGACCCTCTGGTCGTCGACGAGATCCACGACCGGCTCGAGACCAAGGGCCTGCTGCCGGGCGAACACCTGATGGACGCCGGCTACATCTCCGCGGAACTCCTGCTCACAGCGCCCAGCCAGCGAGGTGTCCGCGTTATCGGCCCGGTCCGGCCCATGACCCGCCGCACTGTCCAAGGGACCGGCTACGACAAGGCATCCTTCACCATCGACTGGGACGCTCGCCGGGCTATCTGCCCCGCTGACGCCCACAGCCGCTAGTGGACCGAGGGACTCGACAACAATCAGCGACCCGCGATCCGCATCCTCTTCGCCACCGAGACCTGCGCGCCTCGCCCCTCCCGCGGGCAGTGCACCAACTCGACACGCTACGGCCGGCAGCTGACCGTCCGCCCACAAGATCAAGACGCCGTCCTCGAACACGTCCGCGCCGAGCAGACCACTGACGAATGGAGGGCCGTCTACGCGGTCCGCTCCGGCATTGAGGGCACAATCCACCAGGCGGTCACAGCCACCGGCGGACGCAGAACCCGCTACACGGGACTGGGGAAGACCGCCCTCGCGCACATCCTCGTGGCCACCGCCGTCAACCTGCTCCGACTCGACGCCTGGTGGACCGGACAACCACTCGCCCCCACTCGGACATCACACCTCGGAGCCCTGGACCACGCCGCATAAGCAATTGGGCAACGGGGTCCGTCGATGTACTCGAACAGCGCGAGATTCGCCTCGGCCCGGGTGGCGAAGACGCGGCCGCGGATGCACTCCGTCTTGATGATCATCCACAGATTCTCCGCGAGAGCGTTGTCGTAGCTGTCCCCGACCGAGCCCATGGATGCTTCGACTCCCGCTCTCAGCAGTCGAGTTGTGAGCTTCACGGATGTGTACTGACAGCCGTGATCCGCATGGTGGATCAGCTTGCCCGGTTCGACCTCCCGGCTCGCGAGCGCGTACTCGAGGGTGGTCAGGACCAGGTCGGCGTCCGCGCGGGCAGAGGGGCCTGGTGGCGTTGATGCCACAACGGGCCGACTTCAGCGACGAGTTCAGCGATCACATCGGCCGTCAGGCCCGTGATCCGCCGGTTGCTGATGACCAGTGCACGAGTCGCGTTCCCCACCACGCAACCATGATCAACGATCAAGAGCTCGACGTCTCACCGCCAACCATGCGCGAGCTCGTTAGTGATCAGAAAAACCGCCCCTGGACAGCGGATGAGAAGTGGAGTCGGTTGAACTGGATGCGGAGGTTCTTGGACGGCTTCGGGCTACCGTTCGGAGGTTCCCGAGCTGGGGGAATGGTTCTTGCCCAGGGTGGTGGTGCGTACGCGGAAGGTGCCGTCGGGGGCTGTTTCGGAGCGATCCCGGATAGTCCCGGCGATCGTGCCGGGCCACTTGGTCGTGCTGGACCAGACCGCCTCCGCGAAGTCGGCGCCGTCGGTGCGGGCTCCACTCAGGTCGGCCCCGGCGAGGTCCGCGCCGCGCAGCCGGGCTCCGACCAGCTTGACCCCTGTGAGGCGCGCTTCGGTCAGGTCGGCTCCGGCCAGGTCCGCGTGGGTGAGGTCGGCGCCCGTCAGCTTCGCGTTGTACAGAAAGGCCAGAGTGAGCCTGGCCCTGATCATCTGGGCCTGGGAGAAGTCCGCGGCGTAGAGATGGGCGCCGGTCAGGTCGGCTTCGGTGAGGATGGCCTTGGTCAGGTCGGCCTCGCTCAGGTCAGCGGAGGTCAGCTGGGCCCGCAGGAGTTTCGCGCCGCGCAGGTCCGCCTTGTCCAGGGCGACATCGGTGAGGTCGGAGTCGGTCAGGTCGGCTCCCGTCAACTTCGTCCCCGAGAACAGGGCGCCGGTCAGGTTCGTACGGGTCAGGCGGGCACCGGACAGGTTCGTGTCCGCCAGATAGACGCCGGCCAGGTTCGCGCCGGTAAGGATCGCCCCGGTCACGTCCGCGTTCACGGTGTTCGCTCCGGCGAGGTTCGCGCCCTTCAGGTTGGCTCCCGACAGGTTCGCCTGCGTCAGACGTGTCCGGGTCAGGTCGGTCCGGCTCAGGTCGGCGCCCGTCAGGATCGCTTTCGTGAGGTCGGCCCGGCTGAGGTCCGTTCCGGCGAGGCTCACGCCCACGAGATCGATACCGTGCAGCTGCGCGCCTGACAGGGAAACAGCCGTGCCGGACTTCAGCGCACTCCTGAGGCCGTCCCGCCCGACGGGTCTGGCGGGACGGAAGGCCCGCGTCTCCTTGCCGTGCCCGACGTCACCGGCGCGGAGCGGCCGGAACGCCGGGGTGGCATCACAGAAGGCGATCAACAACCTTTGGAAGAAAGGAGGTTGACTCTTCTCCTTGGACTTGTGGGGCTCGGGCGACCAGCCGTGCACGCGGTACACGTCATCGAAGAGCTGCTCCGAATCGTCCCGCATCCGGTCGGCCGGCCCGATGGGCCAGACGGTCTGTGAGGTCCATCGCGCCCCGGCCAGGTTCGCGCCCGTCAGCTCCGCGCCGCTCAGGTCGGCACCCGTCAGGTCCGCCCGTTCAAGACACGCCCCGGTCAGGTCGGCACCGGTGAGGTTCGCCCGGACGAGCACCGCCCCGCCCAGGTCCGCTCCGCGCAGCCGTGCTCCCACGAGGTCCGCGTCCAGCAGGTCAGCGTGCGTCAGGTCCGCTCCGGTCAGGTCGGCCTCTGTCAGCCGTGCCCGGACCAGCCTCGCCGAGCCCAGCTCCGCTCGGTCCAGGCGAGCCCGCGTCAGGTCGGCGCCGATCAGATTCGCCACATAGAAGAAGCTCCGCGACAGGTTCGCCTCCCGAAGGCACACGCCTGGCAGCGTGCCCAGTTGCGCGTAGACCCGGGGCAGATCCACCCCGGTCAGGTCCGCCCCGCTGAGGTGGGCGCCTTTCAGGTTGACCGGCCGGGCCACCTCCCGCGCGCGGATGCGCCGGGCCAGTTCGTCGGCCCACGGGTACGGTCCGTCGGTGGCCACGGGAGGGTGACCGGGCGGCGTGTACCAGTACCGGCGGTCTATCAACCGTATCTCCGTTCCCCCGTCCAGGGCATCGGGTACCAGGATCCGGAGCGTGAGCCGGCCGGCCGGCTTGAACACGATCGGGGTGACGACTCCCAGGGCCAGCGCGATCAGGGACCTGACCGCATTCGCCGCTCCCGCCGTGCCGGCCAGCGTCGCCGCAGTACAGCCGACCGCCGCACCCAGGAGCGCGTGCAGGCACAGGCCTGCGACGAGGGCGCCGGCGCCGGGCCCGTCGGGATAGTCCCACCGCCCGTACCGGTGTGTGAACGGGTCTTCGTCGCGCAGGAGAGCAGCCCGGACGATGAGACATCTGTACAGGGCGGCACCGACCAGCCCCCACACCGCATATGACCACATGAGGTAACGATACGGGTCGGGCGTCGATCACCAACAGCGCCATTCCACAGGCTGGTTGACGCCGCACCGGGGTGACGGACCGGGGTTGCTTCACAGCGCCCGGGCCGGCCGCGACGGGTCGCTCCCGACAACGTGGTCTGACCGGCGCCGTCCACGAGGCGGATCTCGCCGCGAGGAACGGACGCGGCCATCGCCGTGCAGGGCCTCGATCGAGCATCAGGTCTCAGCTTGATCTTTAAGCTGCTGCTGTCGAACGTTTCTCGTACGCGTTCGCTCGGCCGGGTAATTCCCTCGTGTCAGGGCGGCCTTCGCCTGACCCTGTGTTCCGGATCAGGAAACACACGGGACCAGCACGAAGGCCGTGGACATGAGCGTGCTGCACCTTGAGGTCCGGCGGGACGCATTCGCCTGGGCGTCACACTTCAGGGACATCTTCCATGCCCTGGCGCAGGAATCCCGCGAAGCCCTGCACGGAACCAGGGCCGTTGGTCTCGGCCTCGCGGACCCAGTCGGCGAGGAGATGGCCTCGCCGATCGCGGACCAGGTCGGCGATGACGCGGGCCAGGTCACAGGGACATCGCCACCGTCTGTGGGTCGGGAAGAGTAGAAAGACCGGCGCGCACCCCAGCCGTGCAGCCAGGTCCAGGCGCGGGCCCGCCCTGACCAACGACAAGCCGTCCCTGTCTAGTTGGAGCTGAGGGCACAAGCCATCGGCATGCAGGCGATGCATCATGGAACGATGAAGTTCCGTCGGTGGCGCGCCCGGGAACGCGGCCGGGACGTGCTGGCTGCTGCCCTCTACGAGCGCAACAGCCGGGCCCGTAAGCGGATTGACCGGTGGTGGGCGGCTGGCGGAGCCCACCGCGACGAGGTCTGGCGCGGCGCGTGGTTCCTGCTGTCAGCGGCGCACTTCAGGTTCGGTAACCACGAGCGGCCGGAGCGGGTCGTTCCGGTGCTGGAGTTCCTGCTCGAGGCCGACCCCACGTCCCCGTATCGGCCGCGGGTCCGGCTGACCGCCTGTCTCCCGCAGACCGCCGCCGACCCGCCGGACGGCGTGTATATGGGGGATCCGTATGTTCGGCGGCTAGTCGAAGCCGCGCTGGGGTTCCCCTGTCCCGCATTGCGCCAACGGTTGGCCGACCTGTTGTCCGTCACCGACCAGCCCGGCCTGCTGGACGCCCTGGAAACCGCCTTCCGGCCGCGTGCGCATCTGGGCCCGACCTACCTCGACGCGGCACCGCCCGGCCACGAGACCAAGTGCAACCTGTGGCGTGGGGGCTGCCCGGATTCGTTCCTCAAGATCGTCTGCACCAACCCAAACCTGCCTCGGCCGCCCGCCCAGCCCGGCGACATCGACCTGTCATTGCTCGCGCTTCTGAAGAACCGGACCGATCTGCTGCCGGCATTTGAACAGGACGCCCTGGTCCTGCGGCTGCTGGAGTATCTCGGCACCTGGCTGCCGGAACAGGTCCACGACCGTTGCCGCCGCGCGTTGCGTGACCTGTCGGCCCGAGAGGGTGTCACGGCGGTGTGTGACCAGGCCGTGCTCGGTGACGCCGAGGCGATTGCCGCGGCCCGCGACGCCGGGTACCGGCCGGCCAGCTCCGCCTGGACACCCATCTTCCTGCTGCTCACCCGGCAGTTCGCGGCCTATCGCGAGGCCGATCCGAACGGGCGAGTCCTGCAGCTGACGTACCCCATCGACGGGTTGAGGATCGAGGAAGACGTCATCATCGACCGGATCCTGGCGATCCTGGACACGGACCTGCCGGACGACGTGGCCGTAGCCGTACGGCGGTCCCTGCGCGACCTCGGTCCCTTGAGCGACCCCTCGGCGAACTTCGAACGCTGGGGTAGCTGGGGTATGCGAAGAGCCATCCGGACCCGCGCAATCGAACTCGATCCAGAGGCGGTCGCGGCCGTGGTCGACGCGGGCTACCTGCCCGAAGACGATGATCAGGAGCTGCTCCCGCTGCTCTTCCTCACCGAGCAGTTCGAGCGGTACGACCGCGAAGACCCGAACGGCACAAAGCTACGCGCCGTCCTCACCGAGAAGTGTTACTTGTACGAGCACCAGCATTTCCGGACCGTCGCAAAGCGGGCGGGACGCCCAGATCCCTGGCCGCCCAAGCAACCGTCGCCCTCGGGTGACCGGACGACGACCCGGCACGCCACCACTTGGCCAAGCAGCTTCGGCGGCTCCTTCTGAGCCGGAGGTTCCGGCATCGGCACATCATGCGGTCGTCCCTATGGCCTCGCCGTTGCAGGAGCCCGAACCGTCGCCGTCCTAGCCACAACGGTCGGGATGCTACCGGCCCAGTACCGCTCTCGCGGAGCCGTCGTCCAGGCTCAGTGACAACAAGACTGCCTGTGCGATAAGGCGGATTCCAGCGATCATCGCAACACGGTGATCATTCCAGCGTTGCGACGAGCTTTTAGGGTGAGTTGGGCAGGTCAGCCGGACCGTGCCGCTCACGCCGCTCTCCTTCGCCTGGTACATCGCCGGCCGCCGTACCGTCCACCCTGGACATTCTCATGGGCGGGCGCGGGCCCTCCAGGACGCTGGCATCCGCCGCCCTGCGTACCGGACGCCTCGCGCGCTTCCGCTCGTTCCAGGCCGTGGTCGGCGAGCCTGGTGAGATCGGCGGCGTGAGGCGTCCGGGCCTGTGTTCAGTGCTCCCTGGCGGAAGAGCGCTGGCCAAGAAGCGGGTACCGGCCGGCGCGCGCGTGATGCTGCGCCGTGGTTGCCAAGTGGAAGGGTCCCGCGGCGCAGCATCGAAAGCGGTGCTTGACGATGGGGCCGGGCGGCCGAGGCCGATTCCGTGGCACCGTTGGTCGGCTACGTGAGGTTGAGTGTGTCCCCGGCCGAGGCCTTCAGCGAAGTGGTGGTGGTGCCGGGGAAGTACCAGCGCCAGCTGCCTGCCGAGGTGACGGTCACCTTGGTGGCCAGTTGCCCGATGTTGCCCGTCGTGACGGTCTTGACGGTGCTGTAGTGGGCGGCGCCCTTCTTTTTGAACTGGAGCCTGACCTGCTGCCCTGGGTACCCGTGGTACTTCAGGTCCTCCCAGTTGGCCCGTGACAGCTTGCCGGTGACGGTCACCTTGGCGTTCTTGGCGACCTTCTCGGGTGCGATCACTGTGGTGAGCTGGGCGGCGCGTTTGACCTTGTACAGGGCGATGCGGTCGGAGATCCAGTAGTCACCGTCGTTGGCCTGGACGGTGGCGCTGATCTCCCAGACGCCTGCGGTCTTGTTGCTGTCGCTGTCGCTGTAGTCGGGGATCCATGCCGGCGTGATGCTCATCGTGGCCGTGCACACCGACGTGGTCGCCGACTTCTTCTTGCAGGACGTGCCGGTCCAGTCCACGAAGCCACTGCCGGCGGCGCTGCCCGCGTTGTACGTACTGACGTGCGACAGCCCCTTCACCCCCGAGTTGTCCTTGACGGTGATGTCGACGGGGTAGGTGATCGTCTTCGCCGTGCCCACGATGACGTTGCCGCCGCCGTTGACAACGGTCTTCACCACCCGGACATCGCCCCGCCCCTCCGCGTGCGCCCCGGTCGCCGTCACCAGCACCAAGATCGCAGCCCCACCGGCCGCGGCCCAGGCCGTTCTGCCTCTCATGACCCTCCCCTTGTCGTGTGCGTGCCAGGAGAGGCTATGCGATCAGAGACGTTCCACTTCGGCGGCAAGGCGGGGGCCCGACTTGGTCTGCCGGCGCAGCGCCTCCTCGGAGCCCTCGACAAGGCTCTGTTCAGCGTGCACATCGGCGAACTCAACCCCGTCAATAGCCCCTCTCCCGGCCGGAAGGACCCGACAGGAGCGGCATGACGGTGGACCCGGACCTCGTGTTCAACTACACGTGCTAGGGTCCGTCTTCAAAGATCAC
>NZ_JAENRY010000457.1 GCF_016612545.1 Streptomyces sp. MBT65 | reverse complement strand
CCCCCGGAGAAGCCCCGTCGGCAGCGCCCGCCCCGCAAGGGCCCCCCGCCGAACCGCCGTACCTCTCCGCTCGAACCCATCGACGAGGACGCCGAAGCCGAGTTCATCGCACCGCCCGTCAAGAAGCCCGCCGCGCCCGGGCCGACCTGGGTGGTGCACGACCTGGACTCGCGTCGGCCGCCGCGCGTCGACCTCGACCTGCCGCCCGCGCCGTACAGCGGCGGAGGACCCGCGTCGTTCACCGACGGCGCCAAACTGCCCGTCTACATGGGCGGCATCGGCGAGTTGCTGCGCGGGCTGCCGCGCAATCTGCTGCGCCGCTCCTACACCCTCGGCCAGGGGGACCGCGTCCTGCGCGGCGCCGACCGCGTCGTCGAGCAGCTCGACCTCAACCTCCGGCAACCGCCCGGCGTCCGCCCCCGTCCCGCGCGCCCCGGCGGCAACCGTGCAGGCGACGGGCTCCTGGACGACGTACGACACGCCCTCGTCCACAACCCGAGCGGTTTCTTCGGCGATGGGCAGCAGTTCAACTACCGTACGGTGGACGGCAAGTCGCGAATTCTCACGGTCACGGCCCGACCGTACGGGCAGTGGGAGAGGTTCACCTTCGGCTACGCCAACCCCGTGAAGATCGACACGATGCAGCGCAACACCGCGCTCACCGGCCGGGTCGCCGTCAACAGCACGTCGACCTCCCTCGCGCCCACCGCACCGCTCGGACCGGTGAAGACCCTGTTCGCGCCCTGGGGACGGGTCTTCGCGCAGTTCTCGTGGACCAAGCGGGTCGAGTACAACCTGCAGAACCTCGTCGTGAACCAGAACGAGACCCGCACGACCGACGGCTCGCACGCCCATCTCGACGACGTCTGGTACGAGTTCAAGGTCACCGATCCGGCCGGACGCCCCGTGGACCGGACCGGCAAGGCGATCCGGCCCAGGTCCGGCACACGTGCTCAGGTCGCCTTCGGTTTCGCCGTCAGGGACGGGCTGTTCGTGCGCATCGCCGACAGCCTCACCCGGCCCAAGCCGCCCGCCGACCGGCTGCCCCCGCGGATGCGGCTCGACCGCGGCTCCCACTACCGCATGATGAACACGGAGAGCTTCGGTCCCGTCGCCCACATCCGGGACTGGGCGCTCCAGCAGATCGGCACCGACACGGACAGCATGGCCGGCAAGCAGATCAACTCATTCTTCTCCACCGACGGATTCCACCGCATGAGCCGCGTCATGGCGGCCGGGACGGTCACCTCGCCGCCGCTGTTCAAGGACGACGCGGGGCGCGAACCGCTCGGTGTCTTCTCGGTCCGGGTGGAGCCCGGCGAGGCCGTCCTCATCAACGAGACCACCGCCGCCGAACTCCGGGACATCTCCCAGACGACGGTCCGCAACGAGCGGACCACCGGCCGGTCCTCGGGCGTCGACATCGGCGGCGCCCTCGGACCCGCCTTCCAACTTCTCGGCATCGACCAGGGCAAGTTCGACCTGCGGATCCTCGCCGGTCTCAACTTCCGCTACGGCGCCTCCCGCAACCGCGCCTCCGTCACCGGCGGAACCGGCGCCGTGAAGTCCGCCGGGCAGGCCAAGGGCGACCCCACGGGTCTCTACCTGGTCCAGAAGACCGTCACGGTCACCGCACCGCCCGACACCAAGGCACCGCTGCCCGACCGCAGACGCGACGAGGCGAGCTCGACACCCGGCAAACTGCGCAAGAACCCGCCGCGGACCTGGAGCGAGGCACCGCGGACCCGGACGTTCCAGACCTGGGCCGTGGAACGGCTCACCCGCACCGAGGCCCGCCGCCTCGCCGGGGAGGCGAGCCCCGCGCCGGGCACTCCACCCAGGGTGCCGCCGTACCTCACCCAGGACTCGCCGCCCACCCTCGGCATGAGCAGGGTCGAGGAGTTCACGTTCGCCGACGGCTCCTACGTACGGAACATCGACGGCGAGGACCGCACGTTCCTCGACCACTTCGGCGACCAGGTCCTCGAAGAGGTCGCGCGCGCCTACCCCGACCTCGTCGCGCCGCTGTCCGAACTCGATCCCGCCAATCCCCGCTGGCGCAACGCCGACCACTTCCAGATGGCGGTCTCCAACACCCTGGAGGTGCTCAACACCCTCGCCTTCCACAGCATGGCGGGCAACCTGGAGACGATGATGACCTCGGGGCTGCGGATCTCCCTGGTCGACTCCCGCCGCACCACCCGCGCGCACCGGTACGTGTGGGTGGACGCCGCCCTGACCGACCGGCGTTTCGAGGGCACCCAGAAGGACCTGCGGCTGCGGTTCAGCGCACCCGGCAGCGAGAACCTCGGCGGGCGGCAGAACAGCGCGCGCGGCGCGCACATCGGCGCGGAGGGGCTGCTGTCGCTGCGGGACGCGGCGACCGACAGCGCGGGCGGCCCGCTGCACGCGGGCACCGGTTCCCTGGGCGTGCGCTGGGGCGGCCGTACCGACTCGGAGAGCGGCTACGGGGCCGCCGCCACGCACGAGGCCATGTCGATCGGCACCAAGGGCACCCACCTGTACAGCTACGAGGTCACCCTCACCGCGCGGCGCGGCGGCTTCCGCCGGTTCCGCGGCCTGCTGCGCGGGGTCCTCTTCCTCAACCTGCTCGGCACGCGGCCGTTCGTCTTCACCGAGCGGGAGCAGAACCTCATCGGCCCGGCCGGCTCCGGGCCGGTCACGAAGGGGCCCTCCGTCGGGCGTGTGCTGCTCGGCGTGCCCGTCGAGCACACGCCCGCCCGCGACACCTCACGCCCGCACCACCCCCTGCACGGCGTGCCCCTCGCGACCACCGGGCAGGCCGCGCGGGACCTGGCGCTCGCCAGGCGCGGCCTGTTCGAGCGGGCCGGCCGCCGGGGCCGCGAGGAGTACCGGCGCCACCCGTACCTGACCCTCGCGGTCGTCGCGGACCCCGCCCTCGGCCGGGCCGCCGAGGACGTCCTCAAGGAGTCGTCGGGCAACTCCTGGATGCTGACCCACCAGGGCGCCCCCGTCCACGACGCGGCCCTGCGCGTGTTCCAGAGCCAGTTCCTGACCGCGAACTTCGACCAGTCGTCCGCCCCGACCGGCTGGCGTGCCTCCGGGCTGTGGGCGAAGGCACCCTACCTGGACCGCTCCTCGGTCCTCGCCCACCGCAGCCGCCTGCGCCCCGGCAGCCTCACCGCCGTGACGGGCGCCATCCCGATCGAGGCGGAGACGACCATCGGCGGTGCCACCCAGGCCTCGGGACGCCACACCAGCACCAGCACGCTGTTCTTCGGCGGCCAGCTCGTCTACCTCCACTCGCACGACACCGGCACCGGGACCACCGGCAACTACGGCCTCGTCGCCAGCCCCTACCGCCTCGACAAGTCCCGCTTCCGGGCCGTCTCCCGGACCGCGCTCGCCGAGATCAACCGCAAGGACCAGGGCCGGCAGGTCCTCGTCACCGCCGACGTCGACCACGAGATCGCCGCCACCTCCACCCTCGTCGGCGAACGCGCGACGGGCATACGGCGGCTGCCCCGCTGGCTCGCCGGCGCGTCCGGGCGGCGGGTCCTCGTCAACGACGGCTGGGTCGGGCACGTCCCGGAGAAGAGCGCCTACCGGATGGGACTGCTCCGGGACCGCTGGGGCGACGTACCGCTCTACACCCGGCGCCGGTGGTCGCCCCAACCCTGGCTCCTGGACAACCCGTTCGGCAGTTTCCCGCTCACCGCGCTCGACACCGCGACCGTACTCAACGACTTCGACCGGCAGTTGAGGCCGCTCGGACTGACGTCCAGCGACCGGGACACGGTGCACCGGCTGATGTCGGAACGCGTCGTGCGCGCCCTCGGCAAGGAGATGACCGGCGGCAGTTCCTCCGTGCCCGCCCGCGTGGGCCGTTGGGGCTCGTCCACCGCCAACCTGTGGGTCGGCAGCCGCAAGGTACGGGCGCGCGCCGAACTGATCCCGGTGAAGGTGCCCGTCGACAGGCCCGCACCGGACGGCAGCGGCTTCGGCGGCCTCGGCCACAGCGTGGAGTTCGAGGAGCACCGGAGCGCCGCGGAGACCACGCAGGAGGGCCGCGGCCGCGCCTCCGGCGCCAGCATCGGCACCACCGTCACCCAGGGCGCGCACACCGGCAACGACACCGTGCGGATGGCCGGACCGACGTACGCCGAGGTCGGCTCCACCCAGCAGACCGCCGCCCAGAACCAGTCCGAGGGCAGCGTACGGATCGCCACCGCGACGACGACCCAGGCACACGCCGAGTACGTCACCCGCTACCGGATGCGACTCACCCTGGAGGTCACCGACACCCGCGAACCGAAGACCGGCACCGGCGCCTCCGCCTGGGTGAAGCGGGCCGCGCACCGCACCTGGCGCGGTGTCTCCGGCCGACGCCTGCTGCGCATCAGGTCCGAGGGCGACGTCGGGGAACTCGTCGAGCACTACCCGCTCAGCCTCATGCGCCCCGACCCCGTCGACCCCGCAGCCGAACGGGACGACCCACTCGCTCCGCCCGCCCTCGACGCCCCCGGCC
>NZ_JAENRY010000456.1 GCF_016612545.1 Streptomyces sp. MBT65 | reverse complement strand
CCCAGCACCAGCCCCGCCCCCGCCCCGAAGCACAACGTCGGGATCAGGTCCCAGAGGCTTGCTGTCGAGCCCCAGTAGGCCCACCAGTTGGAGGCCCGTTCCGCTGCCGCGAGCAGGGCGCAGGTGGTGAGGAGGAGCCCGGCCGTCCAGCGGTCCCGTGCCGACAGCACGGGTACCCCCACCGGCTCCGCGGCCGGGCTCCGTCGTAGCGCGCGCAGCACGAACGTGGTGATCAGTAGCGCGCCGATCGCCGAACTGCCGTACTGGAAGGACGAGAACAGGGGTCTGCCGGCCAGTTCGCGGTCCAGGACGGGGAACAGCCGGACGCCCCACCGGTCGTGGTGGGTGAACGCGTCCCACACGACATGGGTCAGGCCGCCGAGCACCGCGGACGCGTACCAGCGGGCGGCCAGTGACGGGGTCGCACGCGCGCGTGGGGTGCCGCAGCGCAGGAGGGTGGCCGTACGGGGCTGTCGGGCGCGCGGGAGCAGGGCCACCAGGGGTTCGCGCAGCAGCAGCCACAGGCCGACCGTCGCCCAGGTGATGAGGACGTCGATGGTCAAGACGCCCGGGAAGGAATGCGTGACCTTCCCGAATTCCATCGCTCCGGGGACCGCGCTCGCCGCGTAGTACGTCATGTCGGGGGCGAAGGAACCCGCCACCAGCACCGCCGGTACAAGGAGGCCGCGCCCCCTTCCGTCGCCGCGCACGGCGGGCAGTACGGCGGCGGCATGACTCAAGGTGAACGGCAACAGAGGTCCCCGTAGGAGAGGTCGGCACATGGCCAAGCGGTGAATAACGGTCACCAACGGGTGCCCGTGCAAAGCAAGTTGTCGTAGGGTCGCCTGGGTCCCCGCGCGGGGCCCGCGAACGGCCGGAGACGGAGAACAGAAGTACACACCATCCGATAACGACCACGAGGGCAACCTGCGGGGCGGGTCGACCGTCACACCAGGCGCAGAGGCAACAGACAAGGACGGGCGCTCGGGCGTCCCTGGGAGGGGTTCACTCCATGACGGCGCATTTCGGCAGGCGGCTGCGCAAGGGTGCGGCGACGACGGCGGTGGCCGCGGCAGCGGTCGCGGCACTGTCCGCGTCCCAGGCTCCGGTGGTGACCGGCAGCGACAGACCCATCGCCACCGGCCAGGCGACGCCCGACGCGAGTGACGCCGGCAGCGGCCACGGCGCCACCGGAGACTCGCCGTACTACACGGACCTCCCGCCGCTCAGCAGCCCTCTCCCGAGCCCCAGTCAGTCGCCGTCCATAGGGACCCCGGTCTCGGTGGGCGCAGCCGAGGCCGGCATCCCGGCGACCGTGCTCGACGCCTACAAGAAGGCCGAGACGGAACTCGCCGCGTCCAAGCCGGGCTGCAACCTGCCCTGGCAACTCCTCGCCGCCATCGGCAAGGTCGAGTCGGGCCAGGCCCGCGGCGGCCAGGTAGACGCGAACGGCACCACGACCTCCAAGATCCTCGGCCCCGCGCTCGACGGCAACGGCTTCGCGCTCATCAAGGACACCGACAACGGCGCGTACGACGGCAACAGCACGTACGACCAGGCGGTCGGGCCGATGCAGTTCATCCCGTCCACCTGGGCCTGGGCGGGCCGCGACGGCAACGGCGACGGGGTCAAGGACCCCAACAACGTCTACGACGCCGCGCTCGCCGCCGGCCACTACCTGTGCCGCAACGACTGGAACCTGTCGACCGACGCGGGCCTGCGCAGCGCGATCCTCAGCTACAACAACTCGACGGACTACCTGAACACGGTCCTGTCGTGGCTGGAGTTCTACCGCAAGGGCACCCACTCGGTCCCGGACGGCACGGGCACGCTGCCGTCGGGCCGCAGCGACGACGGCTCCAGATCCACGCCTTCGACCTCGCCCTCGCAGACGCCTCCGGCGACCTCGTCGCCGAGCCCCGACCCGACTCCGGGCGGCAGCACGAGCCCCAGCACGCCGGCCAGCCCGACCCCGACGCCCACGCCGACCGACACGGTGGCCAAGCTCGCGGACGCCGGTACGGCGAAGCTGACCGCCATGGCGGGCGACCAGTTCGGCAAGAAGATCAGCACCAGCGCCAGGACCTCGGCAGGCAAGGCCGTCGCCAAGGTCAGGATCCGGTTCACGATCGTCGGGACCACGGACGCCACCTTCACCGGCGGCGAGACGGTCGCCACAGTCGTCACCAACGCCTCCGGCGTGGCCGTCGCCCCCGCCCTCCAAGCGGGCGAGACGACCGGTGACTTCACCGTCCGCGCCACCGTCGTCGGCCGCGCGGTCGCCGGTCTCGATTACACGGCCAGCGTCACGCCCCGCGTCGCCGACACCCTGGCCCGCACCAGCACCACGGCGCTGACCTGCACCCCGGGCGGCGAGTTCACCGACCAGGTCCAGGTGAAGGCCACGTACAACGGCGCCGTCGCCGACAAGGTCGCGGCCACCGCGACCCTCGTCAAGGCGGCCGACGACACGACCGAGAACGACAAGGGCCCCTACTTCAAGGACGCGGACGGCAAGACCGTACGCACCCTCACGGGCCTGGCCACGGATGCCGACGGCCTCCTGACGCTGCCGAAGCTGTACGCCGACGACACCACCGGCACCTTCCTGCTCCAGATCACCACCACGGGCGGCGCGACCCTCACGGTCGAACTGACCGTGGCGGCGCCGACCGACACCTCCTCGGCCAGCCCGAGCGCTTCGGCCGACCCGAGCCCGTCGGCATCGCCGAGCGCGTAACGACTCGTAGGACCTGACGGCCGTACGACTGCACAGCCGCACGACGAGGGCGCCCCTCCGCTACGGCGGGAGGGCGCCCTTGTCGTGTCCGCCCCCTCCGTGCGTGTGCAACGTGTTCTCATCTCGCCCGCGCGTTGCTACGGTGCCCGACCTGACGACCTATCAGTTCCTGGGGGCGTCGGCTCCTTCGGTTTCTTTGTTCCCTGTCTGTCGGGAGGCCCGGCATGCGTGCTCTGATCGCCGCCGCGACCGGACTCGCGCTCGCGTTCGCGCTGGTCCTGACCATCACCGCGGTGGGCTCGCCGATGGGCAAGACCTCCCCGAAACCGCTGCTGACGACGGTGCCCGCGCACCCGTAAACGATTGCGCAAGCGTTTAACTCCTTGGTAGGGAGGCCGAGTTGCACCGCAAGGCCAGCCTGATCCTGCTCGCCCTCGCCGTGTTCTTCACGGCGCTGTCCCCGCTGCTGCGCTGGTACGCCTTCCCGCGCCTGGCCAAGATCCCGGCGAACCAGTACCAGGACATGGTCCTGGAGGCGAAGAACGCCACCCTCCTCGACTACAACAACCTGCAGGCCAAGACGGTCTCCAAGGTCACCATCGTGCAGACCCTCAAGGGCAACGTGGAGGCCGCCAAGAAGATCGACAAGACGGCCGGCCGGGACGTCGTCGTCTGGGACGGTCTGTCCTACGTCCAGGGCCCCGACGGCAAGATGGTCTCCTCGATCCCCGAGCGCTACATCTTCGACGCGCACTCCCAGGAGCCCGTCCACGCCACCGGCGAGATGGTCGACGGCGATCCGGTGAAACGGGACGGCATCGAGTTCAAGTGGCCGTTCCTGACCCAGAAACGGGACTACGAGTACTTCGACGCGCAGACCCGCACCACCAATCCGATCCACTACAAGGGCACCCAGAACTTCCGCGGCGTCAAGGTCTACTACTTCGAGCAGACCATCCCGTGGACCAAGGTCCCCTTGCCGAAGACGATGCCGGTCAAGGGCATCACCCCGGAGGACGTCGCCAAGACCGGCACCACCCGCTGGTACACCACGGTCCGCAAGTTCTGGGTCGAACCCGTCACCGGAGCACCGGTCTACGGCGAGGAGCTCCACAAGGAGGAACTGCGCGGCGGCACCCTGCTGAGCGGCCGGGCCAAGGTGACGGCGTTCGCCGGTGACGTGAAGATGCGCGAGGACTACATCAAGCACACCGTCGCCCTGGTGAAGTCCAACCGCACCCTCGTCCTGCTGATGGTCTCCTACCTCCCCTGGGGCTTCCTGACCCTCGGCCTCCTCCTGCTGGCCCTCTCCCTCTACCTGGAGGCCCGCAGCAGGCGCCCCGAAGACCCCGCGCCGACCGAGGTCCACGAACCGGAACCGGTCACCGCCTGAGCCGCGCATTCGTGAACCGCGTGGCCTCGGCGGCGGCCGGGTCCTCGGGCCACGGATGCTTCGGGTACCGCCCGCGCAACTCGGCCCGCACACCCTTGTAGCCGTCCTTCCAGAAGGACGCAAGATCGGCGGTGACGGCGGCGGGCCGCCCGGCGGGGGAGAGGAGATGCACGAGCACGGGCACCCCGGCGACGGTCGGCGACTCGTGAAGTCCGAACATCTCCTGCAACTTGACGGCGAGCACCGGCTGTTCGGGATTCCCGTAGTCGATCCTGATCCGGGACCCGCTCGGCACGACGTACCGCTCCGGAGCCAACTCGTCCAACCGCCCCGCGTCCCCGGAGGCCCACGGCAACAACCGCCGCAGCCCCTGCCCCGCAT
>NZ_JAENRY010000455.1 GCF_016612545.1 Streptomyces sp. MBT65 | reverse complement strand
GCCACCCGCGGACGCCACCCGCACTCGACAAGGCGCCCCGCACGGGCGGTGCGGGTGGCGTCCGCGGGTGGCGATCGCCGTCGGCGGCCTTCGGTCCGGGGGTGGGGGCGGCGTCTTTGGTGCCGGTGGTGCCGGTGGTGCCGGTGGCACCCGCGATCCGGGGATCCGCCTTCGTGTCGCCTTCGGCGGGTTCCGGGTGGCTGTCGGTCTTGGGTGAGGTCGGGGCGGAAGTCGCCCTGGTTTCAGTGGACTTGGGGTTGGCGTCCGCCTTTGGCGCGGTCGCGTCGGAGGAGGCCTCGCCTTCGGTGGTCTCCGGCCGACTGTCGGCCTTCGGGCCGGTCGGGTCGGAAGTGGCGCCGTCTTCAGTGGAGTTGGGGCGGTCGTCCGTCTTCGGCGCGGTTGCGTCGGAGGTGGGCTTGCCTTCGGTGGTCTCCGGGCTGTCGTCCGGCTCCGGGCCAGTGGCTTCGAGGGGCGACTTGCCTTCGGCGGGTTCCGGGTGGCTGTCAGCCTTCGGCCCGGTTGCGCCGGAAGTGGCCCTGGTTTCGGCGGACTTGGGGATGTCGTCCGTCTTCGGCGCGGTCGACTCGGAGGCGGCTTCGCCTTCGGAGGCTTCCGGGTGGTCGTCCGGCTCCGGGCTGGTCGCTTCGACGGACGTCTTGCCCTCGGTGGGCTTCGGAGCGGTCTCCGTGTCGGTCTCCGTGTCGGTCGTGTCCGCCTCCGCATCCGCATCCGCGGTCTCGTCCGCCTTGGGGGTATCTCCCGAGGCGGAGTCGGTGGTGTCCGGGCGGGCGTCAGCGACCTCGTCGGTCTCGTCGACCGCGTCGGCCCTGTCGGTCTTCGTGGCCCCGGGGGCCTTGTCCGACGGAGAAGCCTCCTCCGCGTCGGAGGCGGGCTCAACGGTCGCATCGCTCCCCGCGGTAGCCGCCCCCGCACCGCCAGTCACCCGATCCCCCTCGGTCACGTCGTCGGTCTCGGACTCGGACTCGTTCACGGCGTCAGCCGTATCTCGCGCCTCGTCGCCCTCGGGGGCGTCGGTCGCGGCAGGGACCCCCGCGTCCTCGACGCTCCCGGCCTCCAGGGCCTCAGACGGGCGTCTCCGCGTCCCCGGAGCCGTCCTCGGCCGTAGCGGCGCCTCCCGAGCCTTCAGCGGCCCCGTCCGACTCGGACGGCTCCGGCTCCGGTTCCGGCCCCGACGTCACCCACGCCGCCACAGCCGCCCGCAACCGCGCATCGCCGTCCGGACCGCCCTCGGCGGAAGGGTTCTGCGCCGGGGTGTCCTCAGAGGCCTCGGCGTCGGCGGACTCGCCGTCCGTCGCCGGCTCCGTCCGCAGTTCCCGAATCGAGAAGATCTTCGTCGCCGTGTCCACACCCCCGCGCTGAACCGCCGCGGACGGCGTGGAGGGCGCGGACGGTGCCGGTGCCGTGTCCTCTCGGGTCACCGCCAACCGGGGGTCACGCTCACCCCGGGCCTCCGGAACCGGACTCGCGCTCCCCGGCGTCGGTTCTGCCGACGACTCGCGCTGCTTCGACCTGTCGGGGGACTCGCCCGCCACCGATGCCTCCTCCATGCGCCGCACGTCCAGCGTGCGTCAAACCGAACCGACCGAGATAACCGGGTTAGCCACAAAATCAGCCACAACAGCAGCTGGAAAGTCAGCTGGTGACTCAGCTGGAAAATCTCTTACCCGTCGTCCGGACAACGCATCAACACCGTTGTCCGAACCATGTACCAGTGTCCTGTGTGTGGGCCTGGCCCCTGCGGTAGACGAGAACGACATACCTGCTGGTTCCATCACGAACCGGTCACGCACCCTCGACAGACCAATGTGAGAGGGGTCACCCTGTCATTCATCCACGCGGGGAGGCATGGATGGGCAGGAGCCGCAGAACTCTTCCGGAAGAGCTTCTACTGCTGGCATTGGACCCGGCCACGGGTACCACTGCACAGCCGCAGTCGCTCGACCTCGGTCTGGCCGGAGCACAGCTAGTGGAGCTGGCGCTGGCCGGACGGATAGCCCCAGACGGGGATCGTATCGCCGTGGTGGTACCACGGCCGACCGGAGATCCGACTTTGGACTGCGCGTTGGAGTTGCTGCGAAGGCGTGGCGCTCCGGTACGGGCAGTGAACTGGATTGGCGGGCCCCGACTGGGACTTCGCCAGACCTACCTCTCGCATCTCGAGCGGTGCGGCATGGTGCATGCCGTGGCGGGGCAGATGTGCGGGGTGTTGCCGACGACTCGCTACCAAGCGACGGACAACGAGATCAGCCGCGAGATCAGGGGCCGACTCGATTCCGCGATCCGCACCGGCGTACCGCCGGACCCGCGGACAGCCGCGCTCGCCGCACTGGCGCACGCGGTCGGTCTCGGCAAGCACCTGTATCCGGGTAATGAGGGACGCTCGTCCCGCTCCCGGCTGCGGGACCTGATCAGGCACGACCCCATGGGCGGACTCGTGGCGCACGCCGTGATGGACGTCCAGAACGGGGTGGCCGCACAGCCACGCCGTAGCCCGGCCCCGGCCGGCCGTCAGGCCGCGCCCGGATCAAGGCCACCGGAACCGGCTCGTGGTGTTCCGATGCAGCCGCACCGCGGCACCATGGCGCGCGCCGTGGCTCACTGAGCCGCAGTACCACGGCACACGCCCGCACCGCGGAGCAGCACCGCACGACCGGCACCACGGCACGACCGCAGCACACGCAGTACCGCCGCACCGCCAGTCCCCAAGACCCGGTTCGGGAGCCGCTGGTCCGAGCGGGGTGGAGTAGACGTAACGTCTCTCCACCCCGCTCGGCCGCATCTACGGACGCCGCGGGCAACCGGAACCTGGCTCGTACCTGCCGCATATCCACCGTTTCCCAGCGGTAGAAACCACCTTGGTGGCAGTCTGCTCAACAGCAGATACGCAAAGTGGCAAGCAGTGAGCAGCAAGTAGCGGCAAGTAGCAGCAAGCAGTGGCAAGTAGAGGCATGCAGCCGGAGGTGCACGTTCCCGTGGCGTCAAGTGTCAATCCCACCGTCAGGCGACGCCGGTTGGGCCAGGAGCTGCGTCGGCTCCGTGAGCTCAAGGGCATGACGGCCGAAGAGGTCGCCGAGCGGCTGCTGGTGTCGCAGTCGAAGATCAGCCGGCTGGAGAACGGACGGCGCAGCATCAGTCAGCGTGACGTCCGCGACCTGTGCGGGGTCTACGAGGTCGAGGACGTCCGGATCGTCGACTCGCTCATGCAGATGGCCAAGGACTCGCGCCAGCAGGGCTGGTGGCACTCCTTCGGCGACATCCCGTACAGCGTCTACATCGGACTGGAGACGGACGCGGCGAGTCTGCGCGTCTACGATCCCCAGGTCGTCCCCGGCCTGTTGCAGACCCGGCAGTACGCCGAGGCGCTCATCACCGGGGCGTTGCCCGAGACCGCCCAGGCCGATGTGGACAAGCGGGTCCAGGTGCGGCTGCGCCGGCAGGAGCGGATCTCCGCGCCGGAGAACCCGCTGCGGCTGTGGACCGTGATGGACGAGTCCGCGGTGCGCCGTGTGGTCGGCAACCGCTCCCTGATGCGGGACCAGTTGGAGCACCTCGTCGAGCAGTCCCAACTCCCGCACGTGACCGTGCAGGTGATCCCGTTCGACATGGGTGCCCATCCCGGGCTCAACGGGCAGTACGCGATCCTGGAGTTCCCCGACGCGGCCGACTCCAGCGTCGTCTACATCGAGGGCGTCACCAGCGACCTGTACCTGGAGAAGGCGAACGACGTCCAGAAGTACAGCGTGATGTATGAGCACTTGAGGGCGCAGGCCCTGAACGTGGACCAGTCCCGGCAGTTCATCGCGGACATCGCGAAGGACTACGCGCGCTGAGCGGTCCCGGCGGGGCGCGGGGGGTCCTGAGAGGCTCCTCCGGCGGAAGGTGCGGGAGAATACACCTTCCGCCGGGTCGGATGGAAGACACCAGGGGTATATGCCACCCGGTCGAGTGAATGGCCTCTCCGTCCGCCGATGTTGGCGAGTAGCGTCGATCACGCCATCGAGCAACAGGCTTTGGCGCAAACCGTGTTGTCCGTCCGGAGTGTTCGTGGCCGGACGCGACGCGCGGGGACAGTACTCATCAACTGGCAATAACCGGAGCAAAAATGGCAATTCGTCAGGGCGCCACGGACATGTGGACCAAGTCCACGTACTCCACCGGGAACGGTGCATGCGTCGAGGTCAAGTCACCCGTTCTCGCGGCCATGGCCGTACGGGACTCCAAGGTCGACGGGGGTCCGGCGCTGGACTTCCCCGCTGACTCGTGGAACGCCTTCGTGGCGGAGGTCGCGCGGGGGGCGCACGACCTTCACTGATGCCGCTGGGTCACTTTTCACAACTCCATAAGCAACAAAGGCAGTTCAACAAGTAAGAGCCCTCTCGACTGGCCCGCCGTCCTGGCCGAGGGGGCTCGGCTTGTGCCCGGAACCGGACTCCGGGCAGCCCGTCACTCCACCGGAAGCGGCACGGGGACCATCGCCGTCACTCCACCGGGAACGCCACATCGCACACCGCGTCCCCCGGCCCCGCCGCCCCCCAGTCCGCGAAGTACACCTCGCGGCACGGCCCGGCGTACCGCAGCCCCTGCCCGGCGACCCACTGCTCCACCGCCTCGAACGCGGCCAGGATCTGCGGATGCGCCACCTGCGTCTTGGTGATCCGGGTGTACGCCAGCCGTCGGGCCGGCTCCACCCGCACCGTCGCCTGCCGGGCGTGCCCCTGCCGGGCCGCCCAGGCCCGCGCCGCCGCCTCGTCCGCGACCGGCACACAGGACTCGGCCGGGCCGTCGCTCTCCATCGACACCTCGGAGTGGTAGACGACGAAGGGCGCGGCACTCACGCCCCCGCATTCCTCCGCCGCCGCCTCCAGGCGCCCCAGTGAGGCCCCGATCCAGGTCGGCAACTCGTCCGCGAGGGTGTGCCGGGTCTCGGTGATCAACACCTGTTCCGGTACCTCGACCGTCTCGACCACGAACTTTCCGTACATCTCTGAGCTCCTCCCCGACAGTCGTGCACGGAGGTACTCGGCGAGCGTGCGCTGACCGGCGATCCGGTTCTCGACGTCCGTCCAGTACGCGGCGAGGAGTGCGGCCGCGTCCGTCCCGTCCGCCTCCACCACCTCGGCGACCTTGGCCAGCGGCATGTCCAACTGCCGTAGCAGCGCCACGAGTCGGGCCCGCTCGACCTGGTGCGCGCGGTAGTAGCGGTAGCCGCTCACCTCGTCGACACGATCCGGCGCCAGCAGCCCGAGCCGGTCGTACAGCCGCAGCGCCTTGGCCGAAAGCCGTGCCCGCGCCGCGAACGCGCCGATGGTCAGCAGTTCGTCGTCCACCCGAGTCATCCTCCGTCACCGGGCGGTATCCGTCCGCCCGGCGACAAGGACGCTCGGCCCTGCCCCAGGGGCAAGGTCAACAGCCGGGACTACGCGACGGCCGTCTCCACCGCCGCCACGACCTCCGCCGACTCCGGCTCGGTCTGCGGGGAGAAGCGGGCGACGACCGTGCCGTCGCGCCCGATCAGGAACTTCTCGAAGTTCCAGCGGATGTCACCGGTGTGGCCCTCGCCGTCCGCGAAGCCCACGAGCCGCTCGTACAGCGCGTGCCGGCCGTCCCCGTTGACCTCGACCTTCTCGGTCAGCGGGAAGGTCACGCCGTACGTCGCCGAGCAGAACTCGGCGATCTCCTCGGCGCTGCCCGGCTCCTGCCCGAGGAACTGGTTGCAGGGCACGCCGAGCACGGTGAAGCCCTGTGCCGCGTACCGCTCCTGGAGTCGCTCGAGGCCCGTGTACTGGGGGGTCAGCCCGCACTTGGAGGCCACGTTCACGACGAGGACGGCCTTGCCCGCGTACTGCGAGAGGTCCGCGGAGCCGCCCGCGAGCGACCCGATCTCGACACCGAGGGGACCCGTGTTCTCTGTAGTCGTCATAACCGGATGCTAACTCCGGTAAATGTCGTTCTCCCCACGGGGGCATGCGCCTCCGCGTCCAACGGACCCGTGCGCCTCCGCGTCCCCAGGCGGTCTACAGTCCCGCGGCCTTCACCACGACCTCCCCCGCCGCCGTCCGCGAGTACAGCACCGACCGCCCCGCCCGCCGCCGCTCCACAAGACCCGCGTCCAGCAGCACCCGCAGATGCCGCCCCACCGAGCCCAGCGCCTGCCCGGTCACGGCGGTCAGCTGGCTGGTGCTCATCGGCGACCCGAGCAGCGTCAGCACGCCCGCGCGTGCGGGGCCCAGGAGCGCGCCGAGGCTCGCGGGGGCCGCGTGCGCGGCACGGTCGGCGAGGGCGCCCGAGCAGGAGTAGACGATGGCGTAGCGGTCCGGCTCCTCCCAGGACACCCAGCCGCTCTTGGGGGTGACCGGCACGAAGACCAGTTCCGCGCCGGAGATCTCCCGCGGCGGGTACTCGTGCAGATTGACCTGGAGCCGGTTCTCCCCGAGCCACCGCGTCCGCCCCGGCCGCAGCGCGTCCACGACGGCCGCCCAGCCGCCCTGGCTCACCTGCGCGGTCCGCGCGACCACATCGGCCTCCAGCACGCGCCGGCGCCGCTCCCAGGAAGGCCGTACGGTCTCCTCCCACACGTACTCCAGGACCCGGGCCGCCCGCTCGGGCAGATCGTCGCGCTCCAGGGCGGCGGGGAGCGGACCGGGGAGCGAGACCGTGAGGTTCGCCCGCGCGTCGGCCGGCGGTACCGCCCGCACGCGTGCGACGGCCGCCTCGAACGGCTCCCGGTCCCTCGGCGTGGGCGAGAGGAAGTCGGCGATCCAGGCCCGCCCGAGCCCCGCCCGCAGCAGCAGCCCGGTGACCGGATCGGCCGCCAACAGCCGCCGGTACGACGGCAGATGCTCGCGCAGCCAGACCTGTTCACCGGGGTGCGCGGCCACTCCCAGATGCAGCAGCTTGAGCGCGGCGAAGGTCTCGGCGAACGGCGACAGCACGAACCGACTCCGCGCGAGAGTGTCGGCGTTGAGCTGCCACAACCCCATGACCACCACCCCCGTCGTTTCGCGTCCGCGCGAAAGAATACGACCCCCGCGGGCACCCCCTCAGACTCACCGCATGCGCAGCTACCGCGAGCTCTTCCGCACCCCCGAATACACCCCGTTCTTCTTCTCCTTCGCCGCCCAGAACGCGGCCGGGACCATCAGCGGCCTGGCGCTCGCGACCCTCGTCTACCGGGCCACGGAGTCCCCCTTACTGTCCGCGGTGAGCATGTTCGGGCCGCAGCTCGCCCAGATGCTCGGCGCGACCTTCTTCCTCTCGGGCGCCGACCGCCTGCCCCCGCGCGCCACCCTCACCGGTATCAACTCCGCCTTCGCCGTCTGTACGGCGGTGCTGGCGACGCCCGGTCTGCCGATCGGGGCGGTCTTCGCCGTCGTGTTCCTCCAGGGCCTGATCGCCTCGCTGGGCGGCGGGGTGAGCGGCGGTCTGCTGAACGAGATCCTCTCCAAGGAGGGCTATCTGCTGGGCCGTTCGGTCTTCAACATGGCCTCGGGCCTGATGCAGGTCACCGGCTTCGCGACGGGCGGCGCCCTCCTGACCCTGCTCTCCCCGCGCACCTGCCTCCTCCTGGCGGCGGCCCTGTACGCCACGACAGCAGTGCTGCTCCGCCTCGGCCTGACCGCCCGCCCACCCCGCTCCGCGGGCCGCCCGTCCGTCGCGGCCACCTGGCGCACGAACGCCCTCCTGTGGTCCTCCCGCCCCCGCCGCCTCACCTACCTCGGCATGTGGGTCCCCAACGGCCTGGTGGTCGGCTGCGAATCCCTCTACGTCTCCTACGACTCCGGGTCCGCCGGCGTGCTGTTCGCGAGCGCGGCGCTGGGCATGTTCGTCGGCGATCTGACCCTGGGCCGTTTCGTCCCGCCCGCCCTGCGCGCCCGCCTGGACATCCCGCTCCGCCTCCTGCTGGCCACGCCGTACCTGCTCTTCGCGCTGCGCCCCGGCCTGCCCTGGGCCGCCCTGGCGGTGTGCGTGGCCTCCATCGGCTACGGCGCGAGCCTGGTCCTCCAGGAACGCCTGATGGAACTCACCCCCGACGAACTCGCGGGCCACGCTCTCGGGTTGCGCTCCGCGGGCATGCTCACCATGCAGGGCATCGGCGCGGCCGTAGCGGGCACGGTCGCCCAACTCACCTCCCCACCAACGGCGATGACCCTGGTGGCCCTGGCGTCGGTGGCGGTGACCCTGACCCTGGCGGTGCTCGGTCGGCAGGTACGGCGGGAGGCGAAGGTCTCCGAGGCGCGACCGGCCCAAACGGCTTGAGCGCAAGGGGCGTTGGGGTGCCGGCCCAACCGGGTAGGAACCGGTCCGGCACCCCGTCGTGGCCCCTTTCCGTGACGGCGGCCGCATCACCCCACCCGCCGCCGAAGGAGAGCCCCCTTGCC
>NZ_JAENRY010000454.1 GCF_016612545.1 Streptomyces sp. MBT65 | reverse complement strand
GCTCACGGAGTTGACGTAACACATGGGCACAGCCGCCCCCATCGACCTGACCCCCGTCCCACCCGGCCAGGTCACCCTCTCCGACCGCCGCACGGAACGGAGTTGGACGGTCGACCTCGCCCCCTTCCACCTCGGCACCCTCCCCGTCACCCAGGAGCAGTACGCCCAGGTCACCGGCGAACACCCCAGCACCGCGCACGGCAGCGCCCGCCTCCCGGTGGAGACCGTGTCCTGGCGGGACGCGGTGCTGTTCTGCAACTCCCTGTCGCTGAAGGAGGAGTTGACGCCCGCGTACGCCTTCGACGCCGGCGGGGAGACAGTCGTACGGGACCCCTCCTCCGACGGCTACCGCCTCCCCACCGAGGCCGAGTGGGAGTACGCGTGCCGCGCCGGCACGAGCGGCCCGCGCTACGGACCGCTCGACGACATCGCCTGGCACCGTGGCAACTCCGAGGAGCGGCCCCACGAACCGGGCGGCCGACTGCCCAACCCCTGGGGCCTGCACGACATGCTCGGCAACGTGTGGGAGTGGTGCTGGGACCTCTACGACCCCGAGGTCTACGGCACCTACCGGGTCCTGCGCGGCGGCGGCTGGTTCGACGAGCACTGGAGCTGCCGCGCCTCCGTACGGCGCCGGAGCCACCCGACGTTCCGCGTGGACGACGTGGGCTTCCGGGTCGCCCGCTCGTCGACCACGCAGATGTGACGGCTCGTCAACTACCCGTGCGCCGACGCCAGATGCTTCGCCAGTCGCGGTGACGCGAACTCCGTGCCGCACACGAACCGCATCACCGGCCCGTACGACGACGCGGCCGGCAGCCCCGTGAAGTACACCCCCGGCACGGACGACACATACCCGGCACCGAGCTTCGGTGTGCCCCGGCTCACCGCCAGCTGAGTGCGCAGCTCGTGCCCCAGGAAGTCCATCGCCGCGATGTCGACCCGATAGCCCGTCGCCGAAATGACGTGGTCGGCGGCGAGGTGCTCGGTACCGCCCCCGTGTGTGCCGACCGTCAGCACCGGGCTGCCGCTCGTCGCGTCCGTCCGTACGATCCGGTCCACCTCGCTGACCTGCACCGCGCCCTGGAACCGGTCCTTCAGCCACCACGCGCCGAGCGGACCGAGCACCCGGCGGACCAGGTAGTGGCGGGTCCGCTCGGGGAGGTGGCGGTAGGGCTGGGGGTAGTAACTCAGCGCCCACAGCGACCAGGCGCGTCCGAAGGGCGACTCGGGGCGCAGCCTCGGCTGGTCCCACGGCGGTGCGCCGAAGGCGACCCGGCCGCGCCCGCGCGAGACGATCCGGACCTGCGCGCCCGCCTCCGCCGCGAGGACCGCCGTCTCCAGCGCGGACTGCCCGGCGCCGACGACGATCAGTTCCTTGCCCTTGAACCCGCTGAGGTCGTGGTGCTGGGAGCTGTGCGAGACGGGAGCGGTGGGCGCGGGGCCGTCGGCCGCCGCTGCCGCCAGCTCCGGCGGGAGGTGGGCCAGGCCGTAGAGCCCGGTCGCCACCACGACCGCCCGGGCGGTGAACAACTCCCCCGAGTCCAGCTTGAGTTCGAAGCCGCCGCCCTTGTTCCGGTCCACCGAGACGACCCGGACCCGCTCCAGTTCGGGCACCAGCTTCTGCTGGAACCACTCGCCGTAGCCGATGAAGGTCTCGATGGGGATGATGTCCTCGTCGGTGACCAGGCGGGGGATGCCGGCCGCGTCGCAGTAGTCGACGAGGTTGTGGCCGGGCTGCGGGGCGTCGAAGTTGGAGGCGGCGGGGGTCGACTTGAGGAGCATCCCGGCGGGCATGTGGTCCCGCCAACTGACCATGGGCTCGCCGAAGACACGGACCGGAATGCCGCGTGCCCGCAGATGCGCGGCGGTGGACAGGCCGAACGGGCCGGCGCCGATGATTGCTACCGGTTGAATCACGAAGTCCCTCCCCAGGACGTCAATTCGTCACTTCGTGCTGGTGCTGATGCTGCTGCCAGAGGTCACTGGCTGATGCCGCTGCTGCCAGAGGTCCCTGACTGCTGGTGCTGCTGCCAGGGGTCGCCGGCCGCTGTCGGCTGCTAACTCGCGCCGCTGCCACGGTGGTTGGTGCGCCACAGCTGATACAGATGCCTGGCGCCCGGCCGTACGAAGCGGGCGAGCATCGTGAAGAACGGCCGCAGGTCGTCACCCGCGAGCCAGGCCAGCTCGGTCCCGCTCGCCTTCGCCGGCGCGTGCGGCGTCGTATAGCCGCTGCGGCGGTAGGCGAGGAGGGCGGGCAGGTCGATGTTCTCCACGATGTACCGGTGACCGGCCCGCTGTTCCCCCTCCGGGACGGAGCGGCCGGTCAGGTCTAGGTGCATGGCGCGGACGACGTCCACCCCCGACTCGTTCTCGAAGAGCCGGAACTGGGCGCCCATACGGGGGTTGAAGTCGAGCAGTTTGTACCGACCGTCGCGCCGGTCGAAGCGCAGGTCGAGGTCGATGATTCCGGTGAAGCCGATCTGTTTGATGAAACGGGCGGCGAGGTCCGATAGTTCCGGATTGTCGACGACGTACGCATGTGCGGTCATGCCCGCGTGTGGCGGCCAGGAGCGCACCTTCACGCCGGTGAACATGGCGAGCGGGGTCGAGTCCTGGTCGAAGTAGGCGTGCACGATCCAGTCCTCGGCGTCCTCCCTCGGCAGATACTCCTGGAGGATCACTCCGGGGTGCTCGCCCCAGTCCCGGGCGAGCGCGAGCAGCCCCTCGCGGGTCGCGATCCTCGTCGTACCGCGGACGGCCGGCCGGGACCGTCGTACGAACGCCTCCCGGTTCTTGGCCACGATCGGGAAGCGGGCCTTCTCCGCGAAGTCGACGATGTCGTCGTACGACTGCGGGAAGGCGGCCGTGGGGCTGGGGATGCCGTGTTCCACGCAGAGTTCGTGCAGCCCCTGCTTGCTGGCGAGACGGCGGGGCAACTCCCGCTCCACCCGCGGAAAGAGGAAACGTTCGCCTAACGCGCCCTGGTGCTCGGCGATCAGGACGGCGGCCTCCTCGTCGGTGGGGATGAGGACGGTGGGACGGCCGATCCGGCGCCCGATCCGCAGCAGACCCTCGACCAGTCGTCCGGGTTCCTCCGTGCCGGTCGTCGGCCAGACGAACGCGCGCTCCAGATAACGGGACGCGGCCGCCGGTGTGTAACGGTCCTCCGTTATCGCATACATCGGCACGCCGAGGCGCCCGAGACTGCGGATCGCGCCCACGCCGCCGTGATGCAGTGGATAGTCGCCGAACTTCACGATCAGGCCAGGCACTTCGCGGTCCGCCTCGAAAGGCACACTGCTGGTGCGATCGGCCACGGGTCCCCCCACGTGTCCCCCCTACGGACCGGACCCACCCCGTCCGTGTCCCCCAAAGGACGCTAAGCCGGAATTGCCCCCTCCGACAAGGCCTATTCGGACATTGCGAACTCTTTAGACACTGCCGGTTGCCGCAACTCACCCGTAACGTGTGGCGCGGCCACATGCGCGTACGTACGAGAGTGAGGCAGCACCCATGCCCCCCTTCGATCTTCCCGAGAGCGACCCTTTCGGCCCGCACAACCTGCCCTACGGCGTCTTCTCGCCCGCCGGCTCGGAGCGGCGGACCGTCGGCGTCCGGCTCGGCGACCATGTGCTCGACGCGGGCGCGGCGGCGGAGGCGCTCGGCTCGCCGTACGTCTCCCTCCTCGCGCACCCGACCCTGGGCCCACTGCTCACCGCGGGCCGCACGGCCTGGTCGGACGTCCGGCGCGCGCTGACGGCGTGGGTGACGGTGCCCTCCCACCAGGAGACGATCACCCCGTACCTCCACCCGCTCACCGCGGTGACCCTGCACCTGCCCTTCGAGGTCGCGGACTACGTCGACTTCTACGCCTCGGAGAACCACGCCCGGAACGTCGGCCGCATCTTCCGGCCCGACGCGCCCGACTCCCTGACCCCCAACTGGAAGCACCTGCCGATCGGTTACCACGGCCGCTCCGGCACGATCGTGGTCTCGGACACGGAGGTCGTGCGACCGTCCGGCCAGCGCAAGTCCCCGTCCGACCCGGCGCCCGTCTTCGGTCCCTCGATCCGCCTGGACATCGAGGCGGAGGTCGGTTTCGTGGTCGGCACGCCGTCTCAGATGGGCAGGCCGGTCGCCCTCGCCGACTTCCGCGACCACGTCTTCGGCCTCTGCCTCCTCAACGACTGGTCGGCACGCGACATCCAGGCCTGGGAGTACGTCCCCCTCGGCCCGTTCCTCGGCAAGTCCTTCGCGACGTCGGTGTCGGCGTGGATCACCCCGCTGGACGCGCTGGAGGAGGCACGGGTGGCACCGCCGGAGCGCACGCACGAACTCCTCCCCTACCTGGACGACTCGACGGAGGAGCCCGGCGGCTACGACCTCCGCATCTCGGTCACGATCAACGGCCATGTCGTCTCCGAGCCGCCCTTCTCCACCATGTACTGGACGGCCGCCCAGCAACTCGCCCAGATGACGGCCAACGGCGCCTCCCTGCGCACCGGCGACCTGTACGGCTCGGGCACGGTCAGCGGGCCGAGCGAACACGAGCGCGGTTCCCTCCTGGAGCTGACCTGGAACGGCCGCGACACCCTCGAACTCCCGGACGGCAAGCGGACGTTCCTGGAGGACGGCGATGTCGTCACCCTGTCGGCGTGGGCACCGGGGGCGGACGGGACGCGGGTGGGG
>NZ_JAENRY010000453.1 GCF_016612545.1 Streptomyces sp. MBT65 | reverse complement strand
GACCCCCGGCGACGGCAACTGCCTCCTCTACGCCGTCATCGGCAGCGCACCGCACCTGGTCCGCACCCATCTCCAGCGGGCGACCCCGGCCATCGGCGCGGGCACCGCCGCCTGGCTCGCCCGGCCCGACGACGTACGGCAGACCCTCCGGACGGTGGCGGCGAACCCGCAGACGACGCACCGGGGAGCGGGCCATCTGCGGGCCGCGCAGCAGGGGTTGCAGGACCTGGTGGTGGCCCGGCTGGCGGCGGCGGGCAACGGCACCCGACCGCTCCCGGCCCAGGTACTCGGCCAGCTCCGGGGCGTTCTCGCCGACGGGTTCGCCGAGACGGTGCCGGGCATGCCCGACGCCCAGATCGACAACGAGCTGGCCCGGTACGGCATCCAGGGCATGACCCACGCCGAGGACCTGGACCCGGCCGACCTCCATATGCGCTACACGCTGGCCGTCTCGGCGGTGAACGCACCCCCCGCACCGGCCGGCAACCCACCGAGCAACCGGCGGATGTTCGCCTACCTCCAGGCGGTGAACGCGCTGCCGACGCTCACCGCCATGACACCGGCCGAGCGCCGCTCGCTGCTGATCGCCGGGTACCACCGGAGCACCGCCCCCCTCACCACCGACGAGGCGGGCGAGCTCGACCACGCGGTGCAGAACTGGTCGGACATGTGGGCGCACCCGGTCGGCGACACCTTCCTGCCCCTGCTCGCCGACACCCTCGACGCCCCGATCCACGTCTTCGAGCCGGTGGCCACCACACCCGCCGGTCCCCGGGGCATCGTGCTGCGCTACGGCCCGACGACCACCAACACGCCCGCGCTGGAGGTCCACTACACGGGCCTGAACCACTACAGCGCCAGCGGCGCGAACACCGGCACCGCCCCGGAGACCGTCACGCCGTCGAAGGCGCCCCGGGGGCCGGAGGACGCCAACAGCGTTCAGCCGGACGGCCGTTACCGTCCCGCGCCGACCCGTGACGCAGCCGACGACCTGCCCGCGTCCCGTGTGGTCGATCCCGCCCCCAAGGACACGTGGCACGGCCTGCGTGCGTACGCCCGCCCCGCCGTGCACAGCACGGAGCGGTTCGACCCGCACGCGGACCAGTCCAGCCCGCCCCGCCCGGGGGTCCTCAGCGGTGCGACGACGCTCGTCCGTGCCAACATCCGTCGTATCCAGGCGCCCAACGGTCAGTGGGTCCGGGACTACACGCTGAACCTCCCGGTCGCCACCAACGACCCTGCCCTCACTCAGCAGTTCAAGGACCGCATCACCACTCTCCTGGACACGCACCTCAACTCCGGCCTGGAGCTGCCCGGTTCAGGCGACCAGCTCCACATCAACCTCAACCTGATAGACGACCCGTCCCACCCCGAGGCGATCACCCTCACCGACACCGACAACCCGGCCCGCGCCGACCAACTCCACCTGGACGCCCACCACTCCGACGAGGATCTCCTGCACGAGGTCCTGCACTACCTCGGTCTGCCGGACGAGCAGCGCGACAACGACTTCCTGTTGCGCAACCACCCCAACAGCACGACGGTCCGCACCACCGGTCTGATGGCCGATACCCAGAGCCCGGTCACCATTCCCCGCCGTTACCTCCGCACGATCGAGAACGTCACCGCTGCGGGTCCTCAACTCCACGACCACACGGGCCAGTTGGATGGCGGTCCCGTCCAGGACCCCGACACGACCCCCATCCCCGCCGACGGCGCTCTTACCTGGCCCACTTCCAACGCCCCGGCCGTCCCGCCGTCCCCGCTGGGCCAACACCGGTCGACGTACGTGACGTCCTACGGCGCGCTCCCGGACGGCGCGGTCGGGCTGGTCTATGCGGAGCCGTTCTCCGACGAGGTGATCGAGGGGCTGCGCGGTCAGGTCTACGAGGCGCTCGGGCTGGACGCGGACAACCCGCCCGAGTCGGTGCGCGAGCAGGTGCGGGATGTCCTGAGCCGGGAGAGCCTCGCGCTCCAACTGCCGTATCTGCGCTCGAACGGCGGGTACCGCGTCACGGTCCGGGTGGACGGACGCGATCACACCGTGGACGTACAGCTGACGCTTTCCGATGCTCGGGAGTCTTTGCGGCAGGGGCGTTTCGACGAGCGGGACCCGGACAAGCATGTCGAGCGGCGTGGGTTCGGTACGCGGGAGAACTTCTCGAGTCAGCCGTCGGGGACGTATCGGACCTTCCAGGTGCCGTGGACCGGGTCCTGGCCGATCACGGCCCCGACCGCGGTGCGGGCGATCGACGGATCGCTGACGGCGGCCATCACGCACAACCAGGCCAGCGACGCGACGACCGTCACGCAGGCCGTCCAGACGACTTCCGCACAGCGCTCCAACGAGCCTTCCGATCCAGTGGAGTTCACGACCAACTGGCGGGTGCGCGTCGACGCCCCGGCGGTCACCGCGACCCCGGCCACGACGGCCACCGCGCCCGCCCCGGACGGGTGGAGCGCGCCGGTGTCGCACGGTCCCACCACGATCTGGTTCCCCCGGCACCTCACCACCGCCGATCCCGCGCCGGGTTCGCTGCCCGCACCGGCGGATCCTGCCGATCTCCCGCTCTACGGCGTCGACTCGGTGATCGACCCCAGGGCCCTGTACGAGCACGTCCACCAGACCTTCCAGGCGGATCTCGACGACACGGCGGCCGGGCAGGTCTCGGACTTCCTCTCCGAGCAGGTGCTGCGCGGCACCTTGCCGATGCAGGTCGACGGCGGGATCTACTCGCCCGTGATCACCGATGCCGACGGCAACGCGGTGGGCATGCTGCACTTGGTGACCGTGCCCACCGTAGGCACCCCGCTGCGGCAGAGCACGGCGGGCCAGATCAACCTCGAGAGCCATCTGGTCAACACGGCGAAGGTGGACCTCTCGTCGAAGTACACCAGCGGTCTCGGGGTCAGCGGCAGCGGTGCCGCCGCGCTCACCGGCGACCAGAGCCAGGGACACCCGGACGCGGCGAGTGTCATCGGCGGCAGTCTCGGCCTGCGCGGACAGACCCAGGCGACCGTCACCAACACCTACAGCGCGGGCAGTTCGGCCGGCACGATGCACGCCATCCGCACCAACCGGGGCCATCTGCTCACCCCCTCCGGCGTCACCTACCAGGTCACCCTGATCCGGCCGGACGGCACCGAGACGGCGGCCCCGGCGCTGACCCAGGCGCACGGTATGGACCTGCGGGTCCTGAGCAAGGCGGACGCCACGGGGCACGCGCCGACCGTGGCCGAGACGCGTGAACTCCCGGACTCGCTGGAGCGGTTGGACGGCATCGGGCTGAGCGCGGCCCCACTCGACGTCACCGGCACGGACGGCCTCTTCGACGAGGCGGAGACCTGGCTGCGCGACCAGGGCTTCCTGCCGCCCGCCCCAACTGCCCCGCGTCCCACGGGAGTCGGCGGGCGGCTGAAGCAGGCCGTACGGAACCACGAGCCCGAGCACCAGATCCGCTTGCACGCGCAGCTCAACAACCTGCGCCGGTTGCGTGAGGCGCGTTCCCGTACCGGGTTGCGCGCTGCCACGGACGCGATGGTCGACGGCGGTCACGCCCTGCACTTCGAGGTGCCGACCGGCACCGACACCGGAGTGCGTCGGGTGCGGCTGCTGCTCACCGCCGAACGCGACACCACGCAGGCCAGCCGGCACCACCGGGTGCTGCCGGGCATCCAGGTCATGGGGCTGGCCCAGATGGCGGGCAGCGACGCCGAGCAGCGGGGCGAGTCGTACGGCGGCGCGGTCGGACCGATGGCCAGCGTCAGTGGACCGACGGGACCCTGGGGGTCCATCGGGTTCGGGGGCGACTACCAGTACGGCCGGCAGATCACGCACGGCGACACCGTGGGCGGTGCCACCGGGCACGACCAGTTCTTCATCGCCACCGGTCAGGACGCCCACGCGTTCGACGTGCCGGTGCGGCTGGCCCTGGACCTGTACGCGGGCGACGGTGACCGGCCCAGCGAGCGGTTCGGGCAGAACGTGAACCGCTCGGCGGCCCCGGCACCCGTTGTCGCCCCGGCCCCGGCCGTCACCGGCGCGCCTCCCGCCACCGGTACGGCTCCTGTCGTCCCCGCGCCTCCCGTCGTCCACCCGCCGACCGTCACCGGCACGCTGCGACTCGCGGTGCCGAACGGCCGTACCCGCGCGGCCACGGCGGCCCCTGCGACGGCTCCGGCGACGACCTCCGCGACACCCCCCGCGACGACCGTCGCGCCACGCCCCGCACGGGTCGACGGGGCGCCGCGTCCGGCCAACCCGGTGGACATGGCCCGGTTCGACGGCACCGACGCCCATGGTGTCCCGCGGCCGGAGCTGGTGCGGATACCGGACGACGCGCTGATCGACACCGTGCGCGGGGCCGCGGCCATCGAGTCGGTCTTCCAGCGGGCCGCCTCCGTCATCCGCCGCCAGGCCCAGCCGACACCGCCCGCCACCACCGGCACCGGCCCGATCCTCCCGGTCACCGCCCCGGCGCCCGCGACCGGCCCGGCCGTCGCTCCGCCCGCGCGCGACGGTGTCTCCCCGCTCGCCGGGCGCGGGCTGACGGACAGCAGGACGCGCGCCGCCGAGACCCGGCACGCGGCGATCACGCCGGGCAGTCTGGTCGCGCACGGCCACGAACTGTTCAAGAACTCCTATGTAGTCGAGGGCCTGAGCCTGCCCGGGACGCTCGCCGACGGGCAGTACACGCTGGAGATCCAGGCGGTCGCGCACCGGCCCCGACTCCTGGACACCACCCGGCAGTATCTGGAGACGGGTGTCTCGGCCACCGACAGCGCCCAGCAGCTCAAGTCCCTGGGGAAGTCGCACCAGTTCGGCGGCAGCGGGGTCCTCACCCAGAACCCGCCCAAGCAGCCCAAGGGCCCGGTGAACGCGGCCGGGCAGGGCAACACCGGTCCGGAGTCGGACGGTTCGGTCTCCACCAGCCAGACCAGCGGCAAGTCGTACAAGGGTCTCTTCAACCCGTCGGCTCGGCTCGGCCATGTCTCCCGTACCGACACCTCCGACACGCTCGCCGCCAGTACGGGCGTCAACCGCACCCCCACCGAGAGCGGCGACCTGCATCGAGTGGTCGCCGACGTCACCTATCTGGTCACGGTCCGGGCCGGCTCCCGCAACCTGCTCAACGGCGTCGGCGAGCCCGGCACGATCGAGCCCGTCAGCTTCGTGGTGGACGTCCCGGACGGCCTCCAGTTCCTCATGACCCAGGGCCAACTCGCCCGCGACGCACGGTGGATGGGCTCGGTTCAGGGGCTCGCGCTCGCGCCCGCCCCGACCCTGACGGCGCCCCTCCCGGCGCCGTACACACGCAACCGCGAACTGGGCCTCGGCGGAGTCCTCTCCGTCATCGAGTACGACCGGCCCGTCGCCGCCCCCGTCCCCACGACCGGGCCCAACGCCGGCCAGATCCCGCTGGGGCCGGTCGCCCTGCGGGAGCGGCGCGGGCGGATCAGGCGCGAACTGCTCGCGCTGGTCGAGGCCGAGGCACCCGGCGCGGTCACCCCGGGGCACCCCGGCTACCAGCAGGGTGTGCACGGCCGGGTCGCACAGCTCACCTCGTCCGCCGGGCTGCGCTCGCTGCCCGGCCGTGGCCCGGACGGCACCCCGCGCCGGGCCACCACCCGCTTCCACTTCCGCCACCACGGCTTCGGCGGCGAGCGGTTGGTCGAGGTGACGCTCACTGCGGTGCCCCGGCGAACCCAGAACCTGGCCGCCGTGCTGGGTTCCTCGACCCCCGGCTCGGGCCTGGAACAGTGGCAGTCCCACACCGCCGCGGGCCGCACCACGACCCGCGCCTCGGTCCGCCAGACCCAGCTCCCGGTCACCCTGACCACCCGCTACCTCCGCCCGAACCAGGGCCCCGACCCCAGCAAGACGGACCGCTCGGCGCCCGTGTTCACCCCGCAGTCGGCCAGTAGCGTCTCCGCCCGGCGGGCGACCACGGCCGACAACCGCTTCTGGCTGCGTACCGACAACGGCGCCGACTTCGACGGCCTGGAGTACGACTACGAGCTGTCGGTCCGTTCCGCGCTGGTCGTCGACTGGCCGCCGAACGTCATCGGCGGTCTCATCCAGAACGGTGTCATCGCCTGGGCCGACGCGGACGGCGACGTACGCCGGTTGACGGAGGCCCTGCTCGCCCGCGGCAACCCGCGCACCAGCACCGTCCCGACCCGGCTGGCGCTGCGGTTCACCGGCACCGAGACCACCGCACCCGGCGGCCCGGCCCGGGTGAACCCCCCGTCCGTCGTCTCCGACGTCGACCCGCGCGACACCGTGCGGCCGGCCGGTCCCGCCGTCGGCCCGTATCTCGTCCCCGCGCAGATGTTCCACCCTGTGGGGCCGACCCCGGCGTTCCACTTCGACGGCTGGGCGCATCTGGAGACGGCCCTCAACGACGTGGCACCGCGCGGCGGACGCGGCTGGCACGCGCAGATCACGTCCGTGTCGGTGGAGGGACAGGCCGTCCGGCTCGGCCAGTTGATCCAGGCCGGGCAGGTCGCCCTCGACCGCCCCCGGCTGGCCGCCGACCTCACCCGCAAGATGCCCGGCACCGCGCCCTTCGAAGGTGCGCCGGAACAGCCCCCGACCATCGCGGTGTCGCTCTACAACCCGCGTCGCTCCACCAACGCCGACGACGTCACCCTCGACCAGCTCCACAACACCACCGACACGGTGAGCACCGCCGCAGGCGCCGACCACTCGCTCGCGACCTCGTTCACGCAACTCCTCAGCGGCGACGACGACAACCACGAGATCGCCGGGATCAGCGTCCCGCTCGCCCAGCGGCAGACCCAGCCCTCGACCTTCGGCGGCACCACCACCGGCAGCCGCCGCGACTGGCTCAAGTCCGGCAGCACCTCCGCACCCGCCAACGGGGCGCGCGGCACGCGCAGTTACGTCATCGACGCCGATGCCCACCTCTTGGTCGAGGGCCCCGAGGGCACTCGCCATGTCACCGGCACCGTCACCCTGCGCGTCGAGGAACGCGACCTCCTCGGCCACGGGCTGCTCACCCCGGCCGAGTTCCCGCCGGACGTCCACGACCTGCCCGCGCTCGTCCCCGACTGGGCCACCGCCCCACCGCACACCCTGCCCGAACGCCTGCACTCGGCGATCCCGGCCGGCAGCCGCGGCGTCCAGTTCTGGGCGGCCCTCGGCGACGACCCGCACGGCACCCGCCTCGGCCAGGCCCTCTACGCCGCCTCGCGCACCGCCGTGCTCGGTCACCGCCCGGTGGAACTGATGACCCGTGACCAACAGGGCGTCCGCCGCTGGGAGTTCACCCCCGAAGGGGCCCTCGTCACCGTCGACCCCGACCTGACCACCGCGTGGAACGACTTCGACGCGCAGGCCGAAATCCTGCACAACGCCACCCACACCCTCGCCGACACCCCGCAGCTCCTGAACCGCCTCACCGCCGCCCTCCAGCAGGCCAACCGGGCGCACGCCACCGCCGTAGAGACGCATCGGAAGGCGCAGCTCGCGGTCACGGGCGCGATCGACGTCCATCGGCGGGCGACGGAGACGGCCGCGGACTCGGCCGAGGCCGCGCGCAAGGCCGAGGCGCTGGTGACACGGATGAAGCGGGACCTCGCGGAGGCCCGGAGCACCGTCACCACCCTGCCGTCGGTGATCCAGC
>NZ_JAENRY010000452.1 GCF_016612545.1 Streptomyces sp. MBT65 | reverse complement strand
GCGGATCAGCGGGATGAGCCCGCGCACGCGGTCGCGGATCCGGCGCCCCTCGTCGGTGATCCACTGGGAGACCACGGGTGAGGCGGGCGGCGGGGGCGGCATCGGCGGAAGTTGGCCGTCAAAGGCGGGCGGTGGGGGTGTTGCGGTCATCGAAGCACCACGATTTCTCTATATGCACTGAACAGTTCAGTACATTCTGTAGACATGAAGGTGGACAGGACGGGAAAACGGAGCGCGAGGTCGCCGGGAGGCGTCGGCTCAACCCAGTGGGGAGGGCGGGACGTCGCCGCCGCGCTGCGGCACCGCTGCGCCGACCATGGGGAACGGCTTGAGTCCGAGGATGCGTCGGCCGTTCTGCTCGGCGAGCGGGTCGACGCGGATCGCGCCGTGCGAGGTGACCACGCGCGCGTCGCGGACGAATCGCTGGATCGGATTGGACAGCGAGACGGTCGAGGAACCGAGCGTCTTCTGCAGCAGGTTGATGGCGTCCTCGCACAGGTTCGCCGCGTACGCGAGCGCGAGGCTGATCTCCGACTCCTCGTCGTCGCCGAATTCGAGCCCGGCGTCGGTACGAGCGTCGACCTGGTCCGCGTAGCGTTCGATCGTCGAGCCGGCCAGGACGATCATCGCCTGCGCGCGCCCGACGGCCACCTGTGCCGAAGCCATCTCGGCGACGCTCGGGTAGGGCAGGGTGAACGGCTTGCGCCTGATGGCCTGTTCGGTGAAACAGGACAGCGCGCCGCGCGCCATGCCCAGCGTGATCGCGGTGCTGCTGAGCGCCACCGTCATCAGGAGCGCCCGGCCGCTCTGCCGGAAGGCGGCGCCGCTGTAGTGGTGTCGGATCCGGTCGAGCCTCGGCGGGAACTCGGCGAGGTCGAGGAAGCGATGGTCGGGGACGAAGATGTCCTCGGTGACCCGCAGGCTGTTGCTGGACGTTCCGGAGAGTCCCATGACGTGCCAGTCGTCGAGGATCTCGAACTGCTCCCGCTCCAGCACGACGACACCGCGACCGGTGCCGCCGGCTTCCGCGGGGTCGAAGGCGACTCCCACCAGCGCCCAGCGGGCGTGCTTGCAGCCGCTGCCGAAGGCCCAGCGACCGTTGACCAGCCAACCGCCGTCGACCTTGCGGGCGTTGCCGACCGTGGTCGCGAACACGGAGGCGCCGACGAGTGCCGGCCCCACCCAGCCCTGGACGTCCTTGCGGATCTCCTCGACCACCTGCGGTTGCAGGGCGAGGAAGTTGCGCAGGCCGACGCCGACGAAGGCGCTCCAGGCGGCCGAGCCGTCCGCCTCGCCCAAGGCCGCGACGACCTCGACGAGGTCGCGGGCGCCCAACGCGGTGCCGCCCCATTCGACGGGCATCGTCATGCGGTAGACGCCCACCTCGTCCAGCGCCTGAAGCACCTCGGGGGTCAACGCCCCGATCCGCTCCCCCTCACGCGCCTGCGACCGGATGAGAGGGACGAGGTCCCGGACCCAGCCGCACAGCTCACGTCCGGCGTCGGTCAACCACGGCGACTCGACGGCCCTGACCTCAGGGGCGATGTGCTTGGACATCGGATCTCCTCATTGAGATTCAGCGAGAACAACGAACTCATCAGTAGGGGTGGGTGAGTCGGCAGCCGCCCCGCTCAGGCGGCGACAGCCGACCTTCCGCTGTCGTCGAGCCGCCGGAAGCGGCTTCCGTGGAAGACCAGGGGCTCGGCCGACGGCAGCGTCCACAGGCGATCTATCTCCAGCAGGGCGATGGTGTGGTCGCCCGCGGGGAGTTCGGCGCGGAGCGTGCAGGTGTACCAGGTGACCGCTCCGGGAAGCACTACCGCTCCTTCTCCGGTCGTCTCCCAGTGCACGTCGGCGAACCGGGTCTCCTCCGCACCTGCCAGCGCGCGGCACACCTCACCCTGCTGCTCGCCCAGGACGCTCAGGCCCAGCCACGGCAGCTCCCTGAGCTTGGGCCAGGTGCGGGACGAGGTCTGCATGCACACCGAGACCAGAGGCGGGGCCAGCGATACGGAAGTGAAGGAGCTGACCGCCATTCCGACAGGGCGGTCGTCCACCATTCCGCACACCGCGATCACCCCGCTCGGGAAACGGCCGAACGCTTCCCGCAGGGCCTGCGCGTCCGTCGGTGCCACGGGGGTGGGCTGCGGCTCCGGACCCAGGCCCACCCCCGTGGGCTCATGGGACCTGCGCTCATTGATCGACATGGTCATCACGTTCTTTCTTCCTGTGCGGCGGTCGGCTCAGCCGACTTGGGGCACGCCGCCTGCGAACATGGGAAACGGATCGAGTCCGAGGAGTTGGCGGCCGCTGAGTTCGGCCAGCGGGTCGAAGCGGATCGCGCCATGAGTGGCCAGCACGCGCACGTCCCGCGCGAAGCGCTGGATCGGGTTCCTGAGGCTCACCGTGGAGGAGCCGATGGCCAGTTGGAGCTTGTCGATGGCGTCCGCGCACAGCCGCACCGCGTAGACGAGGTCCATCGTGATCTCGGACTCCTCGGCGCCGGTGAACTCGGTCCCGGCCAGGGCGCGGCGGTCCACCTCGTCTGCGTGGCCGAGGATGGTGGCCTCCGCGGCGTTGATCATCGCGCGGGCCGTACCGGCTGCCACCTGGGTCGACGGCATGTCCGCCACGGTGGGGTAGGGCAGGTTGAACGGCTTGCGGACCTTCGCCTGCTCGACGAAGCAGTCCAGCGTGCCGCGGGCCATGCCGAGCGCGACGGCCACGTTGCTGAGGCAGGTGATCAGCATGAGCGCGCGCGTGTCGTTGCGGAACCCGAGGCCGGCGTAGCGCTCCCGCACGCTGTCCATGACCGCGGGGAAGTCGGCCAGGTCGACGAAGCGGTGGTCGGGGACGAACGCCTCCTCCTCCGCGGTGATGCTGTTGCTGGAGGTGGCCTTCAGGCCCATGACCTTCCAGTCGTCGAGGATCGTGTACTGCTCGCGGCTCAGCAGCGCCATCCCCCGGTGCGGGCGGCCTTCCGCGTCCTCGTAGGTCACGCCCACGGCCGCCCAGGCCGCGTGCTTGCACCCACTGCCGAACGCCCACTTCCCGGAGACCAGCCACCCGCCGTCGGCACGGCGTGCCGATCCCACGCTCGTGGAGAACACGGAGGCACCGACGACCAGCGGACCTATCCAGGTGTCGATCTCCTTGAAGACCTCGTCGACGGTCTGCTGGGGAAAGCCGAGGACATTGCGGATGCCGCCGGCCACGAAGACCGTCCAGGCGGCGGATCCGTCGCCTTCGCCGAGTGCCGTGATGATCTCCACGGTGTCCCGCGCCCCGAGGGCGTAGCCGCCCAGTTCAGCAGGTAGGGCGATCTTGAAGACGCCCGCTTCGTGTATCGCTCTGAGCGTCTCGGGAGGCAGGGCGCCGAGTTGCTCTCCCTCCTGTGCTTCCTCCCGCAACAGAGGGGTGAGGGCGCGCGTCCGGTCCCGGATCTGCCGCCCGCGGTCACTGAGGCGGGGGGAGGAGCGCCGCTCGGCCGACGCAGTGACGTCGGCTCCGGGAGAGGCTGGAGAGGGTGGCTTGCTCATGGAGCGCCTTCCTTTCAGACTGAACTGCACCGTTCAGTTCAGTTGAACCGTACGGTAGGGTTCAGCGAAAGGTCAAGTGATGAGACGGGTACCGGTTCCCACCAGGGTCGGGATTCAGCGAGGAGTGAGATGGCTGAGCGGGAGCACCCCCAGCGCGCAGGCTCGAGCGGGCGAAGCAAGCGGGCACCCATTCTCGACGCGGCTGTCGAGCTGTTCCTCGAACTCGGTTTCGATCAAACCTCGATGGACGCCGTGGCGGCGAAGGCCGGCGTCTCGAAGACGACCGTCTACGCCCACTTCGGCGACAAGCTGGAACTGTTCCGTGCGGTGATCGCCCGCGGCGGAGCCTCCCTCGACTTCGATCTGGACCAGACGATGCTCGCCTCCGTCGACGATCCGCAAGAGCGGCTGGAACGGATCGTCCTGAAGCTCCTCCAGGCCACGACGGCTCCCACCTATCTGGCCTTCATTCGCGTCCTGACCGTCGAGGCGGGCCGCCGCCCCGAGCTGACCGAGGCGATTCGGTCCCTCGGCGTGCCCCATGTGATCGATCTGGTGGCCGTGGCCCTGCGCGATGACGCACGACAGCGCGGCTACACCCTTCCCGACCCGGACGCGTACGCAGGACTGTTCGTGCGCATGACGGCGGCGGGACCACAGATGGACGCGCTGCTGGATCCGGAGGCCGACCGCGACCCGGCCCATTTCGAGGCGTACGCCCGATGGACAACGGCAATCTTCCTGCAGGGCCTGCGCGCCGGCGACCTTCCGAACGCCCCCGATTCCGCGATGAGTCAGGTCTTCCCCCGGCTGTCGCGGGCGACCTCCTGACCTGCGCCGTGGCGCGGCGGGCGAGACCTTCCGCGCCACGGCGCCCCTGAGCATCCCCAGCGAGCAACCGGACGCCCCACCCCCTGTCCTCCGCGCTCCCCCACGGGGCGGCGACGGCAAATCACCTCATGCAGGCCTCTTGACCGATGAACTGCACTGGACCGTACAGTTCATCAATCGGAGTGCCCCTCAGCACTCGGCGCCTCAGCGAGCCACTGGCAGCACGAGACCGCCCCGCCCGCTCAGTCGGCGGCAGCCATCTCCTTGCTTGAGGAAGGACGATGATGTCCCCATCCCCGCCCCACCCCGAATTCGCTCTGCCCGGTCAGCCGGGTGCCCC
>NZ_JAENRY010000451.1 GCF_016612545.1 Streptomyces sp. MBT65 | reverse complement strand
GTGGTGGGGCGCGGGGCGGAGACGATCACCCCGATGCGGTCGCCGGAGACGGCCGAACTGTGCAGCGGCGGGGTGTGCCGGGGCCGCCGCTGCACCTGCTGCACGGCGCCTTCGGCGCGCAGTTCGAGGGCGACCGGCGCGGGCCGCTCGACACGCACCCGGCGCGTCCTGGTGCCCGGCCGCGGTACGACCGTGCGCATCGTCTCCACGCTCATGACGTTCCCCCCGTGGGCCGGGCCAGTGCCAGCAGGTCGCTGTGGTGGACGAGCACGGTCAACTCGCCCGCCGCGCACGCGGGCCGAGGAGGCCGTCGCGCCGCTGGTGGGCGTTGAACGCGTCGGCGATCTCGGCGTCCATCGGTTCGGACGGCGTGATCTCGACGCGGCCCGCCACGGAGAGCGTGAGCAGCGCCGGGCAGCCGGCGCCGACACAGGCGGCGACGAGGGCGTCGACCTCCTCGCGGGTGAGGACGTCCAGGAGTGCGGAGGCCGTCACCAGCGAGGCGCCGACCAGCGCGTCCGGGGTCAGCCGGGCCACGTCGCCGCGCCGGGTCTCGACCGTGACGCGGCTGCCGTCGGCGGCCGCGCGGGGAGAGGCGACGGCGGCGAAGTGCAGGAGGTAGGGGTCGCGGTCGTGCAGGATCCAGTGCTGGGCGCCGTCGAGGCGCGGGGCGAGCCAGCGCCCCATCGAGCCGGTGCCGCAGCCCAGGTCGTGGATGACGACCCCGGACTTTCCGGGCAGGTTGGCGAGCCGGATGCGCAGCGGGTCGAGCAGTTCGGGCGCCCGCGCGACGGCGTCGGCGCCCTCCCGCAGCTCCAGCCACTCGGGCGCGTAGCGCGGCGGGTCGTCGGGTCCGACGTCCCGCAGTCGTACGGTGGCCCGCTCGCCGGGGCGGGTGGCGGGTCCGGCGCCGGGGATCACGGAACCGGTCCCGGCCTGCTCGACAGCGTCGACGGAAATCGCCACTACGTCCTCCGGCCCCGGCTGTGCAGCCGTCGCGTCCTTCGCCTCGGGCTGTACCGGGGGCACCAACATGCCCAGCGGTACGCCCCTGGGGCCCGGCTGTGCCGGGATCCGTCCGGTCTGTGCTGCTGCCCGTGCGGGCTGCGTGGACCGCGTGTTCCTCATGCCGCCCTCCGGGGTTCGCTGGGGAGCCGGGTGAGTACGCCGGCCAGGCTGCGGGCCGTGGTGGCCCAGCCGTCGAGCGCCGCTCGTCTACCCCGGGCCGCCGCCTTCAGACGTCGGCGTACGTCGGCCTCGCCGAACCAGCCGCGCAGTTCGGCGGCGAGGGCGGCGGGGGCCTCCGGCGGGACGAGGATGCCGGGCACCCCGCCGTCGGGGGCGCGGCCGACCGCCTCCGGCAGCCCGCCGACGTCCGTGGCCAGCACGGGGATGCCGCGCGCGAGGGCCTCGGTGACGGCCATGCCGTACGTCTCGGCGTACGACATGAGGACCATGAGGTCGGCGGCGGCGTAGCTGGCGTCGAGTGCGGCGCCGGCCCGCGGGCCCGCGAGGTGCAGGCGGTCCTGGAGGCCGTACCGCTTGATCAGGTCGCGCAGGTGGTCGACGTACTCCGGGTCGTTGCCGAAGCCGCCGACGCAGACGCAGGTCCAGGGCAGGTCGGCCGCGGCGGCGAGGGCCTCGATCAGCCGGTGCTGGCCCTTGCGCGGAGTCAGCGTGGCGACGCACAGGAGGTGGGAGACGCCGTCGGTGCCGGAGGCGAGGGGCGCGATGTCGGCGCCGGGGGTGGCGACATGGACGCGTTCGGGGGCCAGGCCGTGGTGGGAGACGAGGCGGCGCACCGCCCAGTCGCTGGTGCCGATCACGGCCGACACCGCGCGCAGGACCGTGCGCTCCTTCTCGTCCAGCTCCGCGGCGACGGCGGCCTCCAGGCCGGTCTCGTCGCCGAGCGGGAGGTGCACCAGGACGGCCAGGCTCAGCCGGTCGGCCTCGGGGACGACGATCTCGGGGACCCCGCAGGCCACGATCCCGTCCATGAGGACGGCGGCGCCGTCCGGCAACTCGCGCAGCACCCGGGCGAGTTCGGCGCGGGCTTCCGCACCGGGCCGGGGCCACTCGCCGTCCACGGCGTGCTTGTGGACCTGCCAGCCGAATCCGGGCAGGTCCAGGCTCACCCGCCGGTCGTAGGCGTTGCCGCCGCTCGGCGTGGCCGGGTCGTCGACGCCGCCCGGCATCACGAAGTGCACGGTGCGCAGGGACATGGGGATGATCTCGGCATTCCGGGAGGCCGCGCGCTGTGCGGGCAGGAATCCCAGCGAGGGGGCGCGGTCGATGGTCACGTCGCTCACAGGGCACGCTCGTAGCTCGCCCAGGCGACGTGCGACTCGTGCAGGGTGACCTGGAGTCCGGCCAGACCCTGGGCGCCCTCGCCGAGCGCGCCCTTCTGGATCCGCTCGGCGAGCCGGTCGGCGATGACCTTCGCGAGGAACTCCGTCGAGGTGTTGACCCCGGCGAAGTCGGGTTCGTTGTCGAGGTTTCTGTAGTTCAACTCACTCACGACGGCGCCCAGTTCCTGGGTGGCCAGTCCGATGTCGACGACGATGTTGTCGTCGTCCAACTGCTCGCGCCGGAAGGTGGCGTCCACAAGGAACGTGGCTCCGTGCAACCGCTGTGCGGGCCCGAACACTTCGCCGTGGAAGCTGTGGGCGATCATGATGTGATCGCGAACGGTGATGCTGAACAACGGACGACCCTCCAGGTGCGGCGCGTCTGGTCCCCCGGCTGATCCCTGCCGGGGGATGCCGTGTAGTACGGCTCCACGCCTCCCCCTGTTCAGCCCGCTCTCACTCTTTTCTCAGGTCAGACGCGCTTGTCGTACGGAATTGAACGGTTCTCAGCCGATGTCGGCGTAGCGGACCCGGTGACACAGCGCCGGAATCTCTCCGGAGGCGAGCCCGGGCAGCAGGTCCGGCAGCTCCTCGAAGTCGCTCTCCCCGGTGACCAACGCGTCCAGCGCGGGGTCGGCGAGCAGGTCGAGGGCGAGGGCGAGCCGGTCGGCGTAGCTGCGGTTCGCCCGGTTCGGGGAGACGGTGCCGACCTGGCTGCCGCGGATCACCAGGCGGCGGGAGTGGAAGGCCTCGCCGAGCGGGAGGCTCACTTTCCGGTCGCCGTACCAGCTGAGTTCGAGGACGGTGCCCTCGGGGCTGAGCAGTTCCAGCGCGCGGGCCAGGCCCCGTTCGGTGGCGCTGGCGTGCACGACGAGGTCGCGGTCGCCGAGCGCGTCCTCGGGCAGCGCGAAGCCGACCCCCAGCGCCTCGGCGGTCTTCGCGCGCGTCGGGTCGGCGTCCACCAACTGGACGCGTACGCCCGGGAAGCGGGCCAGCAGCGCGGCCACCGAGCACCCGACCATCCCGCCGCCGACCACCGCGATCCGGTCGCCGATCAGCGGCCGCGCGTCCCACAGGGCGTTGACGGCGGTCTCCACGGTCCCGGCGAGCACGGCCCGCCCGGCGGGCACGGAGTCCGGCACGGGTGTCACGGCGCTCGCGGGGACGACGTAGCGCGTCTGGTGCGGATAGAGGCAGAAGACGGTGCGGCCGAGCAGCGCGGCCGGGCCCTCCTCCACGACGCCGACATTGAGGTAGCCGTATTTCACCGGGCCCGGGAAGTCGCCCTCCTGGAAGGGGGCCCGCATCGTCACGTGCTGGCTCTCGGGCACTCCCCCGCGGAAGACCAGGGTCTCGGTGCCACGGCTCACGCCCGACCACAGGGAACGGACCAGCACCTCTTCCTCGGCGGGGTCCGGCAGAACGACGTCGCGTATCTCGCCTTGCCCCGGAGCGCTGACCCAAAACGCCCTCGCGGTGCGCTTCATCGGGATCCTCCTGAACGATCGGGAAGCTGTTCACGTACGGGTAACCACAGGCCGCGCACAGTACGCGGCGTTGATCGACTCTGTCATACGGCCGGAGGGTGTGCGGTGGCCCTGAACAACACATACGAAGCAAGGCTGGTCCAGCAGGAGACCGCTGTGGGAGCGGGCGTTCAGATCCTGTTGCTGGCGTTGCTCGGCACGGCGATCGGGATGGGACCGGCCGGCTGGCTGACCGGCCTGGCATTCGCGATCGCCACCTGGGCCGTGCTGTCCAAGGCGCTGCACCGGTCCCGGACGCGTTCCTTCGGCCCGGCGAACCGGGTCACCCTCGGCCGCGCGATCCTGGTCGGCGGGGTGACCGCGCTGGTCGCGGACTCCTTCGAGAGCTCGCCGCCGGTCACCCTGCTGGTCGGCCTGACGGCGGTGGCCCTGATCCTGGACGGTGTCGACGGCAAGGTGGCCCGGCGCACGAACACCACCACCGCGCTGGGCGCGCGCTTCGACATGGAGGTCGACGCGTTCCTGATCCTGGTGCTCAGCGTGTACGTCTCGACGCAGATGGGCCCGTGGGTCCTGCTGATCGGCGGCATGCGCTACGCGTTCGTGGCCGCGGCCCGCGTCTGGCTGTGGCTGAACGCGCCGCTCCCGCCGAGCACGGCCCGCAAGACGGTCGCCGCCACCCAGGGCATCCTGCTGCTCCTGGCGGGCGCGGACCTGCTGCCGCACACGGCCAACCTCGCCGTGGTGGCGCTCGCGCTGGGCACGCTGGTCTGGTCGTTCGGCCGCGACGTCCTGTGGCTGTGGCGCACCTCCCGCACCACCCTCGTCGAGGAGATCCCGGCCGAGGAGAAGGTCCTCGAACTGGTCGCGCAGTAGCACCGGTTCCTACCGAAAGGGCCCGGACCACCAGACGGTGGATCCGGGCCCTTCGGCTTGCCGTACTACCCGTACGACACGAGTGCTACGGCGGCTACGACCGCGGCGCGCGGCTGCGTACGACCGCGAAGGCGCCGGCCGCGAGGCCGAGGACGCCCACGACCAGGCCGGCGATGCCGAGCCCGCGGGCGGTGGAGTCGCTGCTGGAGCCCGACGAGGAGGCGGACGTCGTCTTCGTGGCGGTGGCCGCCGTGGAGGCGGAGGCGGCCGGGGTCTCGAAGNTCGCCGTCCTCGCTCTCCTTGGCGGTCAGCTTGAGGACGGGGGCGGGGTTCTCCGGCTCGTCGTCGCCCGCCGCGGTCTCCTCGATCCAGCGGACGACATCGCCGTCCGCGTAGGTCTGGAGCGTCTTGAACGTCAACTGGTCGGTGTCCTCGGGCAGTTGACCGAAGGCGACGTTGAAGTCCTCGTACTGTCCGGCGCCGATCCTGCCGCCGGTCCAGGTGATCTCGGAGACGGCGTCGGTGATGGTGCCGTCGTCGGTCTTGACCGGCGTCTTGAGCTTGCTGGTGGTGACCTTCGCGGTCCAGCCGTTCTGCGGGGTGACCAGCACGCCGAGAACCGGGTGGTCGGTGGGCAGATAGACCTGGACCTTGGTGGTGCTGGACTTGTCCTCCTCGTTGGGGACGCGGAAGGTGAGGACACCGTCCGTGGCGCCCTTGGCGTAGCTCTCCGGGTGGACGGTGACATGCGCGGAGGCGACGCCGGCGGCGGCCAGGACTCCGGCGGTGGCGAGCGCGGCGACGGTGCCTGCGCGGCGCAGGGTGGTGCGGTGTGCGGACATGGTGAGGTGATCTCCGTACGGGAAAAGGAAGTTGGGGGTCAGACCGGGTACGGGACCGGGACGGGTGGACCTCGACGGCTGACCGCGTGCCGCAGGAGGAGCTGGCGCAGGGGGGCCGCGTCGGCGGCGGTGCGTCCGGGGTGACCGGCGGTGCGG
>NZ_JAENRY010000450.1 GCF_016612545.1 Streptomyces sp. MBT65 | reverse complement strand
AGGCCGAGTCGGGTGGGGCGGCTGCGGGGCCAGGGCGAGCAGGGCGCGTTCGTCGAGTTTTCCGCGGTCGGTGGTCGGGAAACCGTCGACGACGACCAGCCGCGCGGGGCGCTGGTAGGGGACGAGCGCCGTGTGGAGGGTGGCGAGGGCGTCCGGCAGCGGGTCGTCCGGCCGGTGCGGCACGCAGAACGCGATCAGCTCCAGGCCGGTGCCGGAGGCGTCCGGGCGGGCCAGCACCCGGCAGGACCGTACGTCCGGGAGCACCTCCGCCACCTGGCGCTCGACCTCGGCGGGCTCCACGCGATGGCCGCGGATCTTCACCTGCCGGTCGGCCCGGCCCCGGTAGTGCAGCAGGCCGTCCCGGTCCCAGGCGACCAGGTCGCCGGTGCGGTAGACGCGCACGCTCCCGCCGTCGCCGTCGCCGACCGGGACGCGGATGAACTTGCGCTCGGTCAGGGCGGGATCGCCGAGGTAGCCGAGCGCCAGCCCGTCCCCGGCGACGCACAGTTCGCCCGTCTCGCCCACCGCGCGGCGACGGGTGCCGTCCGGCTCCACGACGTACACCTGCGTGCCGGGGACGGGACGGCCGAGGGGGATGCCGCCGGGGCGGTCGCAGTCGGCCTCGGTGACGCGGTGGGTGGTGGTGAACACGGTGGACTCGACCGGGCCGTATCCGTTGGTCAGGGCGATGCCGGGATGGCGGCGCAGGAAGCGGCGCACATGGGGGACGGAGAGCCGCTCGCCGCCGACGAGCACCTGGCGCAGGCCCTGGAACGCCTCGATGTCCTCGTCCACGACCATGTTGAACAGGCTGCTGGTGAGCCACACGGTGTCCGTGCCGTGCCGCAGCACGCCCGATCGCAGCGCGGTGGGCGAGAGGTAGGGCTCCTCGACGATCAGCGAGGTGCCGCCGTTGAGGAGCACCGACCACAGCTCCAGGGAGAACGCGTCCCAGGACACGGCGGCCGCCAACGGCATCACGGTGCCGGCGGTGAACGACGCGAAGCCGTCCGGGGGGAAGAGCCGGGCCGTCGCCCGGTGCGGGGTCACGGCCCCCTTGGGGCGGCCGGTCGTGCCCGAGGTGAAGAACACGCACGCCGGGTCGGAGCCTCGGACGCGGGCGGGCCGGAAGTCCGGTGGCACCGCTTCGCGGACACCGTCCTCGGGCGGTGCCCAGACCGGCAACGGCCGTGCGCCCGTCGGGAGTTCGGTTCCGCGCTCGGCCACCACGAGGGGCGGGTCGAGTTGCGCGCGGATGTCGCTCAGCCGCCGCTCGGGCCAGGCCGGATCCAGCAGGGCGTACCCGGCACCGGTCTTGAGGACCGCGAGCAGGGCGACAACCAGCCGCGTACCGCGCGGCAGCAGAACCGGGACCAGGTCGCCGGGCCCCGCCCCCGCGGCGGCCAGCCGGGCGGCCCAGGCGTCGGCGGTGCGGTCCAACTCCCCGTAGGTGACGGCGCGTTCACCGTCGAGCAGGGCCACCGCGGCCGGCCGGGCGCGGGCCCGGCGGGCGAACGTCTCGTGCAGGCCCTCGTCGGGCGCGGCGCATGGGGGCCCCGCGCTCCAGGCGGCGTTCGGTCGCAAGCCCACCCTCTCCCCTCGACGTGCCCCGCGTACGAGCACAGATCAACTTGTTGCCAGGATTGGCAAAACATTGCCATAGGTTGCCATTGCTGGCAACCTATCCAGGTGCCCCGATGCGGAAGGCGGTTCCGATGACGCGCAGAAGGTGGTTCCGATGACTCGCGGAAAGTGGTTTCGATGACGTTCGGAAGGTGGTTTCGATGACTCGCGAAAGGTGGTTCCGATGACTCGCGACCGATCCCTGGACATTGCCGTCACCGGCGTCTCCGCACGGTTCCCCGGCGCCCCCGACCTCGACGCGTGGTGGACGGCCCTGACCGAGGGCCGGGTCCTGACCAGGCGCTACGAGACGTCCGACCTGCTCGCCGCGGGGGTGCCCAAGGACCTGCTGGACGACCCCGCCTACGTCCCCGTGTACGGCCATCTCCCGGACGCCGACCGCTTCGACAACGCCCTGTTCGGGGTCAGCCCGCGCGAGGCCCAGCTGATGGACCCGCAGCACCGGCTGCTGCTGGAGGCCGCGTGGGCGGCCCTGGAGGACGCGGGTGTCGCCCCGCGCGGCCGGGTGGCGGGAGCGCCGAGGACGGCCGTTTTCGCCTCCGCCAGTGGCAGCGGCTATCTGCGCGCCATGGTCGCGGGCGGGCAGCTGGACCCGCTGACCGTCGAGGACGCGATCCACGGCACCGAGCCCGACTTCATGGCGAGCCTCCTGTCGTACAAGCTGGACCTGACCGGGCCCGCGGTGGCGGTGCAGACGGCCTGCTCCTCCTCCCTGGTCGCGCTGCACATGGCCGTCCAGTCGCTGCTGAACGGCGACTGCGACCAGGCCCTCGTGGCCGCCGCCGGGATCGCCTACCCGCAGGCCGGACACCTCGCCGTGGCGGGCGGCATCCACTCGTCGTCCGGGGCGTGCAGGCCCTTCGACGAGCACGCCGACGGTGTCGTCGCCGGGGGCGGGGTGGCCTGCGTGGTGCTGCGCAGGCTGGCCGACGCGGAGGCGGACGGCTGCGACCCGTACGGTGTCGTGCTCGGCACCGCGATCAACAACGACGGTGCGGCGAAGGCGGGTTACTACGCCCCGTCCGTCGGCGGCCAGGAGGCCGTCATCCGCGCCGCGCTGTCCACGGCGGACGTCGGCGGCGACACGATCGGCTATCTGGAGACGCACGGCACCGGCACCCGCGTGGGCGACCCCATCGAGTGGTCGGCGGCCACGGCCGCGCTGAGCGGGGCGGGCGCGCCCGAGGGCTCCGTCGCGGTGGGGGCGCTCAAGGCCAACGTCGGCCATCTCGACAACGCCGCCGGACTGGCCGCCCTGATCAAGGCGCTGCTGGTGGTCAAGACGGGCGTGGTACCGCCGGTGGCCGGCTTCACCCGCCTCAACCCCCTGCTGGAGACGGCCGGTTCACCGCTGTACGTCCCCACCGAGTGCGGCCCGTGGACGGGCCCCGAGCCGCGCCGTGCCGGGGTCAGCTCCTTCGGCATCGGCGGCACCAACGTGCACGTGGTCGTCGAACAGCCACCCGCCACCGACCCCCTGGACCGCTCGACGGCCCGACTGGACGCCCGGCTCGCCGACGGCGGCGCGGACCTGGCGGACGTCGAGCAGCCACCGGCCGCCCCGGCGGGCCCCGCGAGGCTGGAGCGCTCGACGGCCCGACTGGGCACCGAGCTCGCCGACGGCGACACGGACCTGACGGACGTCGAACAGCCGCCCACCACCCCGGCCGACCCCGAACCCGAGGACCGTACGCGGCTGGTGCTGCTGTCCGCCGCCGACACCGGAGCCCTGGACCGCTCGACGACCCGGCTCGCCGACGGCAGCCCGGACCCGGCAGACGTCGAGCAACCACCGACCACCCCGGCCGACCCCAAGCCCGACGACCGTACAAAGCTGGTGCTGCTGTCCGCCGCCGACGCCGGGGCCCTGGAGCGCTCGGCGGCCCGGCTGAGCGCCCGGCTGGCCGACGGTGGCATAGACCTGGCGGACGTCGCCGCCACCCTCGCCGCCGGACGGGCCGAACTGCCGGAGCGGCTCGCGGTGACCGGGCGCAGTGCCGCCGAGGTGGCGCTGCGGCTGACCCGGAACACGGCCGTCGTACGCGGCAGCCGTCCCGCCCGCGGACCCGCGCCCGTCGTGTTCGCCTTCCCCGGGCAGGGCACCCAGTACCCGGGCATGGCGCTGCCGGCCGCCGAGGCCCTGCCGGGCTTCCCGGCCGCGTTGGAGGAGTGCCTCGCCGCGTTCGGGCCGGCCCTCGCCGGGCGTATGCGCGGCGCGCTCCTCGACCCCGGCTTCCCGGCGGCGGAGCTGACGGCGACCGAGCTGGTCCAGCCCGTCCTGTTCGCCTTCGAGTACGCGGCCGCCACCGCCCTCACCGCGCTCGGCGTCCGCCCCGCCGCGGTGGCCGGGCACAGCCTCGGCGAGATCACGGCCGCCTGTGTCGCCGGGATCCTCGATCTCCCCGACGCCGCCCGGCTGGTGACCGCCCGCGGGCAGGCCATGCAGGAGTGCCCCGAGGGCGCGATGCTCGCGCTCGGCTGCGCCGAGGAACACGCCCGCGAACTCATCGCCGTCTCCGGCCTCCCCGGTCTGGAGCCGGCCGCCGTGAACTCCCCCGACAGCTGCGTGGTGGCCGGTCCCGTCGAGGCCGTCACCGAGTTCGAGGCACGGCTCGCGGGCCGGATCCCGCTGCGCCGGCTCGCCGCGAACCGCGCCTTCCACAGCGCGCTCGTCGAACCCGCGCTGCCCAGGCTGACCGACACGCTCGCCGGCCTCACCGTCCGCAGGCCCGCCGTGTCCTTCGCGGCGAACGTCACCGGGCGCCTCTTCCCGCCGGACAGCGAGATCCGGCCGCGGCTCTTCGTCGAACAGGCCCGCCGCACCGTGCGGTTCGGCGACGCGCTGGCGTCGATCGCCGAGCACCTCCCCGACGCGCTGGTGGTGGAGGTGGGCCCCGGCCAGGTGCTGTCCGCCCTCGCGGAGACGGCCGGTCTGTCCGTCGTCCCGCTCTCCCCCTCCCGTACGGCCCACCCCGCCGACGAGGTCCTCACCGCCCTCGGCACCCTGTGGACCCAGGGCCAGCCCCTCTCCCCGCGCGCCCTCTGCGAACCCGGCCACCGCAAGGTCCACCTGCCGTCCTACCCCTTCGCGGGCCCACGCTGGATCGCCCCGGAGGCAGCGCCGCGGACGGACGCGGCACGGTCCGTCCAGCCGGTCGGGGAGACCACGCGGACGCAGGCGGACGGACCCGGGCCCATCGCGCCCCTGACCCCCGCGGCCCTCCACACCGGCCCACCGCCGAATGCGACACCCTTCGCCGAAGCCACCGGGGGAGCCATCTCCGCCCTGCACGGCGGCCTCGACGCCGAACGCGCTTACCTGGCAGGCGAGTTGAGCGGCACACCGGAACTGCGCCGACCGCCGGGTGAGGCCGGCGACGCGGCCGACGCCGCCACCCCGGTCGTCACCGGCCCACCCCAAGACCCCACCACCCTCCAC
>NZ_JAENRY010000044.1 GCF_016612545.1 Streptomyces sp. MBT65 | reverse complement strand
GACCTGATGCACGAAAGAACACCACCGGCAATCCGCCCCTCACCTCACCCCCCGCCCGCCCGGCGCGCCAGGCCCCGGCGCAGTGACCGATCGTTCACAATTGCTGACGAATCATCACTTAATGTCCCCTCGCGCAAGGGAGTGGCATGTCCCGGCTGATCCGAACGTTCGCGGTGCTCTCGGTGTTCGGGCTCGTGGCGGGCTGTTCGTCCGCGTCCGACGTCGACGAGGCCTCCGTCGCCGGTGCCCGGTCCAAGGACCCCGCACACGCCACGTCCTTCTGGGTCGACCCGTCGAGTCCGGCGGCCGAGCAGATCCAGATGTGGGAACGGGAGGGACGTACACAGGACGCCGCGCTGCTCAAGCGGATCGCCGAGGAGCCGGCCGCGCTGTGGCCGGCCGGGGAGCTCGACCCCGGCCCGGTGATCAGGGCGGCGACCGCGGCCGCGCACCAGGAGGGGCGCACCGCGCTCTTCGTGGCGTACGACATTCCGCACCGGGACTGCGGTCAGCACTCGGCCGGCGGGGCGGCGGACGCGGACGCCTACCGGGCCTGGATCGGGAAGTTCGCCGAGGCCCTGGGTGACTCCAAGGCGCTCGTCGTGCTCGAACCCGATGCCGTCGCGCACATGGTGGACGGGTGCACCCCGGGCGAATACCAGGGCGAGCGCGAGCAGTTGCTGAGCGAGGCGGTCGTCCGGCTGAAGCAGCAGTCCGGTACGAAGGTGTACCTCGACGCGGGCAACCCGGCCTGGATCCAGGACCCTTGGAAGCTCGTCGAGCCCCTGAAGCGGGCCGGTGTCGAGGAGGCCGACGGGTTCTCGCTCAACGTGTCCAACTTCCAGACGGACGCGGTGACGAAGAAGTACGGCGTCCAGCTGTCCCGGGACCTCGGCGGCAAGCACTTCGTCGTCGACAGCAGTCGGAACGGCAACGGACCGCTGCCCGGCGCCTGGTGCAACCCGCCGGGCCGGGGACTGGGCACCCGCCCGACCACCGACACCGGAGAGGCCGCCCTGGACGCCTACTTGTGGATCAAGCGGCCCGGGGCCTCGGACGGCACGTGTGAGGGCGGGCCGGACGCCGGGCAGTGGTGGCCGGAGTACGCCCTGGAGCTGGCTCGCAACTCCAAGGCGTAGCAGAGCAGTTCAGTTCAGCAGGGTCAACTTCACTGCACCTGGAGCCACTTGGCCTCCGACGGCGTGCCGTCCGCGTCCGTCACGAACAGCATGTACCAGCCGGGCGGCACCAGCGCCCGGTCGTTCGGTACGTCCACCGTCACCGACTTGCCGTCCTTGACGAGGCCGAGCTCGATGGAGCGCTGCTCGACGTCCGTCGTGTGCGTGACCGAACTCGGGCGCATCAGACGGGCCTTGACGACCCGGTCGGGGTGGTCGGTGCGGAAGGTCGCCCGGTGATGGCGGTCCAGGGTCTCCGGACCGTCCTGGAGTACGGGCCTGTTGCCGCCGTTCTTGTGCAGCGCGGGCGGGGTGAAGATCTCCATGCGCTGCTCGAAGTGGCCCAGTTTGGTGTTGGCCTGGTCGTCGAAGAGCGGGTCGGAGCCGAAGGTGACGACCCTGCCGTCGGGCAACAGCAGTGCCTCGGAGTGGTAGTTGCGGCCGACCATCGGGGCGGCGGCCGCACGGAAGGCGTTGCCCTTCGGGTCGTAGAACTGCGCCTTGAAGATGTTGCTCGCGCTGCGGCCGCGGTAGTCCGAGGAGCCGTTGGTGGTGAAGACCGAGTCGTCCGGCATGATCACGCTGTTCAAGTACCGCGTGCCCTGCGGGAGATCGGGGCCGTCCTTGAAGACGGGGCTGTCCTGCTTGAGGTCGACGACCGCCGTGCGCGGGGTCGACTTCTTGGACTCGCCGACGCCTCCGCCGCCGAGGATCATCACCTTCTGGTCCTGCGCGGGCGGGAGAAGGAGGGAGGAGGAGGTCTCCGTCTCCTCCGGGTCGCGCAGGCCGGCGACCTTGGTGAACTTGTTGGTCTTAAGGTCCCAAAGGCCGGGCTCTCGGCCCTTGTTGGCGGGTCCGTAGCCGGCGTTCGAGGCCGGGTAGAAGAGCTTGCCGCCCTTGGTGAGGAACAGGGCCGGGTAGGTGGGGAAGTAGCGCTTGGGACCCGGGGTCCACTTCTTGGTCTTCGGGTCGTAGATCTCGTTGTCGCCCTGGTCGATGACGCCGACGTCGTCGAGCCCGGAGACGGCGAGGACACGGCCGTCGTCGAGGCCGACGAGGGTCGGGTACCAGCGGGCCTTGTCCATCGGGTCGACGGGGATGTACCGCTCGGCCTTCGGGTCGAACTCGTAGGCGGCGCGGATGCCTTGGTAGTCCTGCTTGTCCAGGGTGATCTTCTCGGAGAGGCCGTACGTGTTGTTCGCGTCGATGCCCTTGAGGCCGACGACGTCGTACTGCGCCTGCTTCTCGGTGACCGACATCGGGCCCGCCTCGGTGGCCTCGACGAAGACCCGGACCTCGCTCGCGGTGACCTTGGTCTGCCAAGGCTGCATCACACCACGGGCGTTGTACGTCACCTTGAACTCGCGCTTGGCCTTGGGGACGGTGACGTCGAACCTGGTGACGTAGTCGACGCCTGCCGGTGAGCGGAAGACGGTGCCCTTCTTGAGGAACATCGGCTTGTTGGGGTTCTCGTTCTTCACGCGCATACCGCCGCCGGCCCGCTTGACCTCGCCGTCGAGGAGTTCGTAGCGGGCGGTGCCGCCCGCCACCAGCAGGTTGCCGCTGGGGAGTTGACTGTGCCCGCCGCAGAAGAAGTCGACCGGGGTGGGGATCTTCTTGAAGGTGTTGGCCTTCGGGTCCCACAGGACGGTGTCGAAGGAACCGGCGTTGAACTTCTTCTGCTCGTTGCCCGATCCGGCCACGATCAGCACCTTGCCGGTGTGCAGCAGCGAGGCGTGGATGGCGTTGGTGCGGTACTCCTTCGGGATGTCGATCTGGTCCCAGGAGCCGTACTTGGCCATGTAGCCGGGGCGCGTGATCTTGTACTCGTGGTACTGCTCACCGGCGAAGTCGAGGGCGGCCGGGGCGTTGAGACCGGCCAGGACGGCGATGCCGCCGATGCCGAGGACGGTCTTCCTGGTTTTCTGGGACGGCTGGTACGCCATGGTCTAGCTACCCCCTGTCGTGGTGCTGGAGACGGACGGACCGGCCCCGGTGCCGGCGAGCGCGGGCTCGGCGGTGTCGACGGTGCGCGCGCCACCGAGCAGCGCGTGCCGCTCCCGGCGCTCCTTGAGCAGCGAGCCGACCCAAACCCCCAGCGGGGCAAGGGAGATGACCATCGCGAGGACCGCCCAGGTGCGCATGGCCGCGTGGGTGTGGTCGAGGATCACCGAGGCGGCCAGCGAGGTCGCCAGGAGGATCGCCCAGAAGAGATGGATCCGGAAGGTCATCACCCGGTCCGGGCTGGCGTCGCCGCCCTTGGGGGTGACGACGAACCGGCTGGGCCGCCGGATCAGCGCCTCACCGAAGGACTTGAGGTAGATCGGCGCGGAGAGCGCGGACATCGCCATGCCCGCGAGACCGCCGGATCCCTCCGGTTCGTGCGGGGAGACGTTGTGCCGCCGGTTCCACAGATACAGCCCGATCTGGAGGGCCGCAGCATCGCTGTAGAGCATCAGCCACACCGAGGCGGCGACCTGCGTGCCGGACGCCCCGAACCACAGGAACAGGAAGCAACTCATGATGCCCAGAAGCCAGTTGACCGCCGTCATCGGGTAGTAGACGAGCATCATCGTGTACGAGAACAGCCGCCCCGGAGGCATCGTGAACGGCGCCTTCCAGTACTGCTTGATCAGCGTCTCGTACGTCCCGCGCGACCACCGCATCTGCTGGGTGAAGAAGTCGGTCCAGGAGGCCGGCCCCTCCCCCACCGCGAGCACGTCCGGGGTGTAGACGGACCGCCAGTGCGTGCGGGTCAACGGGTTGCGGTGCCGGTGGAGTTCGAAGCCGGTGGCCATGTCCTCCGTGATGGAGTCGTAGAGCCCGCCGATCTGCTTGACGGCGGCCATCCGTACGACGTTGTTGGTGCCGACGAACATGGGGGCGCGGTAGCGGTTGCCGGCGCGCTGGATCAGCGCGTGGAAGAGGAACTGCTGCGACTCGGCGGCCTTGGTCACGGGGTTGTGGTAGTTCCCGTAGACCTGCGGTCCCACGACGAAGGCGATGTCCGGGTCGCGGAAGTAACCCATCATCCGCTCAAGGAAGTTGGGGAGCGGGACGTGGTCGGTGTCTACGGAGGCGAAGAACTCGTAGTCGCCGCCGTGCATCGCGATCCAGGCGTTGTAATTCCCGTGCTTCGTACGGGCTTTGTGGACACCCTTGGGACGGTTCCACTCCGGGACGCCGTGCCGCGTGAAGTGCCGTACGCCCAACTCGGCGCACAGCGCCTTGGCTTGCTCGTCGTCCCCCTCGTCGAGGAGCCAGACGTCGACTGGGCCGGTATGCGTGACCCTGACCGCGCCTTCGAGCGTCGCGCGGACCATGGACAGAGGTTCCTTGCCCGGGACGTACGTCGTGAGGAAGGCGACGCGGGTGCCGGCCTCGGGGACGACGGGGATCGGGTCGCGGGCGACCAGCGTGGCGTGGGCGACGGAGGCGACGTTGACGACCATGAACAGCTCGATGAGGCCGATGGCTATCAGCATCGCGATGTCGAGCCCGACCATCCACTCCTGACCGCCGTCGCGCTCGACCCAGTGGGTGGGCCAGACGAGGTAGACGAGCAGGGCGGCGGTGAGCACCGGGGCGAGGCTCATCAGGAGGACAGCGCGTATTCGGTGGGGCTCGCGCGAGAGGAGCGAGGTGTACTGCACCTGGTACGACGCACCGGACGGCTCGGTGAGCGGCCCGGCCAGTCGGCTGTAGGTGTCGTAGTCGTAGCCCTCCGGCCGCACAGCGCCCTCCAATGATTGAGGAGTGATCGACGCCCGGGGACCGCCGTAACCCTTGGGTTCCGAAGATCGACCGGGCCGATAACCACACACAAGTGGAGATTTGAGGGCGTGTCGAACTGGGTGCGTCCAGGTGGGTGGGCGGTTGCCTCCGGCGGCGGAACGGGGTGCCTCCGGCGGTGGAACGGAGTGCCTCCGGCGGTGGAACGGGGTGCGGGGGCGGCTCGGGGAGAATGCCCCGGTCATGATCCTCAGCAGCGTCCCGGGAGGCACCCGCATGCACGACACCGCCGATCTCATCGCCGAGACCTACGCGCTCGGCGCCGGACCGTGGACGCTGACGCCCGTCACCCGGGGCGCGCTGGGCCAGATCTGGAAGCTGTCCGGCAACGGTTCCTCGTGGGCCGTCAAGGAACTGCTCTTCGGCTGCGACGAGAACCAGGTCCGCCGGGAGGCCGCGTTACGGGAGGCGTCGGAGAGGCTGGGCATCGCGTCGCCGCGGCTGATGCCCAACAGGGCCAATAGGGCTAGTAGGGCTAGTAGGGCTAGTACGGCCGATAAGGAGGGGACGCATGTCTCCCGTCTGGACCCCGGCTCCGGTTCCGCATCCGGTCGCCCTTCCACCTCTGGTTCCGGCCCTTCCGCCGGCTCCCACATCAAGGTGTACGACTGGATCGAGGGCACTCGCGCGGACGCGTCCGACCCGGATGTCCTGGACTGGTTCGGGCGGACCATGGCGCTGCTGTACCGGGCGGGAGAGGGCGAGAGCGAGCTGCCGGACGCCTGGTACGAGCGGTGCCCGCAGGACGCCGAGTGGGAGGACCTGCACGGGAAGGTACTGCGGGCGGGACTGCCGTGGGCGGACGCGCTGGGCCGGTTCATCGCCACCTCCGCGCGGGAGTTGGCGCACTGGGTGACCCCGTCCGGTCCCGGCGACCTGGTGACCTCCCACCTCGATCTGCAACCTCAGAACGTCCTGGTCGGCCCGTCCGGTCCCGTCCTCCTCGACTGGGACAACGCCGGATCCGTGTCGGCGGAACGGGAGTTGGCCCGCGCCCTGTTCGTGTGGTCGGGCGGGAACGAGGGGCACGTAGAGGCGGGCGTGCGGGTGGCGCGGGCCTATCGGAACGCCGGGGGACGTGCCGTCGTACAGGGTCCGCAGTCCTTCTCGATGCTCTTCGCCACCGACCTCAACTACGTGTACGTCCAGGCGGAGTGCGCGATCGACCCGACGGTGACGGCGGAGCAACGGGAGTTCGCGAGCGGCCAGGTCGTCGCCGCGTTGGGGCGGGTGCCGGATCTGGGGGTGGTGGCGCGGTTGAGTGCGGCGGTGGAGCGGGTGGGGTGAGCAACCGTGGTGCGGCGGAGGGGAGTTGGAGGAGCGGCTCCCGGCGCGCGGAAGCCGACGCTGTGCGCCGGGCCGTCGCGGTCGCTCGCCGGTGCGGGCCCACGGGTGGATCACTTCCGTGAGGAGGAGATCCTGACCCGGCCTCAACTCCGCTCGGTGGCCGAGGAGTTCGAGGCGACGGAGGCGGTCGGGCGGGAGACCTTGCCTGCGGCGACTGCACGCTTCGTGGCGTCGGTCGTGGCGCGCGGCGACGACGTGGTGATCGCGGACGCGCTGGCGCCGATCATGCCGGCCTTGCGCTCGCTATGAGCCACCGTGAAGAAGTGATCGACGCGTTCACGGCCGAGCTCACGAGCGCGCCGGCCCCGGTCGGCCCGGTCGTGGTCTTCCTCGACGGGGACGCGGGGCCGCGCTGTCCCGCGCCGCCGAGCGGGAAGGACCCGAGCGGCTCGACCGGTCCGTCGGAAAGCTCGCCGCGAATGGGGGGAAGCCCTCGCGTCACCGACCTCGCGTCCGCGGTGCCGTATCCGCAGCGCGAACGGGCGGTGACGCTCGACGTGGTTCGCCGGCTCGGCTGGGGACTCGTCGGGGGCGGACAGGTCGACGAGTCGGCTCCGGCCGACGTACCGAGGGCGGCGGCGCAGGGTCTTCACCCCTGGCTCCCCCGACCACTCCCCCTCCGCTTCCGCCTCCCCCGACGGTCGGCGAATCCCGCGCTACTCCGCCAGGTGCCGCTCGACCGTCTCCACCTTCGACGTGAGGCCGTCCGTCACGCCGGGGCGGATGTCCGCCTTGAGGACGACGGAGACGCGCGGGGCGCGGGCCTCGACCGCGGCGACGGCGCGCTTGACGACGTCCATGACCTCGTCCCACTCGCCCTCGATGCTGGTGAACATCGCGTCGGTGCGGTTGGGCAGGCCGGATTCGCGGACCACGCGGACGGCGTCGGCGACGTACTCCCCGACGTCCTCGCCGACCCCGAGCGGGGTCACGGAGAAGGCGACGATCATGCGTTCACGATCCCTTCCTGGCGGGCGCGGGAGGCGATGAGCGCGTTCTCGGCCTCGCGCCTGAGCTTGCGCTCGGCGAAGAAGCCGCCGGTGGGCAGCACGGAGAGGACGAAGTAGAAGGCCGCCGTCTTCGCGCCCCACTTGGTGCGGTTCCAGGCGTCGATCCAGAAGAGGACGTAGAGGATGAAGAGGACGCCGTGGACCATGCCCATCACGGGCACCGCGTTGAAGTCCGTGGTCCGCTTCAGCACCGAGCAGACGAGCAGGAGGAGGAAGGACACGGCCTCGGGGGCCGACACCAGGCGGAGGCGGCGGATGGCGGTGGCGGTCTTGATGTCCACAGGTCACCTTCGGTGAGGGAGACGTCCACAGTTTGTGAACGCGAGCACAAACGTTCACCCATTGTGGCAAACGGCTGAGCGCGCCAAGACTGGGGGTCAGGACCGAGGGACGAGACCGAGGTCCGTCGCCGACATCCCGGGAGTGCCCGTGCAGTTCGTTTTCTTCATGACGCTGCCCGGGCTCGTGGTCCTGCTGACCGCGCTCGCCTTCCTCGACCAACTGCTCCTGAAGGCCGGCCGCGCCGGAATGCTCCCCTGGCGGAACGCGGGGCGGCAGGGCCAGATCTCCGCGACCGGCTTCGAGCAGCTGCACGCGAGCCTGTCGCCGGGGAAGCAGACCGAGCTGAAGGAACGGCAGAGCGCGCTGGTGATGCGGGACGACGAGGAGGACGGGGACCCGCCGTGGTCCACGGTCGACCTGGGCGCGGGGACGGCGGTCATACGACTCCGGGGCGCGTCCCCCGACACGTCCCGCGACACTCCCTAGGGGGCAGGTCAGGGTCGTTCTCCACCCACGGGCCCTGTCCTCGACGGCACCCCTGCGGTTACCTTCGCACGGTGGCGATGTTTCGACTCCAGGGCAGCAAGGTGCTCGCCGTCGACATGACCGGGGACGCCGTGAAGGCGAAGAACGGCTCGATGGTCGCGTACGACGGGCAGATGGCCTTCAAGAAGATGAGCGGCGGCGGTGAGGGCATCCGGGGGATGGTGACCCGGCGGCTCACCGGTGAGCAGATGACGGTGATGGAGGTGAGGGGGCAGGGGACCTGCTGGTTCGCGGACCGGGCGTCCGAGATCAACCTCGTGAGCCTCCAGGGCGACAAGCTCTACGTCGAGTCGAGCAACCTGCTCGCGACCGACGCGGGGCTGCGCACGGGCACGACCTTCACCGGACTGCGGGGCGCCTCGCAGGGCAACGGACTGTTCACGACGACCGTCGAAGGGCACGGCCAGGCGGCGATCATGTCGGACGGCCCGGCGGTGGTGCTGCGGGTCAGCCGGCAGTACCCGCTGACCGTCGACCCGGGCGCGTACATCGCGCACCAGGGGAATCTGAACCAGTCCTTCCAGTCCGGTGTGACCTTCCGCACGCTCTTCGGGGAGGGCGGCGGCGAGGCCTTCCAGATCCGCTTCGAGGGGGACGGGCTCGTCTACGTCCAGCCCAGCGAGCGGAACACGATCGCGGGGGACGTGTGACATGGCCTTCACCGAGATCAACTCGAAGATGATCCAGGCCACGGTCCTGCCGGGCCAGCGGCTGTACAGCCAGCGCGGCGCGATGCTCGCCTACAAGGGAGACGTCTCCTTCACCCCCAACATCCAGGGCGGGCAGGGGGGCGTGATGTCGATGATCGGGCGCCGGGTGGCGAACGAGGCGACACCGCTGATGACCGTCGAGGGCAGCGGCACCGTGATGTTCGGTCACGGCGGCCACCACATCCAGATCATCGAGCTCACCGGCGACACCCTCTATGTGGAGGCCGACCGTCTGCTCGCCTTCGAGGGCACCCTCCAGCAGGGCACGATGTTCATGGGCTCGCAGGGCGGCGTCATGGGCATGGTCCGCGGCCAGGTCACCGGCCAGGGACTCTTCACGACCACCCTCCAGGGGCGGGGCGCGGTCGCCGTGATGGCCCACGGCGGGGTCTTCGAGGTGCCGATCACCCCCGGCAGACCCGTCCATGTCGACCCGCAGGCCTACGTCGCCCACCACGGCGACGTACGCAACAAGCTGTCCACGGCGCTCGGTTGGCGCGACATGGTGGGCCGGGGCTCCGGCGAGGCGTTCCAACTGGAGCTGAGCGGCAACGGCGCGGTGTACGTCCAGGCGTCGGAGGAGAAGCTGTGAGCCAGTACGCGGGGTCCGGCCCCACGGTCTACGACCCGATGACCCTGCCGGTCGACGACAACGTCAACAAGTACACCTTCTGCGTGGAGCTCAAGGGGAGCCAGTGGTTCCTGCAGAAGGGCAAGATGATCGCCTACTACGGCTCGATGGAGTTCAACGGCATCGGGCACGGGCGACTCGACCGACTTGTCCGTACGTCCTTCCATTCGCCTCTGCACGCGAGCGACTGGGTCGTGGCGGAGGGCTCGGGCAAGATGCTGCTCGCCGACCGGGCCTTCGACGTCAATTCGTACGACCTCGAAGACGGCAACCTGACCATTCGCTCGGGCAACCTGCTCGCTTTTCAGCCAACTCTCGCGCTCAAGCAGTCGATCGTTCCCGGTTTTCTGACACTGATCGGCACGGGCAAGTTCGTGGCCGCGTCGAACGGCCCGGTGGTGTTCATGGAACCCCCGATCAGAGTGGACCCGCAGGCCCTCGTCGGCTGGGCCGACTGCCCTTCCCCGTGCCATCACTACGACCACTCGTACATGACCGGCCTGATGGGCGGTCTACGTGCGATGACAGGCATCGGCGGGGCCTCCGGGGAGGAGCACCAGTTCGAGTTCGTCGGGGCGGGCACGGTGCTGCTCCAGTCGTCGGAGACCCTCATGGCCGAGCAGGCCACCGGGGTTGTGCCGCACGAGCCAGGGGTACCGGGTGGGGGCGGGGCCCCCACAGGCCCCGCACAGCAAGCGGGCGCACCGCGCCTTCCCGGACAGCTGGGGGACCTCCAGCGTCGCTTCGGGCTGTGAGCGGTAGTCTGCGGAGTGTGACGTCGAACGTGTGCGCGCCGTCACGCCACCCTCACTAGTTCGCTATTCAACATTTTAGGTAGACTTCATTCATGGAGACCGAGACGGCCACGCGCTGGCTGACCGATGAGGAGCAGTGCGCCTGGCGCACCCACCTGGAGGTCAACAGGCTGCTGACGTACCAACTCGAGAAGGACCTTCAGCCGTTCGGCCTGACGATGAACGACTACGAGATCCTGGTGAATCTCTCCGAGGCGGAGGACCAGCGGCTGCGGATGAGCGACCTCGCGGCCGCCACGCTCCAGTCCAAGAGCCGCCTCTCGCATCAGATCACGCGCATGGAGAACGCGGATCTGGTCCGGCGTGAGAACTGCGAGTCGGACCGCCGGGGGCTGTACGCGGTGCTGACCGAGCACGGCCTGGAGACGATGAAGAAGGTCGCGCCGCATCATGTGGCGTCCGTACGGCGGCACTTCATCGACCTCGCGACGCCCGAGGGCTTGTCGGAACTCTCCAAAACGCTGAAGCCGATCGCGGAACATCTGCGCGGCCAGCGAGGTCGTCCCTAGGCTGAGCGGGACGTCTGGGGGCTGCCGCCCCCAGACCCCAGCTTCGGCCCTGAAGGGGCTCCTCCTCAGACGCCGGACGAGCTGACAGTGCCGGCCGGTGTCGGAAAGGCCGACCTGCGTCGGTGAAGCGCCGGACAGGCTGGATCGTGCGCGACCTCGCCGTGAGAGCGGTGCCGCTCACATCCCGTGCTCGACACCGCCCTTCTCTCAGGGACGCGGGGCTGTATCACCATGCGGCTCCGCCGCGTGGGCGCGGCCGGCCACGACGAACCGGCACACAGGACACAGCCCCCACAGCGCCCGCCACCACCCCGGCGACCACAAAACAAACCCCCACCGGCACCTGCCCAAGAACCAGCCCCGTCACCACAGACCCACCCGAACTCCCGGCATTCACCGCCATGTTGACCCATGCCCCCGCCTGAGTCCGCGCCTCCGGCCCCGCCACCTCGTCCGCGAGCAGATACGCAGTGGTCAACGCCGGTGCCACGAAGAACCCCGCACACCCCACCGCCACGGTGAGTGACCACAGCCCGGGTGCGAACCCCGCCGCGACCAGCGCCAGCCCGAGCCCCAGCGCCGACAACGCCAGCCGTGCCCGCGCGGCCGCACGCCAGTTCACCGCACCGTTCAGCAGACCCCCCACCGCGCTGCCCGCCGAAACCGCGGCCAGTACCCAGGGCACGACACCCTCGCCGTACCCCCGTTGCTCGGCGAAGGCCATCACGGACAGGTAGGCGGCGCTCAACGCGAGCCCCGTCCCGGCGGCCACGACGACGGGGCCAAGCAGCCCGCGGACCCTGGAGAGCTTCAACCCCCGCCCGGCGCCTGCCGGAACGCGTACCCCGGCCAGTGCGGGTGACGTGACGAAGGCGAGGGTCCCCGCGCCGATCAGCGCCGCGCTGAGCAGGATCGCGGCGGCCGGTGGGGCGAGGACCAGTACCGCGCCGACCACCAACGGGCCGACGACATACAGGAGTTCCTCGGCGACACCGTCGAGGCTGTACGCGCGCTGCAACAGGCCGCGGTCACCGACCAGTTCGGCCCACACGGAGCGCATCGTGGGGCCAAGTGGGGGCGCGCACATACCGGTTAGCGCAGCCACCGCGCCCAGCACCACCTCCGGTGTTCCGGGGCGCCAGGTCGCCGCCGCGAGGACGCAGAGGAGGGCGCCGTAGAGCATCGCCATGGGCAGCAGGGCGTGGCGCGGGCCGTGGCGGTCGACCAGGGCCGAGCGGAAGGGCATCAGCAGGACGGCCATGGCCCCGAAGACGGCCATGACCGTGCCGGCCACCGCGTACGAGCCGGTGGAGTGGACGACGGCGAGCAGCACGGCCGGCGAGACCGTGCCGTAGGAGAACCTGCCGACGAGGGCGGCGGTGAACGTGCGGCGCGCGTACGGGACTTGAAGCACGGCGGCATACGAAGGGCACGCCGGAGTCGGCGTGGAAGAAGGCGCGGACATGCGAGAGGTTCCTCAACTGGAGGCATGGGAAAGGGACGCCGGTGTGTTCGGCGTGCCCTATGCCACGAGGAGGAACGACATGTGGGTCAACGTAGCAGCCGCGCCAGGACGTCGGCCATCGACTTAGCCCTCCGTGATGCCCGCGATCAGCTCGTCCGCCGCCCGGTACACGTCCAACTCCCCCGCCACGACCCGCTCCGCGAGCGCGCCGACCCGGCGGTCCCCGTGCAGGTCGCCGATGCGGGCGCGCAACGCCGTCACCGCGATCGTCTCGACCTCGCGGGCAGCGCGGGCCGTCCGCCGCTCCGCGAGGACCCCGTGCTCCTCCATCCACGCCCGGTGCTTCTCCAGGGCTTCCACCACCTCGTCGATGCCCTCCGCGCGGGAGGCGACCGTCTTGACGATCGGGGGGCGCCAGTCGCCGGGGGCGCGGGACTCGCCCAGGCCCAGCATGTGGTTCAGCTCGCGGACCGTCGCGTCCGCGCCGTCGCGGTCGGCCTTGTTGACGACGTAGACATCGCCGATCTCCAGGATTCCGGCCTTCGCCGCCTGGATGCCGTCGCCCATACCGGGGGCCAACAACACCACGCTCGTGTCCGCCTGCGAGGCGATCTCCACCTCCGACTGGCCGACCCCCACCGTCTCCACCAGGATCACGTCGCAGCCCGCCGCGTCGAGGACGCGGATCGCCTGCGGGGCGGACCAGGCGAGGCCGCCGAGGTGGCCGCGGGTGGCCATCGAGCGGATGTAGACGCCGGGGTCGGAGGAGTGGTCGGACATGCGGACGCGGTCGCCGAGGAGCGCGCCGCCCGAGAACGGCGAGGACGGGTCGACGGCCAGGACGCCGACCCGTCTGCCCTGCTTGCGGTAGGCCGTGACCAACGCGGACGTGGACGTGGACTTGCCGACGCCCGGCGATCCGGTGAGGCCCACGACGTAGGCCCCGCCGGTCAGCGGTGCGAGGGCCGCCATGACCTCCCTGAGCTGGGGGGACGCCCCCTCCACCAGGGAGATCAGCCGGGCCACGGCTCGTGGCCGGCCTTCCCTGGCATGGGCCACCAGCGAGGCGACGTCCTCCATCACAGCTCCGTTCCGTTCCGAGAGATACTGCTGCTCAGGCCTTGGGTACCCGCACGATCAGTGCGTCACCCTGACCGCCGCCGCCGCACAGCGCCGCCGCGCCGACCCCGCCGCCGCGCCGCTTGAGCTCCAGGGCCAGGTGCAGGACGAGGCGCGCGCCGGACATTCCGATGGGGTGGCCCAGGGCGATGGCCCCACCGTTGACGTTCACCTTTTCCGTGGACACCCCGAGGTCCTTCATTGACTGCACCGCCACGGCGGCGAAGGCCTCGTTGATCTCGATCAGGTCGAGGCTCTCGACCTCCAGGCCCTCCTTCTTCAGGGCGTGCAGGATCGCGTTGGACGGCTGCGACTGGAGCGAGTTGTCGGGTCCCGCCACATTGCCGTGCGCGCCGATCTCGGCGATCCACTCCAGGCCCAGCTCCTGCGCCTTGGTCTTGCTCATCACGACCACGGCCGCCGCACCGTCCGAGATCTGGGAAGAGGTGCCCGCGGTGATCGTGCCGTCCTTCGTGAACGCGGGGCGCAGCTTGCCGAGCGACTCGGCCGTGGTCTCCGCGCGGATGCCCTCGTCCTTGCTGAAGAGGACCGGGTCGCCCTTGCGCTGCGGGATCTCGACCGGGGTGATCTCGGCCTCGAAGACGCCCTTCTGCTGGGCGGCCGCGGCCCGCTGGTGGGAGAGCGCTGCGACCTCGTCCTGCTCGGGGCGCAGGATGCCGAGGCGCGTGTTGTGCTTCTCCGTGGACTCGCCCATGGCGATGTTCTCGAAGGCGTCGGTCAGGCCGTCGTGGGCCATCGCGTCGAGCATCTCGATCGCGCCGTACTTGTAGCCCTCACGGGACTTGGGAAGCAGGTGGGGGGCGTTGGTCATGGACTCCTGGCCGCCCGCGACGATCACGTCGAACTCACCTGCACGGATGAGCTGGTCGGCGAGCGCGATGGCGTCGAGGCCGGAGAGACAGACCTTGTTGATGGTGAGCGCCGGGACGCTCATGGGGATGCCCGCCTTGACGGCGGCCTGGCGTGCCGGGATCTGCCCTGCCCCGGCCTGGAGCACCTGGCCCATGATCACGTACTGCACCTGGTCGCCACCGATACCCGCACGGTCGAGGGCGGCCTTGATCGCGAAGCCGCCGAGATCGGCTCCGGAGAAGGACTTCAGGGAGCCCAGCAACCGTCCCATGGGCGTCCGGGCGCCCGAGACGATCACCGAGGTCGTGCTGTTCGTTCCAGACATGAGGTGCGATCCCCTTCCAGCGTGTTTCAGCTGAGGAGTGAACGAGGGTTTACTCGAAATGTACTGAGCGGTAGACCACCCCGTCATCGGGCCGTCGGTGTGATCGCGCGCACGTTGCGTAACCATCCGGTGAGCGCTGCACTACATACATGCTGACGCGAATCGACCACATCGGGATCGCCTGCTTCGACCTCGACACGACCGTCGAGTTCTACCGGGCCACGTACGGCTTCGAGGTGTTCCACTCCGAGGTCAACGAGGAGCAGGGCGTGCGCGAGGCCATGTTGAAGATCAACAACACGGACGACGGCGGCGCCTCCTACCTCCAGCTCCTGGAGCCGACCCGCGAGGACTCCGCCGTAGGAAAGTGGCTGGCGAAGAACGGGGAGGGGGTCCACCACATCGCCTTCGGTACGGCGGACGTCGACGCGGACTCCGCCGACATCCGGGGGAAGGGCGTACGCGTTCTGTACGACGAGCCCCGGATCGGTTCCATGGGGTCACGGATCACGTTCCTGCATCCAAAGGATTGCCATGGCGTACTGACAGAACTGGTCACTTCGGCGGCTGTTGAGTCACCTGAGCACTGACCCTCGTACATATGGGCCGGTAGGGTTGGGGTCGGTCGTCGCTCGCAACCAGGACGACCGCATGCCGGGGTCCGGTTTCGGGGGGCGAGCGTCGGGGCAGCAGCCCGTGCTCGGCCGTTGATCTGACACCATTCCCCGGGAGCCCCGTCCGGTGGATGGACGGAGCTCGTTGGAGTAAACCGCGACCAGGGGACGGATGGGACCGCGCAGTGCGGGGCTACGAACGCCAGGAGCGAGAGCCGGCGGCTGACGTCGACCACCTCTCTCGGTTCGAGGCCGAGATGGAGCGGCTGAAGACCGAGCGGGAAAAGGCGATCCAGCATGCCGAGGACCTCGGCTACCAGGTCGAGGTGCTGCGCGCCAAGCTGCACGAGGCGCGCCGCACCCTCATGTCCCGGCCGGCTTACGACGGCGGTGACATCGGCTATCAGGCCGAGCAGATGCTTCGTAATGCCCAGGTCCAGGCCGACCAGTTGCGGCAGGACGCCGAGCGGGAGCTGAGCCAGGCCCGCGCGCAGACCCAGCGCATCCTCCAGGAGCACGCCGAGCAGGCCGCGCGCCTCCAGGCGGAGCTGCACCAGGAGGCGGTGACCCGGCGCCAGCAGCTCGACCAGGAGCTGGGCGAGCGCCGGCAGACCGTCGAGTCGCACGTCAACGAGAACGTGGCGTGGGCCGAGCAGTTGCGCGCCCGCTCCGAGACCCAGGCCCGCCGGCTGGTGGACGAGTCCCGCGCCGAGGCCGAGCAGGCGCTGGCCGCCGCCCGCGCCGAGGCCGAGCGGGTCGCCGCCGAGGCCAGGCAGCGGCTGGAGATGGACGCCGAGGCGGCCCGCGCCGAGGCCGAGCAACTCCTGCGCCGCGCCCGCACGGACGCCGAGCGACTGCTGAACGCGGCGTCCAGCCAGGCCCAGGAGGCCACCGACCACGCCGAGCAGCTCCGCAGCTCCACGGTCAACGAGTCGGACTCCGCCCGCCGCCAGGCCACCGAGCTGAGCCGGGCCGCCGAGACGCGCATGGCCGAGGCCGAGACCTCACTGCGTGAGGCGCGCCTGGAGGCCGAGAAGGTCCTCTCCGAGGCCAAGGAGGCCGCGGCCAAGGCGCTCGCGAGCGCCGAGTCGGCCAACGAGCAGCGCACCCGGACGGCGAAGGAGCAGGTCGCCCGGCTGGTCACGGAGGCCACCAAGGAGGCCGAGACCACCAAGGCGGACGCCGATCAGATCGTCGCCGACGCCCAGGCCAAGGCCGACAAGATCGTCGCGGAGGCCGAGGAGAACGCGCGCAGCCTCACCGCCGAGGAGACCGCCTCCCAGCTCGCCAAGGCCGCCCGTACCGCCGAGGACGTGCTCGACAAGGCGTCCGAGGACGCGAAGAACACCACGAAGGCCGCCACCGAGGAGGCCGAGCGGATCCGCTCCGAGGCGGAGGCCGAGGCCGACCGGCTGCGCGCCCAGGCGCACGACATCGCCGAGGGCCTCAAGGGCGCGGCGAAGGACGACACCAAGGAGTACCGCGCCAAGACGGTCGAGCTCCAGGAGGAGGCGCGCCGGCTGCGCGGCGAGGCCGAGCAGTTGCGCGCCGACGCGGTCGGCGAGGGCGAGCGCATCCGCGCCGAGGCCCGCCGCGAGGCCGTCCAGCAGATCGAGGAGGCGGCCAGGACCGCCGAGGAGCTGCTGTCCAAGGCCCGGGCCGACGCCGACGAGCTGCGCCAGACCGCCACCACGGACAGCGAGAAGGTCCGCACCGAGGCCATCGAGCGCGCCACCACGCTGCGCCGGCAGGCCGAGGAGACCCTCGACCGGACCCGCAAAGAGGCCGAGCGGCACCGCTCGGAGGTCATCGAGCAGTCCGAGGGCATCAAGGCGAACGCCGAACAGGCGGCGCGCGACCTGCGGGACGAGACCGAGCGGGCCATAGAGGCACGCCGCGAGGAGGCCGCCGAGGGCCTGACGCGGCTGCACACGGAGACCGAGGAGCGGCTCGCCGCTGCCGAGCAGGCACTCACCGACGCCCGCGAGGAGGCCGAGCGGATCCGCCGCGAGGCCGCCGAGGAGACGGAGCGCCTGCGCGGCGAGGCCGCCGACCGCATCCGCTCGCTCCAGGCGCAGGCCGAGGCGGAGGCCGACCGGCTGCGCAACGAGGCGGCCGGCGACGCGTCCGCCTCCCGCGCCGAGGGCGAGGCCATCGCCGTACGCTTGCGGTCCGAGGCGTCCGCGGAGGCCGAGCGGCTCAAGACCGAGGCGCAGGACACCGCCGACCGGGTCCGCGCCGAGGCACAGGCCGCCGCCGAGCGCCTCGCCATCGAGGCCTCGGAGACGCTGGCCGCCGCCCAGGAGGAGGCCGTACGGCGTCGTCGTGAGGCGGAGGAGCTGCTCGGGTCGGCCCGTGAGGAGGCCGGGCAGGAGCGCGAGCGGGCCCGCGAGCAGAGCGAGGAGCTGCTGGCGTCGGCGCGCAACCGCGTGGAGGAGGCGCAGTCCGAGGCGCTGCGGCTGGTCGAGGAGGCCGACCGGCGCGCCACCGAGATGGTGTCGGGCGCCGAGCAGCACGCGCAGCAGGTACGGGAGTCCGTCGCCGGGCTGCACGAGCAGGCCCAGGAGGACATCCAGGGGATCAGGTCGGCCGCCGAGCACGTGGCGGACCGTACCCGGCGCGAGGCGCAGGAGGAGGCGGACCGGGTCCGCGCCGACGCCTACAGCGAGCGGGAGCGGGCCACCGAGGACGCCAACCGCGTCCGGCGCCGGGCGGCCGAGGAGACGGACGCCGCCAAGGCCCTCGCGGAGCGCACCGTCTCGGACGCCATCGCGGAGGCCGAGCGGCTGCGCTCGGAGGCCGCCGAGCACTCCCAGCAGGCGCGCACGGAGGCGGCGGACGCGATCGCGCAGGCCGACCAGGACGCGGCGCGGGCCCGGGCGGACGCCCGCGAGGACGCCAACCGCATCCGTTCGGACGCGGCGACGCAGGCGGACACCCTCATCACCGAGGTGACGGCGGAGGCGGAGCGGCTCCAGACGGAGACGATCAACGAGGCGGAGCGGGTGCGCTCGGAGGCCGTGGCCAAGGCCGGGCAGCTGATCTCGGACGCGACCGGGGACGCGGAGCGGCTGCGGGCCGAGGCCGCCGAGACGGTCGGTGCCGCGCAGCTGCACGCCGAGCGGACCCGGAGCGAGGCCGCGCGGCTCAAGGCGGACGCCGAGGCGGAGGCGGAGCGGGTCACCACGGCGGCGCGCGAGGAGTCCGAGCGGACGCTGGACGAGGCCCGCAAGGAGGCCAACAAACGCCGGTCGGACGTGGCCGAGCAGGTCGACACCCTCATCACGGAGACCGCGGCGGAGGCCGACAAGCTGCTCAGCGAGGCCCAGCAGCAGGCGCAGAAGACGACCGCGGACGCCGAGGCACAGGCCGACTCGATGGTCGGCGCGGCCCGCACCGAGGCCGACCGGCTGGTGGCCGAGGGCACGGTCGAGGGCAACACCCGGGTGGAGCAGGCCCGTACGGACGCGGACGAGCTGCTGGTCGGCGCGCGCCGGGACGCCACCGCCATAAGGGAGCGGTCCGAGGAGCTGCGCGACCGCATCACCACGGAGATCGAGAACCTGCACGAGCGGGCCCGCCGTGAGTCCGCCGAGACGATGAAGTCGGCCGGCGACCGCTGCGACGCGCTCATCAAGGCGGCGGAGGAGCAGCTCGGCAAGGCGCAGATGAAGGCCAAGGAGCTGGTCTCGGAGGCCAACTCCGAGGCGGGCAAGGTCCGTATCGCCGCCGTGAAGAAGGCCGAGGGTCTCCTCAAGGAGGCCGAGCAGAAGAAGGCCACGCTGATCCGTGAGGCCGAGGAGCTGAAGATCGAGGCGATCCGCGAGGCCCGCCGCACGGTCGAGGAGGGCAAGCGCGAACTCGACGTGCTGGTCCGCCGCCGCGAGGACATCAACGCCGAGATCTCCCGTGTCCAGGACGTCCTGGAAGCGTTGGAGTCTTTCGAGGCCCCGACAGCGGCCAAGGACGGCGGGGTCAAGGCAACAGCCACCGCGGGCGCAACTCGTTCGGGTGGCAAGTCGGTTGAAGGCTAGCGAAGGTTAAGAACCTGCTGTGAGGTTCGGGCGTTCTGGGGCCTTTGACCCGGTCCTTGGCAAGCGGTCGGACGGTTAGCCACTCAAAAGGGGTGTCATTCTCCAGATCAAACACGCATCCGCTCGATGACACACCGCTTCGGCCCCTAGGATTCCACCTATCACCTCACCGGTCTCATTCGACAGGAACCCCATGAGCGACACTTCCCCCTACGGCTTCGAGCTTGTGCGGCGTGGGTACGACCGCGCTCAGGTGGACGAACGCATCTCGAAGCTCGTCTCCGACCGTGACAGCGCTCTGGCTCGTATCACTGCTCTTGAAAAGCGCATCGAGGAGCTCCACCTCGAAACGCAGAACGCCGCGGCCCAGGTAAGCGACGCCGAGCCGTCGTACGCCGGCCTCGGCGCGCGGGTCGAGAAGATCCTCCGCCTCGCCGAGGAAGAGGCCAAGGACCTGCGCGAGGAGGCCCGGCGCGCGGCCGAGCAGCACCGCGAACTCGCGGAGTCCGCTGCTCAGCAGGTCCGCAACGACGCAGAATCGTTCGCTGCGGAGCGCAAGTCCAAGGCGGAGGACGAGGGCGTCCGGATCGTCGAGAAGGCCAAGAGCGACTCCGCCCAGCTGCGTGGCGAGGCCCAGAAGGACGCCCAGCAGAAGCGCGAGGAGGCCGACGCCCTCTTCGAGGAGACCCGCGCCAAGGCCGCGCAGGCCGCCGCCGACTTCGAGACGAACCTCGCCAAGCGCCGCGAGCAGTCCGAGCGCGACCTGGCGTCGCGTCAGCAGAAGGCCGAGAAGCGCCTCGCGGAGATCGAGCACCGCGCGGAGCAGCTCCGGCTGGAGGCCGAGAAGCTGCGCACGGACGCCGAGCGCCGCGCCCGTCAGACGGTGGAGACGGCTCAGCGCCAGGCCGAGGACATCGTGGCCGACGCGAACGCCAAGGCCGACCGTATCCGTTCGGAATCCGAGCGCGAGCTGGCCGCCCTGACGAACCGTCGCGACAGCATCAACGCCCAGCTGACGAACGTGCGCGAGATGCTCGCCACGCTCACCGGCGCCGCGGTGGCCGCCGCGAGCTCGCCGGTCGAGGACGAGCCCATCTCCCGTGGGGTTCCGGCTCAGCAGTCCCGGTAAGCAAGCGATTGCCGTAGGGCCGAGGCCCGCATTCCCTTCGGGGGTGCGGGCCTCAGCCGTGTCTCGGCCGGGTCTCAGCCGTGTCCGCGCAACAACGGCAGGTAGACGTCGTCGACGATCCCGACGAGGGCGGAGTCGGCGACCGGGTCGCGGGACAGGATCATCTCGTAGCGCAGCAACTGGGCGGGGACGGTGACGACCCGTCGGGGAAGGTCGGCGGTGGGGATCTCGCCGCGCTCGACGGCCCGCTGAAGCAGGGTCAGCAGGATGTCGTGCATGATCCCGAACACCTTCGGGTCCAGCTCGTGCGCCTCCGCGAGCAGTCCCCGGATGACGTCGGGCCCGATCTCCCGCTGCCGCTCGACCATCAGCCGCAGTACGGCCAGCACGTCCGCACGCAGCTCCCCGGTGTCGAGCAGCTGGTCGGCGAGGAAGCCCGTGCGGTGGGGCATGGCGGCCTTGACCAGTTCGGCGCGGTTGGGCCAGCGCCGGTAGAGGACCTGCTTGCCGGTCTTCGCACGGGCCGCTACGCCCTCCATGGTGAGGCGGGCGTAGCCGACCTCGGCCAGCTCCTCCCACACGGCGTCCAGGATGTCGGCCTCCAGGGCGGCCCCGCGCCGCCGCGTCTGCTCTCCGGTCATCACCGGCACCTTCCACTCAGGAGACCTACGAGACCCAGGAGACCTTGCGTCTCTTATCGGGTCCAGCCTATCGTGGGCCAAATAAGAGACGCACCGTCTCCAAAGGGGGAACCGTGTCGACCACCACCACCCGCCTCGACCCCGCCGTCCGCAGACTCGCCGGCATCCTCGTCCTCGGCGCCCTCGCCCCGCTGCTCGACAGCACGATCGTCTCCATAGCCCTGCACACCCTGGGCCACGACCTGAACGCCTCGACGGCGAGCCGATGGGGGTCCCCCCACGCCTTTAAGGCAGTGGGGGAGGGTCAGCACCGCATACCTCCTCGCCCTCGCGACGGTCGTCCCCGTCTCCGGCTGGGCCGTGGAGCGCTACGACTCCCGGCAGGTCTGGCTCGGCGCGCTGGCCCTCTTCCTCACCGGGTCCCTTCTCTGCGGGCTCGCCTGGAACATCGGCTCGCTGATCGCCTTCCGGGTGGTCCAGGGCATCGGCGGCGGCCTGCTCCTGCCCGTGCTCCAGACCCTGGTGATGCGCGCCGCCGGCGGCCGGTCCCTCGGCCGCCTGATGGCGGTGATCACCCTGCCCGCCATGGTCGTACCGATCCTCGGCCCGGTCGTCGGCGGCCTGATCGTCGGCCACCTCAGCTGGCGCTGGATCTTCTACGTCAACCTGCCCGTCTGCCTGCTCGCCCTCGCCCTCGCCTGGCGCGGCGTCCCGAAGGACACCCCCCGCCCCGGCCACCACCTCGACCTGACCGGCCTCCTGCTCCTCTCCCCCGGCCTCGCCACCCTGGTCTACGGCCTGTCGGAGACCGGCGCGGCCCGTGCGAGCGCGATCCCCGTGGGCGCCGTACTGATCGCCCTGTTCGCCCGGCACGCACTGCGCGCCCGCGAACCCCTCGTGGACCTCCGTCTGTTCAAGGACCGCGCGTTCGCCGTCTCCTCGATCCTGACGTTCCTCAACGGGCTCGCCCTGTTCGGCGGGATGTTCCTGCTCCCCCTCTACTACCAACAGGTGCGCGGCGAGGGCGTGATCGCGGCCGGGCTGCTGCTGGCGCCGCAGGGGCTCGGCAGTCTGCTGGCCCGGGTCACCGGACCGCTGACCGACCGGCTCGGGCCGCGCCCGGTGGTCGTGGCGGGCATGCTGCTGTGCGCGCTCGGCACCCTCCCCTTCCTCCTCCCGCACCCCGGCGCCGCGTTGCTCGCGCTCGCCCTGGTCGTACGCGGACTCGGGGTGAGCGCGGCCAACATGGCGGTCATGGTCGGCGCCTACCAGGGGCTCGACCGCGCCCGCATCCCGCACGCGAGCACCAGCATCCGGATCGTGCAGCAGCTCGGCGGCGGTGTCGGCACCGCGGTCCTGGCGACGGTCCTCGCGCACGGCCACGGCAGCACCGCTTTCCCGCACGCGTTCGCCTGGGCGACGGCGTTCACCGTTGTTGCCTGCGCCGTCGGACTCTGTTTGCCCGTCCGGGTGGCATCAGCCCAACGGCGGTCCTAACGTGGCCGCATGATCGAGCTCGAGGGGCTGACCAAGCGGTACGGCGACAAGGTGGCGGTGAACAACCTCACCTTCGCCGTGAGACCCGGCATCGTCACGGGCTTCCTCGGCCCGAACGGCGCCGGCAAGTCGACGACCATGCGCATGATGCTCGGGCTCGACCGGCCGACCGCCGGGGACGTACGCATCGACGGCCAGCACTACGACCAGCTCAAGGACCCGCTGACGTACATCGGCGCCCTCCTCGACGCCAAGGCCATGCACGGCGGGCGCAGCGCCTTCAACCATCTCCTGTGCCTGGCGCAGAGCAACGGCATCTCGAAGGCCCGGGTGCACGAGGTGCTGGACACCGTCGGGCTGACGGCGGTGGCGAAGAAGAAGGCCAAGGGGTTCTCGCTGGGCATGGGCCAGCGGCTCGGCATCGCGGGCGCGCTGCTCGGCGATCCCCGCATCCTGATGTTCGACGAACCGGTCAACGGGCTCGACCCCGAGGGCATCCACTGGATCCGCAACCTGATGAAGTCCCTTGCCGCGCAAGGCCGTACGGTCTTCGTCTCCTCGCACCTGATGAGCGAGATGGCGCTGACGGCCGATCACCTCGTCGTCATCGGCCAGGGCCGACTCCTCGCGGACACGTCCATGGCGGACTTCATCCAGCAGAACTCGCGGTCCTACGTCCGGATCCGCACCCCGCAGCGCGAGCGGCTGCTCGACGTTCTGCACCAGGCCGGGATCACGGTGGTCGAGTCCGGCAGCGGGGTGCTGGAGGTCGACGGGGGCAAGTCCGAGCAGATCGGTGAGCTGGCCGCGTCGCACCAGCTGGTGCTGCACGAGCTGAGTCCCCAACAGGCCTCCCTGGAGGAGGCGTTCATGCAGTTGACCGCGGAGTCGGTGGAGTACCACGCGCATTCCGACGCACCCGCCGCCGCACCTGCCGCGCAACAGCAGGGCTGGGGCGACGGCTGGAAGAAGGACTGACATGGCGGCGACCCAGGTCATCCGTTCCGAGTGGACGAAAATCCGCTCCGTGGCATCGACGGTATGGACACTGTCTCTCGCCCTGGTGGTGACGATCGGGCTGGGCATGCTCATCTCGGCGCTGTCGAAGAACCAGTTCGACGACATGAGCGAGAAGGACAAACTCTCCTTCGACCCGACGTTCATCAGCTTCGCCGGGATGAGTCTCGGGCAGCTCGCGATGATCGTGTTCGGGGTGCTCGTCGTGTCGAACGAGTACAGCACCGGCATGATCCGCACGTCGCTGGCGGCGGTCCCGCAGCGCGGCACCTTCCTGTTCGGCAAGATCGCGGTGGCCACCGGGCTCTGTCTCGTCGTCGGCCTGGTGACCAGCTTCGTCACGTTCTTCCTCGGCCAGGCGATGCTCGGCTCGCACAAGGCGGAGATCGGCGACCCGGGCGTGCTGCGCGCGGTGATCGGCGGCGGGCTCTACATGACCCTGATCGCGATGTTCTCCATGGGCATCGCCTCGATGCTGCGCTCACCGATGCTGTCCCTGGGCATCCTGATGCCGTTCTTCTTCCTGATCTCCAACATCCTCGGCAACGTCTCCGCGACGAAGAAGATCGGCCAGTACCTCCCCGACCAGGCCGGCAGCAAGATCATGCAGGTGGTCACCCCGGTCGACGACTCCGCACCCTACGGCCCCTGGGGCGGCTTCGGAATCATGGCCCTCTGGGTGGCGGCGGCCCTGCTCGGCGCGTACGTCCTGCTGAAGCGCCGCGACGCGTAGGGCTCCGCCGGTCGATCGGGTCACGGGGTATCAACTGCGCCGAGACGGGGCCGACCGCGCGGCGCTTGGACGGGCGCACGGACGATGGCCGGGCGGCGCCTCGATGCCTCGGCCGCACGACGACGGAGACGCCGGCCAGGTGATTTGGGTCGCCCGCACGAATGCGAGACATCAAGGGCGCCCGGACGGGGCCCGCGAACGGCACCTGGGCCGAGCCCGATGCCCTCGGCCGCACAACAGCGGAGACGCCCGCATCGGCAACCGTCCCCGACGACGCGGCGGGGGCGCCGTGCGCGGAGTCGTTCGAGCACGCGGGAGAACACCGCGGTCGAGGCGCGCCTCACACCACCCGCACCCGAGCACCGGGGCACGCACACACCCCACGGGGCCGCATCCGCCGACGTACGCGAGCGGGTCGTGGCGGTACGGCGAGCCCGCCGCTCAGCTGCTCCCCGCCCCGTCCACTGTGGCAGCGGGCACGCCGTACCGACGCGACCCCGGCACCCCCACCGGCCCGATGCCGGGGACGAGATCACGGGGTGCCGCCCCCGACCCAAGGCCATCGCTTTACTTTCTCTTGAGCGGAACCGTCAGCGCCCCGATATCCTCCTAACCCTTACGGGGGCGTGTGCCCTGCTGTCCTGATCCTTTCGATGGGTGCGGAGCATGATCGAGGCTGTCGGCCTGACCAAGCGCTACGGCGACAAGACCGCCGTGTACAACCTTTCCTTCCAGGTGCGGCCCGGTGCCGTCACCGGCTTCCTCGGGCCCAACGGCTCGGGCAAGTCGACGACGATGCGCATGATCCTCGGCCTGGACAACCCCACGTCAGGACAGGTGACGATCGGCGGCTTCCCCTACCGCAAGCTGCCGAACGCACCCCGTCAGGTCGGCGCCCTGCTCGACGCCAAGGCGGTGCACGGCGGCCGGAGCGCCCGCAGCCATCTGCTCAGCCTGGCCCAGCTCTCGGGCATCCCGGCCCGGCGCGTGGACGAGGTGCTCGGGGTCGTGGGCCTCCAGGACGTGGCGAGAAAGCGCTCCAAGGGATTCTCCCTGGGCATGGGGCAGAGACTAGGCATCGCCGCCGCGCTCCTCGGCGACCCCCAGGTGCTGCTCTTCGACGAGCCGGTCAACGGACTCGACCCCGAGGGCATCCTCTGGGTGCGGAACCTGATGAAGGCGCTCGCGGCGGAGGGCCGTACCGTCTTCGTCTCCTCGCACCTGATGAGCCGAGATGGCGCTGACCGCCGACCAGCTCATCGTGATCGGACGCGGACAGCTCCTCTCGGACATGAGCGTGCGGGACTTCATCTCGGCCAACTCCGCCGACTTCGCCCGCGTACGCACCCCCGACACCGAGCCCCAGCTCCGCGAGAAGCTGACCTCCGCGCTGACCGAGGCCGGCGGCCATGTACTGCCCGAGCAGGACGGCGGGCTGCGCGTGACGGGACTGCCGCTCCCGCGCATCAGCGACATCGCGCACGACACGGACGTACGACTGTGGGAGCTGTCCCCGCACCAGGCCTCGCTGGAGGAGGCGTACATGCGGATGACGCAGGGCGCCGTCGACTACCGCTCGACGATCGACCAGAAGGCCGGCCTGATGCAGCAACTGCCGCCGGGCGCACAGCCCCCGATGCCGGTGCCGGGCCAGGGCCAGCCGGGCTGGTACGCGCCGCCGTCACCGCAGCAGGGCGGACAGCCGTTCGCGATGGGACAGCCCCCGGCGAATCCTTACGGCGCCCCGAATCCCTACGNCGCCCCTGCGGCCCCCGGCGGGGGCGTACCGGGCTCGTACGGGCCTCCGGCGCCCATGCCCCCGCAGACACCGGCACAGCCGCCTCAGGCCCCGGCTCAGGGCGCCCCGGCGGTTCAGGCCCCGGCCGCCGCCCCCGCTCCCGCTCCGGCCGCCCCGGTGGACGCGCCGCCCTCCTCCCCCGACCTGACCAAGCCCGAGGACGCCCGATGAGTACGCCCCAGACCCCGATGCCGCCGGCAGCCGTGCCCAACTGGCAGGCGGCGAACGGTCCTTCGTACGGTGGGTACACCTCGCCGATCCCGGTGGTGCGCACGCATCTCGGACACGCGCTCGCCTCCGAGTGGACGAAGATCAAGTCGGTGCGTTCGACGATCTGGACGCTCGGTGTGTTCGTGGTCCTCGTCATCGGCATCGGGCTGCTCGCCGCCGTCGTGGTCAGCAACTCCTCGTCCGAGATGAACGGCGAGAACCCGCTCTCCCTCGGCTTCTTCGGACTGCTGCTCGGCCTCATGTGCATCATCACGCTCGGCGTGCTGACCACGGCCTCCGAGTACGGCACCGGCATGATCCGCACGACGATGACCGCCTGCCCCAGCCGGGTCCGCGTGCTGGCGGCGAAGTCGATCGTGTTCTTCGGGGTCGCCTTCGTGGTCACGCTGGTGGCCGCGTCGTTCATCGCCTTCGTGGACGCCTCGCTGCTGGCGAACAACGGCGCGAAGGACCCGTCCGCGGGCGAGTGGTTCAAGGGGACCGTCGGCGTCTCCCTCTACGTCGCGCTGCTCGGACTGCTCTCGCTGATCATCGGCTCGATCATCCGGCACTCCGCGGGCGCGATCACCGTCATGATCGGCGCGGTGCTCGCGCCGCTGGTCATCGCTCTGTTCATGTTCTCGCAGTCCCTGGAGAACGTGCGCCAGGCCCTGTTCGAGTACTCGATCCCGAACCAGTTGAGCGTCTTCTACTCCAACTCCCTGACGGAGAGCGGCCCTTCGGGCTGGGACCCGCTGTGGATCATCCTGGGTGTGACGGCCGTGGCGTTCGCGGGCGCGGCCGCACTGCTGGAGCAGCGGGACGTGTGACCCGTACCACTTATTGAGGACTCGGCCTAGAACTTCGGCGCGTTCCTGGACCGCTGCACCCGTGTGGTGCGGCGGTCCTTCGCGTTCCAGCAGGCCTTGTGCCAGTGCCGCCGGTCGTCCACGCCGGAGTGCTCCGGCCAGGCCACGACGTGCGGGACTCCGGAGGGGATCTGCTGGTCACAGCCGGGGCAGCGGTACGTCTTGCCCTCCGCGCTCGCCCCGGCGACATGGCGCACGCTCCACTCCTCGCCCTGCCAGTGCTCCGTGGACTGCCAGCCGCCGTAGCGGCCGGAGCGGTCGTCGTCGGCGCTCTGGCCGGGGGAACCGGACTCCTTGGGTCGGTTGCGACGCGGGGACACAGAACACCTCACGGGGCTATACAGGAGGCAAGGGCTGTGTCCAGCCTACGTGGCGCGGACAGGGGTACGCGAAGGGCATCAACCCACACAAGTCCCCCTCGGGACCGCGCATTCTGCAGACAATCCGCAAATCTCTCCGCCAGGCCGTGTCCTAGGCACGTGTCGGACGGTTATGCCCGGTGGGGGAGCTCCGTGTCGGAGCCAAGGAAGCAGGAAGAACCATGCGCGTCGGAAGTTTTGTGTTGGCGGCCCAGTTCCCGGGACAGGGCCAGGGGGAGGCCCTGCACCGCGCGGTCCGCTCGGTGGAGGTCGCTGAGGAAGCCGGTCTCGACACGGCCTGGCTGGCCGAGCACCACTTCGTGCCCTACGGCACCTGCCCGTCCGCGATCACCCTGGCCGCGCTGCTGCTCGGCCGCACCCGGCGGATCCGCGTCGGCACCGCGGTCAGCGTGTTGCCCACGGTCCACCCGGTCGCCCTCGGCGAGCAGGCCGCGCTGCTGCATGTGACCAGCGGCGGCCGCTTCTCGCTGGGCGTGGGCCGCGGCGGGCCCTGGGTCGACCTGGAGGTCTTCGGCGCGGGCCTCGCCGCGTACGAACGGGGATTCCCGGAATCCCTCGATCTGTTGATGCGCTGGCTGCGCGAGCCGTCGGTCGCGGGCACCGGGGACCGCTTCGCGTTCCGTGAAGTCCCGGTCGTACCCAGGCCGTCGGAGGCGCTGTCGGACGCGCCGGGCCCCGAGGTCGTCGTCGCCTGCACCTCGCCCGCGAGCGTGCGGCTGGCGGCCGAGCGGGGCCTGCCGATGCTGCTGGGCATGCATGTCGGGGACGAGGAGAAGGCCGAGATGGTCACCCTGTGGCGGCAGTTGGCGCGGGCGGCCGGACGGCCAGCGGAGGAGATCCACGGCGCGGCACATGTGTCGGCCGGGGTCTGCCAGATCGCCGACAAGCGCGCGGACGCCGTGGAGGCGCTCGTGAAGGCGATGCCGGGCTGGCTCAGGCAGGGGCTCGACGCGCATGTCACCGTGGACGACCGCGAGCGCCGGATGCGCGACCCGCTCGCGTACACCGAACTCCTTTGCGGACTGCACCCGGTGGGCACCCCGCGGCTGTGCGCCGACCGGCTCGCGGCGACCTCCGAGCGGACCGGCATCTCCCGCTTCGCGCTGCTCGTCGAGGGGTCCGGGGACCTCGCGGCGACCGAGGAGAACGTACGGCGGCTCGGCGCCGAGGTGCTCCCCCACCTCGGCTGAGCGAACCGCGGGGAGCTTGCCGCCCCAGTACTAAAGGCACCTCCCGCGTACGGAGCGGCAAGCGGTGGTGCGCGATCGACGCGTCAGCAGTCCCTGAACTCCGGGGACTGGTTCAGCAGTTGACTGCGCACCGAGGTGAAGCGGGTCAGCGTCTCGTCCACCGAGCCGTCCAGCGGGAACACTGCCACCCGGTGGCAGTTCTGGAAGGCCAGGCGTACACCGAAGTGTCGCTGCAGCGCGCCGCGTATCGCGTCACTCGCGAGCGCACGCAGCAACTGACCGCGTGCCTGCTCGTCCGGCGGCGGCGTCTGGTTGTCGGCGAACGCACCGCCGTCGACCTTCAGCTGAGCCACCAGGGAGCTGATCATCTCCCATGCGTAAGGCAGGGAGGTCCGGACGCAGTCGACGAATTCAGCTTCGTCGACCTCGCCTCGCTCGGCCTTTTCGAGTAGGGCCGGTGAGACGTCGAGCGACATGGGTTCTCCTCTCGCACCCCCAACGCGCAGGGGTTGCCGGACAGGTAAGGGAGTCCGCGATTACGAACACGCTGCGTACACGTCTCGCGACCTCCCGTTTATACGGTAGGCAACAGAAGGAGGCGGCACCAGGAGAATGCGTACATACGGAACTCTCAATAGGCCCACAATCGGCCACTAATGAACAAGGGGCGTCACGGGTCTTCCAGGGCGAATCGCGTTCACTGCCGCCCGTCGAGTAGCGTTGCCGACCATGCGTCTCGTCATTGCCCGGTGTTCCGTGGACTACGCGGGCCGGCTCACCGCCCACCTCCCCTCCGCCCCCCGTCTGATCCTGGTGAAGGCGGACGGCAGCGTCTCGATCCACGCGGACGACCGGGCCTACAAGCCCCTCAACTGGATGTCGCCGCCCTGCACGTTGAAGGAGGGTTCGGGGACCGCCGACGATCCCGCGGACGTCTGGACCGTCACCAACAAGGCGGGCGAGAAGCTCATCATCACGATGGAGGAGATCCTCCACGACTCCTCGCACGAACTCGGCGTGGACCCCGGCCTGATCAAGGACGGCGTGGAAGCGCACCTCCAGGAGCTGCTCGCCGACCGCATCGACACCCTCGGCGAGGGCTACACGCTGATCCGCCGCGAGTACATGACGGCCATCGGCCCGGTCGACATCCTGTGCCGGGACGCGGAGGGCCAGACCGTCGCGATCGAGATCAAGCGGCGCGGCGAGATCGACGGCGTGGAGCAACTCACGCGCTACCTAGAGCTGTTGAACCGCGACCCGCATCTCGCCCCGGTCCGCGGCATCTTCGCCGCCCAGGAGATCAAGCCCCAGGCCCGCGTCCTCGCCACCGACCGCGGCATCGGCTGCACGGTCCTGGACTACAACGCCCTGCGCGGCATCGAGGACGACAAGCTGCGGCTGTTCTGACCCGACGTCGCCAGACACCGACTTCGCCACGACGCGAAAAGGGCCGGTTCCGATCATCGGAGCCGGCCCTTTCGTTGTCGTACGGAGTGTCAGATGACGGCGTCCGAAGCGTCACTGGTTCCGGGGGCGGCCGAACTGGTCGTGTCCATGGGGGCGCTGGAGGTCGCGCCGCTAGCGGAGGTGTCGGTGGACGGGGTGATCGACGGCGTGGGCGAATCGGTCGGCGTCGCGGACCCGGAGGGGGTCTCCGAAGGCGTCTCCGAGGGAGGCGTGGAATGCGGCGTGCTCGGGCTCGGCGAAGTCGGCCTGCTCGTCGTGGACCTGGTCGGCGACGGCGTGCTCGACCCGCTCGTCCCGCTCGGCTTGTCCGAAGGTGTGCCGGTGCCCGTCGGGGTGGGGTCGTCCGACGTGCCCATCGTGCCGTCCGGGCCCGGGTCGGTCGGGCGGCTGGTGGCCGTGCCGGTGCCGTCGCCCCCCTTCGCCGGGTCGGCGCCGAGGCTGTCGTCGCCGGTGCCCTGGCTGGGCGACGGATTGACGCCGACCTTGTCGGACGGGTTGTCGGCGTTGTTGTTGGACGTGGCGCCGAGGGTGACGACGGTGCCGAGGACGGCGGCGAGCAGCACGCCCGCGCCGGCCGCGACGAGGTTGCGCCGGGCGTAGCCGCGGAGGCCGCCCCGGGCCTTGTTGTGGGACTTCGGGGACGAGGCCTGGGGGGAGACGAGGGTGTAGGTCTCGCCGGGCGGCTGGAGCGGCGGGAAGGGCGCCGGTGTGCCACCGGGCGGCGGGGCCGACTCCTCGTGGCGCGCGTCGGGCACTTCGTCACCGGCCATGACACCGGGGCCGAGCGAGAAGCCGGAGCGGTCGGCGACCAGGGCGAGGGCCCGACGCCCGGCGACGGCTCCGCGCTTGTCGGCGGCGGCACCGCGCAGGCCGATGGAGGACTCCAACTCGGCCCGGGCGCGGTCGAGTTCGCCCTCACAGAGCGCGAGGACCCCCAACTCGTGCTGGAAATAGGCCTGTTCACCGACGTCGTCGGCAAGTCGGGCGGCCTCGGCGCCGGACCGCAGCACGCGCTCCCAGGCGCTCCAGTGCAGCCCGGCGGCGAACGCGGGGGCCGCCGTGCGGGCCAGCTGGACGGTCGTGCTCTCCTCGCCGTCGCCGGGCGGGGTCGTCGCCGGCAGCAGGGCGTCGAGCGCGGCGAGCAGGGCGTCCGCCTCGGCGCACACGCGCTCGGGGGTGACCGAGGGGTGCCCGGCCCACCAGGAGTAGTGCAGGGCGGCGATGAGGGCACCGGACGCGATGTCGTCGCCGTATCCGGCGGCCTCGATCTGGGTCTGGACGCCGGTGGCGAGCCGGTAGCGGGAGCCGACCGGGGAGACCAGTCCGCAGCCCGCGAGTTCGCCGAGGGCGGCGTCCGCGTGGGTGTCGCCGACGAGGGCGGGCAGATGCGCCTGGTGCGGCACCTCGCCGCCGAGCGCGACGGCGAAGCGCAGGGTGGCCCGCGCCGAGTTGCTGAGCCGGGAGGCGAGCAGCGCCGCGGGCGCGGCGGCCTCACCGAGGGACGGCAGGGGTAGGGCGTCGCCCTCTTCGGGGTCAAGGGGCGGGGCGTCGAAGGGCGCGTCGACCGGGGTCGCGTCCTGGAAGACGCCGAACTCCTCGACGGCGCTGGTGCCGACGCGCAGTTGGTCGCGCTGGCGGAGCAGGGCGCCGGCCTGGACGAAGCGCAGGGGCAGCCCCTCGGACTCGAAGTAGAGGTCGCCCGCCCAGTTCGCCTCCTCCTCGGTGAGGACGCGGCCCACCGCGCGCTCCAGGACCTCCACGGCGCCGGGCCGGCCCAGGCCGCCGAGGAAGACCTCCTCGATGGCGGAGTCCGCGGACGGCGCCGGGACCTCCGGGGTCGCGGCGATCAGGAAGGCGCACTCGGGAGTCGCGTCGAGGAGTTCGTCGAGGGCGGCGGCGCCGAACTCGATGTCGTCGAGGACGACGACCGCGCCGATCTCCCCCGTGAGCGCGCGCAGTTCCGCCCGGTCGGGGCGGTGCAGGGGTGCGTCGTAGACGGCGTGGAAGAGGTCGTGGAGGAGGTCGGTGGCGGTGCGGTGGAAGCCGGTGAGGCGGATCACGCCGTCGGGGGCGAGGTCCAGGCAGTCCTCGGCGACGAGGTCGAGCAGGCTGGTGCGTCCGGAGCCCGAGGGGCCGGTGAGCCGTACGGAACGGCCGCGGGCGAGCAGCCGTACGAGACGCTCGCGCTCTTCCTGGCGTTCCAGGAGCGGCAGTTCGGGGCGGTTCAGGCCGGGCGGGACCGGTGGTCTGGCCGCGCGGGCCGCCTCGGCGCGCTCGGCGGCGCTGAACTTGGCGGGCCGGCCGGGCCGCTGTCCGGGCTGGCAGGCCTCGATCTCGCTGCCGTCGACGGGATTGACGGTGAGCAGGAACTCACCGGCGACCACCTGCACGGTGCGGGCGAGTGCGGGTGTGTGCTGGCCGAAGTCGGGTGTGAGGGGTTCCCGGGGCGGGCGCTGACGGGACGACGTGTCGTCGCCGTCCTGGCCGTACTCCTCGGGTTCCCGGTCGATCGGGTCCATAGGTCCAAGCCCCCCAAAAGCGTCGTGTGCGGGTCGACAGGACCCAAGGCCCCTCCCGGCCTTGTGCACACCGCGCTGTCGCTTCTGGTCCGGGCCCGCTCGAAGGGTTGTGTGGTAGCGGGCGACCGAACCCTAAACCTTGGCACAGTATCTACGACAGGCCGGGGTACCGCGCCGTCCGAGACATCACAGTCTCGTGAGGATTGTGCGCGGTGGATCTTTCGCGGGCGCCCGACCGGGCCTCTTTCGAGAAGTGTGCCGCTTTCGGCGAAAGTGTCACACTCTGGGAAGTGACTCCACCCCGATGCCGCCCTCGATGGCCAGGATGCGGTGCAGCCGGGTGGCCACGAGCAGGCGCTGCATCTGCGGGGGTACGCGGCGCAGCACCAGGCGGCGGCCGCAGCGGCCGGCCCGTCGATGGGCTCCCATGATCACGCCGAGGCCGGTGGCGTCCCAGGAGTCGAGCTCGGACAGGTCCAGCACCAGATCGCCGACTCCGTCGTCGACGGCCGAGTGCAGGACCGTACGGGCGTCCGCCGCGCTGCGGACGTCGAGGCGGCCCCCGACGACCAGCTCGACGTGGTCGCCCCTGATGTACATATGCGCTCCCCGTGAGTGCGGTGGCGTACTCGGTCATGTCGGTGATGTCGCCGAAGTCGGTGATGCAACGTCTGACTGCTTGAGGTGCCGGGAGGTTGCCGTCTGTGAGCGAACCGATACCGAATTCACCCCTGCGTGTGATGCCGCCGGGGCGTGTGCGGTTTCAGTGCTTGTAGAAGCCCTGCCCGCTCTTGCGTCCGATGTCACCGGCGTCCACCATTCGGCGCATCAGCTCCGGAGGGGCGAACTTCTCGTCCTGCGACTCGGTGTAGATGTTGCTCGTGGCGTGCAGCAGGATGTCGACGCCGGTGAGGTCCGCCGTCGCCAGCGGGCCCATCGCGTGGCCGAAGCCCAGCTTGCAGGCGAGGTCGATGTCCTCGGCGCTGGCGACGCCCGACTCGTACAGCTTCGCCGCCTCGACGACGAGCGCCGAGATGAGACGGGTCGTCACGAAGCCGGCCACGTCACGGTTGACGACGATGCAGGTCTTGCCGACGGATTCGGCGAACTCCCGCGCGGTGGCGAGGGTTTCGTCGCTCGTCTTGTAGCCGCGGACGAGTTCGCAGAGCTGCATCATCGGGACCGGCGAGAAGAAGTGCGTGCCGACGACGCGCTCCGGACGCTCCGTCACGGCCGCGATCTTCGTGATCGGGATGGCGGAGGTGTTGGAGGCGAGGACGGCGTCCTCGCGGACGATCTTGTCGAGCGCGCGGAAGATCTCGTGCTTGACTTCCAGCTTCTCGAAGACGGCCTCGACGACGATGTCCGCGTCGCCGGCGGCGTCGAGGTCGGTGGTCGCCGTGATACGTCCCAGGGCCGCGTCGGCGTCGTGCGCCTCCAGCTTCCCCTTGCTCACGAACTTGTCGTACGAGGCCTTGATACCGTCGGTGCCACGCTTCAGGGCTTCGTCGGTGACATCGCGCAGGACGACGTCCCAGCCCGCCTGCGCGGAGACCTGGGCGATACCGGAACCCATGAGTCCGGCGCCGATGACGGCAAGCTTCCGTGCCACTGTGCGACTCCCCTTTGAAACGCTTACAGCGTGTATCCGTATGCCTCTCGGCGGACACTAGCGAAGGTGCGGCGCTGTGTGACCGGTTAGTAACGCGCGTCACGTCTCATCTGACGGACATCACACCGGCACGGGTCATTCGACCGCCCGTACGGCCTAGTTGAGCGGCGGCCGGGCCTGGTTACGCTGGCCACATGGTCAATCTGACGCGCATCTACACCAGGACCGGCGACCAGGGCACCACCGCCCTCGGCGACATGAGCCGGGTCGCCAAGACCGACGTCCGTATCTCGGCGTACGCCGACACGAACGAGGCGAACGCGGCGATCGGCACGGCCGTCGCCCTCGGCGGTCTGGACGAGGACGTCGTCAAGGTCCTCACCCGTGTCCAGAACGACCTGTTCGACGTGGGCGCGGACCTGTGCACCCCGGTCGTCGCCGAACCGGAGTTCCCGCCGCTGCGCGTCGAGCAGTTCTACATCGACAAGCTGGAGGCGGACTGCGACCACTTCAACGAGCGGCTGGAGAAGCTCCGTTCCTTCATCCTCCCGGGCGGCACCCCGGGCGCGGCCCTCCTCCACCAGGCGTGCACGGTCGTTCGGCGGGCGGAGCGCTCGACCTGGTCGGCCCTGGAGGTCCACGCCGAGGTGATGAACCCCCTGACGGCGACCTACTTGAACCGCCTCTCCGACCTGCTGTTCATCCTGGCCCGGACCGCCAACAAGACGGCGGGGGACGTGTTGTGGGTGCCGGGCGGGGAACGCTGACCAGCTGTCGGAGCGGTTGCGCGCCGCGTCGGGGGGCGCGGCCGGGGTCAAGTGACTTTGCCGGTGCGTGAATTGGGGTTTAGCACACCCCTACCAAAGTGGTCCAGACCTATTGACCCGTGGTCCAGACCTTTCTATTCTCACGGCACCGTGGGCGCGAAGGCTCAGTCGCGCCCCCTGTCACCCCCGACACCCTGAGGAGGCGCTCAATGCGCTTCAGAACCAGAGCAGTTGCCGGGTTCACCACCCTGCTGCTTCCGCTCGCCGCGCTGGTCGGTCTGGCGGCTCCCGCCGAGGCCGCCTCGACCGCCACCGCGACCTTCGCCAAGACCAGCGACTGGGGCACCGGCTTCGGCGGCCAGTGGACCGTCAAGAACACCGGTACCAGCGCGATCAGTTCATGGACGGTCGAGTGGGACTTCCCCTCCGGTACGTCCGTCACCTCGGCCTGGGACGCGGACGTCACGTCCTCCGGCACCCACTGGACCGCGAAGAACAAGTCCTACAACGGCACCATCGCCGCGGGCGCCTCCGTCTCCTTCGGCTTCAACGGCGCCGGCTCCGGTTCGCCCTCCAACTGTCTGCTGAACGGCGGCAGTTGTGACGGCGGCACCACCGTCCCCGGTGACGCGGCCCCCTCCGCGCCCGGCACCCCCACCGCGTCGTCGATCACCGACACCTCGGTGAACCTGTCCTGGTCGGCCGCCACCGACGACAAGGGCATCAAGAACTACGACGTGCTGCGCGACGGCACCAAGGTCGCCACGGTGACGACTACGTCGTACACGAACACCGGCCTGACCGCCGGCACCGACTACTCGTACACGGTGCAGGCCCGCGACACCGCCGACCAGACCGGCCCGGCCAGCGGCTCGGTCGCCGTGCACACCACGGGTGGCACCACCACTCCCCCGACCACCGGCAGCAAGGTCAAGCTCGGGTACCTCACCGAGTGGGGCACCTACACCCGCAACTACCAGGTCAAGAACCTGGTGACCTCGGGCTCGGCGGCGAAGATCACGCACATCAACTACGCGTTCGGCAACGTGACGAACGGGCAGTGCGCGATCGGTGACGCCTACGCCGACTACCAGAAGACGTTCACCGCCGACCAGTCGGTCAGCGGCGTCGCCGACACCTGGGATCAGCCGCTGGCCGGCAACTTCAACCAGCTGCGCCAGCTGAAGGCCAAGTACCCGAACATCAAGATCCTGTGGTCCTTCGGCGGCTGGACCTGGTCCGGCGGCTTCGCGCAGGCCGCGGCCAACCCGACCGCGTTCGCCCAGTCCTGCTACAACCTGGTCGAGGACCCGCGCTGGGCCGACGTGTTCGACGGCATCGACATCGACTGGGAGTACCCGAACGCCTGCGGCCTGAGCTGCGACACCAGCGGCGCGGCGGCGTACAAGAACCTGATGTCCGCCCTGCGCACCAAGTTCGGCTCCAGCTACCTGGTCACCGCCGCCACCACGGCGGACGGCACCTCCGGCGGCAAGATCGACGCCGCCGACTATGCGGGCGCGGCCCAGTACGTCAACTGGTACAACGTGATGACGTACGACTTCTTCGGCGCCTTCGACGCGGACGGCCCGACCGCCCCGCACTCCCCGCTCACCACCTACACCGGCATCCCGACCCCGGGCTTCACGACGGCCGACGCGATCGCCAAGTTCAAGTCGAAGGGAGTCGCCGCGAGCAAGCTGCTCATCGGCATCGGCTTCTACGGCAGAGGCTGGACCGGCGTGACCCAGGCCGCACCCGGCGGCACGGCGACCGGCCCGGCGGCGGGCACCTACGAGCAGGGCATCGAGGACTACAAGGTCCTCAAGACGACCTGCCCGGCCACCGGCACCATCGCCGGCACGGCGTACGCCTACTGCGGCAACAACTGGTGGTCGTACGACACCCCGGCGACCATCGGCACGAAGATGGCGTGGGCCAAGACCCAGGGTCTGGGCGGCGCGTTCTTCTGGGACTTCAGCGGCGACACCAGCAACGGTGAGCTGGTGACCGCCATCAACAACGGGCTGAGCTGATCCCCACCCCCTCAGCACACCGCCGCGGGCGGACCTCTCCGGTCTGTCCGCGGCGCGTTGCGAACGGCGCGCGCCCCCGGCGTGCACCCCGGAGGGCCCTTCGGCCCGGGGTGGAGGCCGGTTGGCGTCGGTAGGAAGCTGCTGACCTGGGGCATCTTGGTCCTACGACAGCAAGCGGAACACCGCACCACGGGGGAAACCATGAAGCGCAGGACCACCACGTCCCGCACCGGCAAGAGGTCCGTCCACTCCTGGGCCGCGTCCGCCGGCGCCCTCACCACGGCCGCCGCAGCCGCTCTCATCGCCGCCTCTCCGGTGGACGTCACCGTGACAATCGGCTCCGCGCCGCACACGGTCGTCGTCAGCCAGGCCGACATACCCAACCCGGTGTGTCCGATCAGGCCACGTTGACCCGCTGGCCGGGGGGTGCCGCCTCCAGCCAGGCCAGGAAACCGGTCAACGCGTCTTCGCTCATGGCGAGTTCGAGCCGCGTGCCCCGGTGCAGACAGGTCAGGATGATCGCGTCGGAGAGCAGCGCCAGCTCCTCCTCGCCCTCGGGGAGGCGGCGGCCGGCCACCTCGATCGCCGAGCGTTCCAGGGTGCGGCGCGGGCGGTAGGCGTAGGAGAAGACGCGGTACCACTCGATGCGGTCGCCGTTGTAGCGGGCGACGCCGTAGCTCCAGCCCTTGCCGTTGGTGTCGGGTTTCTCCGGGACGTCCCAGCGGAGCGAACAGTCGAAGGTGCCGCCGGAGCGCTGGATGAGTCTGCGGCGCAGGCCGAAGACGAACAGCCCCAGCACCACCAGGGCCACCACGATTCCGCACACAGTCAGAGCGAGGACCATCGACACCGACCTCCTCGTCTCCTAGGTAAAACAGGTAACGGAACGGAAAAAACACCCACATTCGCCTCAGCCGCGGCTGGGGCCGGATTCCTCCGGTCCCAGCCGCGGCTGAGTCACGTCATCGCGTCAACGCTGGGTTCAGCGCGTCTCCACCGCACGCAGTCGGACGTCCGCGCGGCGCTCGGCGGACTCGTCGCCCGCCGCCTTCGCCTGCTCCAGCTCGCGCTCCACGCGCTGGACGTCGATCTCGTCCGACAGCTCGGCGATCTCGGCGAGCAGCGACAGCTTGTTGTCCGCGAACGAGATGAAACCGCCGTGCACCGCGGCGACGACCGTCCCTCCGTCGCTCGTACGGATGGTCACCGGGCCCGACTCCAGCACACCGAGCAGCGGCTGGTGACCGGGCATGACGCCGATGTCGCCGGACGTGGTACGCGCGACGACCAGGGTGGCCTCGCCGGACCAGACCTGGCGGTCCGCGGCGACGAGCTCGACATGCAGCTCAGCAGCCAAGGTGGGCTCCTCGGGTCACCACCCGGCGGTCGTGCCGGGTGTTGGGTCAATTCTAGTGGGCGTGGGAGAGGGGGTGGGACACGGCCCCACCCCCTCAGGTGAAGCGTGGGGTCAGGAGACGCCCAGCTCCTTCGCGTTCGCCTTCAGGTCCTCGATACCACCGCAGAGGAAGAACGCCTGCTCCGGGAAGTGGTCGTACTCGCCGTCGATGATCGCGTTGAAGGCCACGATCGACTCGTCCAGCGGGACGTCCGACCCGTCGACGCCGGTGAACTGCTTGGCGACGTGGGTGTTCTGGGACAGGAAGCGCTCCACGCGACGGGCACGGTGGACGGTGAGCTTGTCCTCCTCGCCCAGCTCGTCGATGCCGAGGATCGCGATGATGTCCTGAAGGTCCTTGTACTTCTGGAGGACCGTCTTGACGCGCATCGCGGTGTTGTAGTGGTCCGCCGCGATGTAGCGGGGGTCCAGGATGCGGGACGTGGAGTCTAGCGGGTCCACGGCCGGGTAGATGCCCTTCTCGGAGATCGGACGGGAGAGAACCGTCGTCGCGTCGAGGTGGGCGAAGGTGGTGGCCGGGGCCGGGTCGGTCAGGTCGTCCGCGGGGACGTAGATCGCCTGCATCGAGGTGATCGAGTGACCGCGGGTCGAGGTGATGCGCTCCTGGAGGAGACCCATCTCGTCGGCCAGGTTCGGCTGGTAGCCCACCGCGGAGGGCATCCGGCCGAGCAGGGTCGAGACCTCGGAACCGGCCTGCGTGAAGCGGAAGATGTTGTCGATGAAGAACAGCACGTCCTGGTTCTGCACATCGCGGAAGTACTCCGCCATGGTCAGACCGGCCAGGGCCACGCGCAGACGGGTGCCCGGGGGCTCGTCCATCTGGCCGAAGACAAGCGCCGTCTTGTCGATGACGCCCGAGTCGGCCATCTCCTCGATGAGGTCGTTGCCCTCACGGGTGCGCTCGCCGACACCGGCGAACACGGAGACACCGTCGTGGTTGTTGGCGACGCGGTAGATCATCTCCTGGATGAGCACCGTCTTGCCGACGCCGGCACCGCCGAACAGGCCGATCTTGCCGCCCTTGACGTACGGGGTCAGCAGGTCGATGACCTTGACCCCGGTCTCGAACATCTCGGTCTTCGACTCGAGCTCGTCGAAGCGCGGGGCCTTGCGGTGGATGGACCAGCGCTCGCCCTCGTACTTCTCCTCGCTGTTCAGCACCTCACCGAGGGTGTTGAACACCTTGCCCTTGGTGAAGTCGCCGACCGGGACGGTGATGCCCGTGCCCGTGTCGGTGACGGCGGCCTGGCGGACCAGACCGTCGGTGGGCTGCATCGAGATGGTGCGGACCAGGCCGTCACCCAGGTGCTGGGCGACCTCCAGGGTCAGCGTCTTCTTCGCGCCGTCGAGCGCCGGGTCGGCCACCTCGACGTGCAGAGCGTTGTAGATCTCCGGCATCGCGTCGACGGGGAACTCCACGTCGACGACCGGGCCGATGACCCGGGCGACGCGGCCCGTGGCAACGGCCGTCTCAACTGTCGTCGTCATTACTTGTCACTCCCCGCGGTCGCGTCGGCCAGGGCTGCGGAGCCACCGACGATCTCGCTGATTTCCTGGGTGATTTCGGCCTGGCGGGCCGCGTTGGCAAGACGGGAGAGCGTAGTGATCAGGTCTCCCGCGTTGTCGGTCGCCGACTTCATCGCGCGGCGGGTGGCCGCGTGCTTGGAGGCGGCCGACTGGAGCAGCGCGTTGTAGATACGGCTCTCGACGTACCGCGGCAGGAGGGCGTCCAGGACGTCCTCCGCCGACGGCTCGAAGTCGTACAGCGGAAGGATCTCGCCCTGGGGCGCAGCCTCTTCCGCGACCTCTTCGAGGCTGAGGGGCAGCAGCCGGCTGTCGATCGGCGTCTGCGTCATCATCGAGACGAACTCGGTGTAGACGATGTGGAGTTCGTCCACGCCGCCCTCCGCCGTGTCCTTCTCGATGGCCTCGATGAGCGGACCCGCGACCTTCTTCGCGTCCGCGTACTCGGGCTGGTCGGTGAAGCCGGTCCACTGCTCCGCGATCTTGCGCTCACGGAAGTTGTAGTGGGCGACACCGCGGCGGCCGACGATGTACGTGTCGACCTCCTTGCCCTCGGCCTCGAGACGCGCGGTCAGCTGCTCCGCGGCCTTGATGGCGTTGGAGTTGAAGGCGCCGGCCAGACCGCGGTCGCTCGTGAGGAGCAGCACAGCGGAACGGGTTGGCGTCTCCGCCTCGGTGGTCAGCGGGTGCCTGGTGTTCGAACCCGTACCGACCGCCGTGACCGCACGCGTCAGTTCCTTCGCGTACGGCGTCGAGGCCTGCACCTTGCGGTGCGCCTTGACGACGCGCGAGGCGGCGATCATCTCCATCGCCTTGGTGATCTTCTTGGTCGCGGTGACGGATCGGATGCGACGCTTGTAGACCCGGAGCTGGGCTCCCATGAGTCAGGTCCCTTCCTTACGTCACTTGGCCGCGGCCGGGGCGTCCTCGCCGAGGAGCTTGCCGTCCGAGGTCTCGAACTGCTTCTTGAACTCGGTGATCGCGTCCGCGGCGGCGGTGAGGGTGTCGTCCGACATCTTGCCGCCCTCCTTGATGGAGGTCATGAGGCCCTGCTCCTTGCGGTGCAGGTACTCCAGGAGCTCCTTCTCGAAGCGGCGGATGTCCTCGACCGGTACGTCGTCCATCTTGCCGGTGGTCGCGGACCACACGGAGACGACCTGGTCCTCGGTGGCCATCGGCTGGTACTGAGCCTGCTTGAGCAGCTCGACCAGACGCTGACCGCGCTCCAGCTGGGCCTTCGACGCGGCGTCCAGGTCGGAACCGAAGGCGGCGAACGCCTCCAGCTCGCGGTACTGGGCGAGGTCGAGGCGGAGTCGGCCGGAGACCTGCTTCATCGCCTTGTGCTGCGCGGAACCACCGACTCGGGAGACGGAGATACCGACGTTCAGCGCGGGGCGCTGACCGGCGTTGAAGAGGTCCGACTCCAGGAAGCACTGGCCGTCGGTGATGGAGATGACGTTGGTCGGGATGAACGCCGAGACGTCGTTGGCCTTGGTCTCGACGATCGGCAGACCGGTCATCGAGCCCTTGCCCATCTCGTCGGAGAGCTTCGCGCAGCGCTCCAGCAGACGGGAGTGCAGGTAGAAGACGTCACCCGGGTAGGCTTCGCGGCCCGGCGGACGGCGCAGCAGCAGGGACACGGCGCGGTAGGCGTCGGCCTGCTTCGAGAGGTCGTCGAAGATGATGAGGACGTGCTTGCCGTCGTACATCCAGTGCTGGCCGATGGCCGAACCGGTGTACGGGGCGAGGTACTTGAAGCCGGCCGGGTCGGACGCCGGGGCGGCGACGATGGTCGTGTACTCCAGCGCGCCGGCCTCTTCGAGCGCACCACGCACGGAGGCGATGGTGGAGCCCTTCTGACCGATGGCGACGTAGATGCAGCGGACCTGCTTGTTCACGTCGCCCGAGCGCCAGTTGTCGCGCTGGTTGATGATCGTGTCGACGGCCAGGGCGGTCTTGCCCGTCTGGCGGTCGCCGATGATCAGCTGACGCTGGCCACGGCCGATCGGGGTCATCGCGTCGACGGCCTTGTAGCCGGTCTCCATCGGCTCGTGCACCGACTTGCGGACCATGACGCCCGGGGCCTGAAGCTCCAGCGCGCGGCGGCCGGTGGTCTCGATCTCGCCGAGGCCGTCGATCGGGTTGCCGAGCGGGTCGACGACACGGCCCAGGTAGCCCTCGCCGACGGCGACGGACAGGACCTCGCCGGTGCGGGTGACCGGCTGGCCCTCCTCGACACCGCTGAACTCACCGAGGATGACGGTACCGATCTCGCGCTCTTCGAGGTTGAGCGCAAGACCGAGGGTGCCGTCCTCGAACTTCAGCAGTTCGTTGGCCATGGCCGAGGGCAGGCCCTCGACCTTCGCGATGCCGTCGCCGGCAAGGGTGACCGTACCGACCTCCTCGCGCGAGGCCGCGTCCGGCTTGTACGACTGGACGAAGTTCTCCAGCGCGTCCCGGATCTCCTCCGGCCGGATCGTGAGCTCCGCCATCTGGGTTCCCTGCTCTCCTTGTTGGGCCCGAAGTTTCACTTGGGGGGATGGGGGGACTCCCCCCATGAACGAGGTGAATCCTCTGCACGGCCCAACTCGGGCCGCCTTACTACGTCTTTGTATGGGTGCTGCTAGCTCGCCATGCGGCGAGCGGCGTCATCGAGGCGGTCCGCGATGGAGCCGTTGATGATCTCGTCGCCGACCTGCACCCGGATCCCGCCGAGGACCTCGGGGTCCACGTCGATGTTCAGGTGCATGTGGCGGCCGTAGAGCTTCGCGAGGGCGGCGCCCAGGCGCTGCTTCTGCGGGTCGCTCAGCGGGACCGCCGTGGTGACGACCGCGACCAGGCGGCTGCGGCGCTCGGCGGCGAGCTTGGACAGGGACTCGAGTCCCGCTTCCAGGCTACGTCCCCGGGGCGCGGTCACCAGGCGGGTCACCAGTCGCTCGGTGGCCGGCTTGGCGCGGCCGCCGAGCAGGCTGCCGAGCAGCTCGCTCTTGGCCGTGGTGCCGGCGGCGCGGTTGGTCAGCGCGGCGCGCAGTCCGGTGTTCGAGGCGACGATCCGGCCGAACCGGAACAGTTCGTCCTCGACGTCGTCGAGCTCGCCCGACTGCTGGGCGGCGGTGAGGTCGGCGGTGGCCGCCAGCTCCTCCAGCGCGTCCACCAGGTCGCGGGACTGCGACCAGCGGGAGCGCACCATGCCGGACAGCAGGTCGAGGGCGGGGCCGCCGACCTGGCCGCCGAGCAGGCGCTCGGCAAGCTGGGCCTTGGCCTCGCCGTCCTGCGCCGGGTCGGTGAGGACCCGGCGCAGGGACACCTCACGGCCGAGCAGCGCGGTGACGGCGGCCAGCTCGTCGGCGAGCTGCGTCGCGTTCACGGACGTGGAGTCCGTCAGCGCGTCGAGACGCTCACGTGCGGCTGCCAGGGCCTCGCGGCTCGCTCCGTTCATCGCGCGGCCTCGGCCTTCTCCTCGAGCTCATCGAGGAAACGGTCGATCACACGGCTCTGCCGGGCGTGGTCCTCGAGGGACTCGCCGACGAGCTTGCCGGCCAGGTCGGTGGCGAGCTTGCCCACGTCCTGGCGCAGCGCCTGCGAAGCGGCCTTGCGGTCGGCGTCGATCTGCGTGTGACCGGCGGCGACGATCTCCTCGCGCTGCCGCTGGCCTTCCGCGCGCATCTCGGCGATGAGCGTGGCGCCCTGCTCCTGCGCCTCCTGGCGCAGCCGCGCGGCCTCGTGCCGGGCCTCGGCGAGCTGAGCCTTGTACTGCTCAAGCACGCTCTGGGCCTCGGTCTGGGCGGCCTCGGCCTTCTCGATACCGCCCTCGATGGCCTCGCGGCGCTCGTCCAGAACCTTGTTGATGTTCGGGAGGAGCTTCTTGGCGAGGAAGCCGAAGACGATGACGAAGGCGATCAGGCCGATGACAAGCTCGGGGATCGGCGGGACGAGAGGGTTTTCCTTCTCGGCCGCCAGAATGAGCAGCTGGCTCATGTCAGTGCCTTTCGTCTAGTGGGCTGTTGCTGATCGACTGATCAGACGCCGTAGACGAACGGCATGACCAGGCCGATGAGGGCAAGGGCCTCACAGAAGGCGAAGCCGAGGATCTGGTTGGCGCGGATCAGGCCGGCGGCTTCGGGCTGACGGGCCAGCGCCTGGGTGCCGTTGCCGAAGATGATGCCGACGCCGACGCCCGGACCGATGGCGGCGAGGCCGTAGCCGATGGAGCCGAGCGAACCGGAGACGGCAGCGAGGGTCTCAGTGGCAGCCATGCTGATTCTTCCTTGTCTGTACGGACCGGCGGGGGTTGGCCACCGGACGCTGAGGGGGGTACTGGAGGACGGTGCTCAGTGGTTCTCGGCGAGCGCGCCCTGGATGAAGGTGCAGGTCAGCAGCACGAAGACATACGCCTGCAGAGCCTGGATGAAGAGCTCGAAGGCCGTCATCACGAGGACCATGACGAACGAGACACCCGCGTAGGCGATCCCGATGCCGTTGAGCAGGTACCAGCTGGCGATCGTGAACAGCAGCAGCAGGGTGTGGCCCGCGAACATGTTCGCGAACAGTCGCACCGCGTGCGTGAACGGCCGGACGATCAGGTTCGAGAGCAGCTCGATGCCCATCGCCAGCGGGAGAACCGCGCCGAGCGACTTGTCGTAACCGCTGAAGTTCTTGAAGGCACCGACGAATCCGTGCCGCTTGAACGTCAGCGACACCCACAGGATGTAGACGATGCCCGCGAGAACGGCCGGATAGGAAATGATCGCCGTCACCGGGAACTGGGCGACCGGGACGATCGACCAGATGTTCATCATCCAGATGAAGAAGAAGAGCGAGACGACGAGCGGTACGTACTTCTCGCCTTCCTTCTTGCCGATGGTCTCGTAGACGACACCGCGGCGGATGAAGTCGTAGCCGGACTCGGCGACCATCTGCAGCTTGCCGGGGACGACCTTCGGCTTGCGGAAGGCGGCCCAGAAGAAGCCGACGACGATGATCGAGCCGAGCAGCGCCAGCAGCATCGTCTTGTTGAAGTACAAGTTGCTGTCGCCGTCCCCCAGAAGGGGCTTGAACAGGAACGAGTGCAGGCCGGGAGCCGGGAAGCCACAGCCGTCGAAGATGTGGCAGTCGGTCTCGAAGGCGAGCACCTGCGTCGGGTCAGCACTCACCGCGGGCTCCTTCAGCGTGGCGCATAGGTACGGCAACCTCGTTGTGTCGGCGCGGCGGACAGCCGCGGTTCGGCACTGGACTGGTGTTACGGATGTGGGGGCGGCAGTGGGGCATCGAGCCTCGCGATTGAGCAGGCGTCAGCTCAGATGCCCGCGCCCGCGATGCCGCAGTTGGCACCGGACGATAGCAGGGTCGCTTACGTGCTCTTATCCCGGCCCTACCTCTCACGACGAGTGCCCCGACTTCTCGGGCTCGACGTAGAGGATCTTGGCCTTCATGTGGGCACGGGTCTGCGCGGCGGTCCAGACGATGGTTCCGGCGAGCAGCGTGAACGCGAAGGCCTTGGGATTGAACAGCGTGGTGTGCTTGAACGCGGCGAGGAAAATGAACAACAGAAGAATCTGCGCCGCGAAGAGCATGAGGCCCATCGCCTGGAACAGGTGCGGAAGCGATTTGGCAGTGCGCTGCAGAACGTAGAGCCCGATTCCCATGAAGAGGATCACGATCAGCGTCCCAACGGCTGCCCCAATAGCTCCTTCACCGCCGGCGACCACGGCACTGACGACGGCGGCAATCGCGCCGACGGCAGCTGTGGGCACAGCGGCTTGAAGGAGAATCCGGGCGTCATTGGACGGCATGGCGGCAACTCCGCTTGCTAAGGGGGGCGTGTCGTCATGGACGAGCGTAGTCCCGGGATGAGAGAGAACCTCACGCCAATGGACCGTCGCACTACGGTCCTTCGGCTCTGTCCCGGGTTCTCGTGAACCGTATCACAAACTATTTGATGCGGTCTTTACCTAGAAGGTGTGCTCGCTGTCACACATGAGAGTGATAGCGCGCGTCTGTGCAAAATAGCGGCCAACTTGTCTGGTATAGGGCGGCTTTGTCTGCCCACGAGATGGCAACGCTTTAGTCAGATTCTTACCTTGGCGTCAGCGCGGGCGTCAGCGTGAGGACTCCGCTTTACGTCCGTCCAGGAGCCGCGAACGGGGTCCGACTGCGGTCGCCCCGTTGACTCCTGACACTCCGGCGACAACCGGCGGACGCGGATCACGGTCCTCCTCCGCCAGCACCACCACAGGCTCAACTACCGCCCCACGACGGCGATATCGCGGCGGAACCAGGTGCTCGGCCCAGCGCGGGGCGCGCGGCGTGAAGCGCGGCAGCAGGAGCAGTACGAGCCCGATCGCGCTCAGGAAGACGATGCCGAGGACGATCCACATCGAGGCCGAGTTGACCGAGTAGGACAGCGCGCCGAACGCGATCAGCGCCGACCAGAAGTACATGATCAGCACCGCCCGGCTGTGCGAGTGGCCGATCTCCAGGAGCCGGTGGTGCAGATGGCCGCGGTCCGCGGCGAACGGCGACTGGCCCCGCCAGGTACGGCGGACGATCGCCAGCACCAGGTCGGCGGCCGGCACCGCGATGATCGTCAGCGGCAGCAGCAGCGGGATGTAGACCGGTACCGTCTGGTGCACCGCCGCCTTCTCGGAGCCGACGAACAGCTGAAGCGCGTCCGGGTCGACCTGTCCCGTGATGGAGATCGCACCCGCGGCCAGCACCAGCCCGATCAGCATCGAGCCGGAGTCGCCCATGAAGATCCGCGCGGGGTGCATGTTGTGCGGCAGGAAGCCCAGGCACATGCCCATCAGGATCGCCGAGAAGAGCGTGGCCGGGGCGGCGGCCTCGATGCCGTACGAGTACCAGATGCGGTAGGCGTACAGGAAGAACGCGGCGGCGGCGATGCAGACCATGCCGGACGCGAGGCCGTCGAGGCCGTCGACGAAGTTGACCGCGTTGATGGTGATGACGACCAGGGCGACCGTGAGCAGGGTGCCCTGCCACTGGGTCAGCGCGACGTTGCCGACGCCCGGGATGGGCAGCCACAGGATCGTCAGACCCTGCATGACCATCACGCCGGCGGCGATCATCTGGCCGCCCAGCTTGATCAGGGCGTCGATCTCGAACTTGTCGTCCAGGACACCGATCAGCCAGATCAGGGCGGCGCCGGAGAGCAGGGCGCGCGGCTCGTTCGAGTTGTCGAAGACCTCGCTGAGGTTGGTCAGATGGTCGGCGACCAGCAGACCGGCGCACAGACCGAAGAACATGGCGATACCGCCGAGCCGCGGAGTGGGTTCCCGGTGCACGTCACGGGCCCTGATCTCGGGCATCGCTCCGGCCACGATCGCGAACTTCCGCACCGGCCCGGTCAGCAGATACGTCACCGCGGCCGTCACGCAGAGCGTCAGCAGGTATTCACGCACAGGCTTCCCCACAGGTCTCGCTGGCCATCACAGCCCCACACCCTAGCGAGGGACGCATATGGTTGGGGACTTCCGGGTAGCGACGATGGTTGCACGTGTGGCTGTGTACCTGGGTCCGGGTACCCCCGTTCAGCCCGGATACGGCGGGAATCCACCCACAAGATCCCGCACTTCGTCACGGGCCGCCTTGGTCTCCACCCGCCCGCGCAGTACACCCGCGAGGAGTGCGGCGATGCCCGCCATCTCGCCCTCCCCCATCCCCTGGGTGGTCACCGCGGCCGTCCCCAGCCGCAGCCCGCGACTGTCCCCGTGCGGCAGCGCGCAGCAGTCCAACACCATTCCGGCGGCGGCGAGTTGACCCCGGGCGACGCGCCCGTCGACACCGAGGGGCAACGGATCGGCGGTGATCAGATGGGTGTCGGTCCCACCCGTCGTGACGACGAACCCCTCCGCCGCCAGCCCCGCCGCGAGCACCCGGGCATTGGCGACCACCTGATGGGCGTACGCCGTGAAGGCGGGCGTCGCCGCCTCGCCGAACGCGACGGCCTTCGCGGCGATGGTGTGCATCTGCGCGCCGCCCTGCGTGAACGGGAAAACGGCCCGGTCGACCCGCTCGGCCAGTTCCGCGCCGCACAGCAGCATCCCGCCGCGCGGCCCGCGCAGCACCTTGTGCGTGGTCGCGCAGACGACATCGGCGTACGGCACCGGGTTCGGCGCCGCTCCCCCGGCGACGAGCCCGATGGGGTGGGCGGCGTCGGCGATGAGATAGGCGCCCACCTCGTCGGCGACCTCGCGGAAGAAGGCGTGGTCGATGTGCCGGGGGTAGGCGATGGACCCGCACACGATCGCCTTGGGCCGATGCGTACGGGCGAGGGAACGCACCTGGTCGTAGTCGATGAGCCCGGTCTCCGCGTCCACGCCATAGGCGACGAAGTCGAACCACCGCCCCGAGAAGTTCGCGGGCGACCCGTGCGTGAGATGCCCGCCGTAGGGCAGCCCCAGCGCCAGCACGGTGTCCCCGGGCCGCAGCAGCGCGGCGTACGCGGCGAGCACGGCCGAAGACCCGGAATGCGCCTGCACATTGGCGTGCTCGGCCCCGAACAACGCCTTCGCCCGTTCTACGGCGACGCGCTCGGCGACGTCGACGATCTCGCAGCCGCCGTGGTGGCGGGCGCCGGGATATCCCTCGGCGTACTTGTTGGCGAGCGGGGAGCCGAGCGCGGCCAGCACGGCGGCCGAGGTGAAGTTCTCGGCGGCGACGAGCTGCAACGTCGTCGACTGCCGAGCCAGCTCCCCGAGCAGGATCTCGGCCAGCTCGGGATCCTGCCGACGCAGGACATCGGCCTCAAGGACAGGGATGACCGACATGGTGGGCTCCGGGGCGTCGACGGTGACGTACGTCCAATGTAGGCCCGGGGAGGACGGCCCGCGCGGCCGTTGTCACGTACGCGGGGGTGTGCCGGTGAGGGCGGTGACCTCGGGGGTCGATCGCCTGGTTCGGCCACAACGGACACCGCCGACTCGCGTCCGCGCGGGCACACCTGTCAGCGCCGTGGCCGTCGAGGCAGTTCCGCGCAGGCACGCCCGTGAGCGCCATGACCGTCGAGGCAGTTCCGCGCGGGTACACCCGCGAACGCCGTGACCACCGTTCCGGTCGCCTGGCGCGGCCACATCAACCACTCCGCGACGGTCGCCGCCGACTCACGTCCGCGCCGAAACACCCGTCAACGCCGTGACCACCGGATCGATCGCCTGGTTTATCTCGTCCCCGATGGAGCGGAAGAACGGGAGCGGGGCGCCGTACGGGTCGAAGACCTCGTCCGCTTCCGCGGTGGGGGCCAGGAGCCAGCCGCGGAGGGCCGCTGCCGCGCGGACCAGGGCGCGGGCACGGGCCACCATGCCGTCCTCCAAGGGCGGCAGGGTCGCGGGGTCTATCGCCTTCACCAGGCGGGTGAACTCCTTCAGGGTGAAGGTGCGCAGGCCCGCCGAGTGGCCCATCGAGATGACCTGGGCGCGGTGGTCCCGGGTGGCCGTCAGGACCAGGTCGGCGCGGATCACGTGGTCGTCGAGCAGCTCGCGGCCGGTGAACCCGGAGGGGTCCGCACCGAAGTCGGTGAGGACCGTCGCCGCGTTGGTCTCCATGGGCGCGCCCTCATGGCCCCACGTGCCGGCGCTCTCCACGATCAGCCCGCCCCACAGCGGGTCGCCGAGCCGGTCCGCCAGGGCATGACGGGTCAGCCGCTCGGTGATCGGCGAGCGGCACACGTTGCCGGTGCTGACGTGGAGGATGCGGAAGCTGTCCATGGGAAGCCCGAAGGTCCCCGTCACTTCCCCGTTGCCTATGCCACGCCCCGCGTCAGGGGCTGTCAATTCGCCACCTCGAGGTCGGGTACGACCTTGCGCAGCTCCTCCGCCGAGATCGCGCCCGCGCGCAGCAGCAGCGGCACCTCGCGGGTGACGTCGACGATCGACGACGGCACGTTGCCGGGCGTGGGACCGCCGTCGAGGTACACGGAGACCGAGTCGCCGAGCATCTCCTGGGCCGCGTCGCAGTCCTCCGGCGCGGGGTGGCCCGTGAGGTTGGCCGAGGAAACCGCCATCGGGCCGACCTCCGTCAGCAGCTCGATCGCGACCGGGTGCAGCGGCATGCGGACGGCGACCGTGCCCCGGGTGTCCCCCAGGTCCCACTGGAGGGACGGCTGGTGCTTGGCGACCAGCGTGAGGGCGCCCGGCCAGAACGCGTCGACGAGTTCCCAGGCCAGCTCGGAGAAGTCCGTGACGAGGCCGTGCAGCGTGTTCGGGGAGCCGATGAGGACGGGCGTGGGCATGTTGCGGCCCCGGCCCTTGGCGTCCAGCAGATCGGCGACGGCCTCCGAGGAGAACGCGTCGGCCCCGATGCCGTAGACCGTGTCGGTCGGCAGGACCACGAGTTCGCCCCGGCGGACGGCGGACGCGGCCTCGCGCAGACCCGTCGTGCGGTCGGTCGCGTCATTGGTGTCGTATCGCCGTGCCATGTCTAGCGGTCTCCTTTTTTTGTAGCTCGGTTCGCCTCCGGGGCGCCTGTTGTCGGTGTCGAGACCGCGACCGTGCTCGACCCTGCGGGCCTCCGCGCGCTCGCGGTCTCGACACCGACGCGCCCCTTCGGCTCACTCGCTGCTGCCGTAGCGAACGCGGCTGTCATGGCATGGCCCGGCGGGCGGTCGCGAAGCGCGGGCGGTTGTTGAGATCGGGGTGGTCGGCCGCGTCGGCCCAGCCACGCTCCTCGGTGAAGATCCACGGCACCTGCCCGCCCTGGGTGTCGGCGTGCTCGATCACGACGACACCGCCGGGACGCAGGAGACGGTGTGCGGTGCGCTCGATACCGCGGATCAGATCGAGGCCGTCCTCCCCTGAGAACAGGGCGAGTTCGGGATCGTAGTCCCGCGCCTCGGGAGCGACGTACTCCCACTCCGTGAGCGGGATGTACGGCGGGTTGGAGATGACCAGATCGACATGGCCGTCGAGGTCGGGGAAGGCGTCCAGGGCGTTCCCCTGCCGCAGGTCGACCCGAGACCCCTCCATGTTCTTGCGCGTCCACTGGAGGGCGTCCTCGGACAGCTCCACGGCGTGCACCCGGGAGCGCGGGACCTCCTGCGCGAGGGCGAGCGCGATGGCGCCGGATCCGGTGCAGAGGTCGACGATCAGCGGCTCTACGACGTCCATCGCGCGGACCGCGTCTATGGCCCAGCCGACCACCGACTCGGTCTCGGGGCGGGGCACGAACACCCCTGGCCCGACCTGGAGTTCCAGGTACCGGAAGAAGGCGCGACCGGTGATGTGCTGGAGCGGTTCACGCTGCTCGCGCCGGGCGATGGTCTCCCAGTAGCGGGCGTCGAAGTCCACGTCCTTCACGGAGTGCAGCTCGCCCCGCTTCACACCGTGCACGAACGCGGCGAGCTCCTCCGCGTCGTTGCGCGGCGAGGGCACGCCGGCGTCGGCCAGCCGCTGGGTGGCCTGGGCCACCTCTGCTAGCAGCAGGTTCACGCAAGTCCTCCGTGTCGTACTCGTCCGTGCCGAACGTGCCGTGCGTGCCGTGGTGTTACGCCGCCGCGAGCTTGGCGGCCGAGTCCGCGTCGACGCAAGCCTGGATCATCGCGTCGAGGTCGCCGTCCAGGACCTGGTCAAGGTTGTACGCCTTGAATCCGACGCGGTGGTCCGAGATGCGGTTCTCCGGGAAGTTGTACGTACGGATCTTCTCGGAGCGGTCGACCGTGCGGACCTGGCTGCGGCGGGCGTCGGCGGCATTCTTCTCCGCCTCCTCCTGTGCCGCGGCGAGCAGCCTGGAGCGCAGGATACGCATCGCCTGCTCCTTGTTCTGCAGCTGGCTCTTCTCGTTCTGGCAGGACGCGACGACTCCGGTGGGAATGTGCGTGATGCGCACCGCGGAGTCGGTCGTGTTGACGGACTGCCCGCCGGGGCCGGACGAGCGGTAGACGTCGATGCGGAGGTCGTTCGGGTTGATCTCGACGTCGACCTCCTCCGCCTCGGGGGTGACGAGGACACCGGCCGCGGAGGTGTGGATACGGCCCGCGGACTCGGTCGCGGGCACGCGCTGTACGCGGTGCACCCCGCCCTCGTACTTCAGGCGGGCCCAGACGCCCTGGCCGGGCTCGGTCGCGCCGTTGCCGCCCTTGGTCTTCACGGCGACCTGGACGTCCTTGTAGCCGCCCAGCTCGGACTCGGTGGCGTCGATGATCTCGGTCTTCCAGCCGACGCGCTCCGCGTACCGCAGGTACATGCGCAGCAGGTCACCGGCGAACAGGGCCGACTCGTCGCCGCCCGCGCCCGCCTTGACCTCGAGGATCACGTCCTTGTCGTCGTTGGGGTCACGCGGCACCAGCAGCAGCCGCAGCTTCTCCGTGATCTCGTCCCGGTGCTTCTCCAGCTCCTTGACCTCGGCCGCGAACTCCGGGTCGTCGGCGCCGAGTTCACGCGCGGTCTCGATGTCGTCGCCGGTCTGCTTCCAGGAGCGGTACGTGGCGACGATCGGGGTGAGCTCGGCGTAGCGCTTGTTCAGCTTGCGCGCGTTGGCCTGGTCGGCGTGGACCGACGGGTCGGCGAGCTTCTTCTCAAGGTCGGCGTGCTCGCCGATGAGGTCCTCGACAGCCTCGAACATCTTGGGCTCCTGAAATGCGGTGGAGAAAGGGAAGGCGGGCGACCAAAAACGCCGGTCCCGGCACGCCTGTGGAGGGCGTGGCCGTGGACCGGCGAAATTGAAGCTCGCTACTTCGCGGAGCTGGCAGCAGCCTTGCCGAAGCGGGCCTCGAAGCGGGCCACGCGGCCACCGGTGTCGAGGATCTTCTGCTTGCCCGTGTAGAACGGGTGGCACTCGGAGCAGACGTCAGCGCGGATCGCTCCGCTGGTGATCGTCGAGCGGGTGGTGAACGACGCGCCACAGGTGCAGCTGACCTGGGTCTCGACGTACTCGGGGTGGATCTCGCGCTTCAAGGTGTCTCCTAGGTTCGGGAGGGCGCCGGGTCGCTCCGCGGGTTGCGGGGCGTGAACCGGGGCCGACGTACCAGTCTGCCAGGACTGGGGCCATCCCCCAAAACCGGGGGCCCGGGTGATCTATTCCCCGCGGGTGCGTGGGGGCCGGACGCGCCCCGCGGCGGAGCCGCACATCGATACCGCCCCGCGCCGCTACGGGGTGCTGGTCACCACGCCCTTGGCCTCGCCGGTCGCCGTGCCCTTGGTCGCCGCGGCCGGGATGGGCCGGTCGTTCTCCAAGGCGTTCCAGACCAGCCGGGCCTTCGCCTTCTCGATGATCACGCGGTTCGGGTTGGCCGGGTCGTACTCGACCGGCATCGTCACCATGGTCATGTTCTTCGAGCTGATGGTCTTGAGGCCGTTGGCGAAGGATGTGAGGGAGTTCACTGAGCCGAGGTCGGAGTCGGTGGTGACGGCCTTGGTGGCGGTGTTGGCGAGGTCGAAGAGCTTGGTCGGGCTGGTGAGGACGCCGATGTGCTTGACCTGGTTGACCAGGGCCTTGATGAAGGCCTGCTGGAGCTGGATGCGGCCGAGGTCGGAGCCGTCGCCCACGCCGTGCCGGGTGCGGACCAGGCCGAGGGCCTGCTGGCCGTTGAGCGTGTGGGTGCCGGCCTTGAGGTCGAGGTGGCTCTGCGGGTCCTTGATGGCCTTGGTCGTGGTGACCGGGACGCCGCCGAGTTCGTCGATGAGCTTCTCGAAGCCGGCGAAGTCGACTTCCAGGTAGTGGTCCATGCGCAGGCCGGTGATGGACTCGACGGTCTTCACCGTGCAGGCGGCGCCCCCGGTGGAGTACGCCTCGTTGAACATCACGCCGGACGCCGCGTCGTGGGTGACGCCCTTGGTGTCGGTGCACTCGGGGCGGTCGACGAGGGTGTCGCGCGGGATGGAGACCACGCTGGCCTTCTTGTGGCCCTTGTAGACGTGCACGATCATCGCGGTGTCGGAGCGGGCGCTGCCGTCGTCGGTGCCGCCGCCGAGCTTCTTGTTGCTGCCGGAGCGGCTGTCCGAGCCCAGCACCAGGATGTTCTCGGAGCCGTTGTCGACCTTGACCGGCCGGTCGGTGCCGAGGGCCTGGTTGATGTCGACGCTCTTGATGTTGCCGTTGAGCTTGAAGTACACGTACCCGGCGCCGGTCCCGCCCAGCACCACGACGCCCGCGGCGGTCCAGGCCATCAGGCGCAGGGCCTTGCTGTGCGGGCTGCGCTCCTTCTTACGGCGTCCGGCGCGGTGGCGCGGGCCGTCACTGCCGTCCTTGCCCGGTATGGCGGGCTCCGGCGTGCTCTCGGCGGACATGGGCTCCTCGCATCTCGTTCCGGGTCGGTTACCCCCTGCTTTCAGGGTTCAGGCCTGGCCGCAGCGACCGATACCGCTCAATCCTCGCTCCATGGTCGCTCCACCAGGTCAGACAGGGAAACTCGAGAAAGGGTTGCACAACGCAGGGTGCCCATCGCGTACGGCGATGGGCACCCTGTGTAGTCGGATCAGCGGGTCACACCCCGCTCACCTGCGATATCACCCGAAGATGTCGTACTGCTGGAAACCGGTACCAAGCGACTTCGGTGTGCCGAAGATCTCGCTCGTCGCCTTCCCGGTGCCCGGGTACACGTAGAACGCGCCGCTGGCGTTGCGGATCAGGAGGTCCGCCTTGCCGTCGCCGGTGAAGTCACCGACCGAGTCGAAGGCGGTGTAGCTGGGCCAGGTGCGCACCTTCACGCGGGCCGCGAAGGCACCCGTGCCGGACTTGCCGGCGCCCTTGTACAGGTAGACGACGCCGGTGCTCTTGTTGCGGGCGAGCAGGTCGGCCTTGCCGTCGCCGTTGAAGTCGCCCTTGCCGACCAGCGCGTTGTACTGGCTCCAGCCGCCGCCGACCCGCGAGGGCGAGGCGAAGGTGCCGTTGCCCTTGCCCGGGTAGATCCACAGCACACCGGCGCTGTCGACCGAGACCAGGTCGGGCAGGTAGTCGCCGGTGACATCGCCGGGGGCGAGGATCCGGGTGCGGGTCTTCCAGTTGGCGAAGATCTTCGTGCTGACCCAACTGCCGTCGTCCCGCGCGCTGTTGAGCTGGAAGTGGTCCCAGTAGACCGCGCCGGCGGTGGTCCGGTAGATCCAGTCCTGGTAGCCGTCCCGGTTCAGGTCGGCGGAGCGGACCAGGTTGACGCCGCCCCAGTCGCCCAGGGAGACGCGGGTGGCCAGCGAGGTGCCCTTGGAGTCCAGCTCGTAGCCCACCTTGTTGGAGGACTTGCGGGCGTAGACGTCGGCCTTGTTGTCGGTGTAGCTCAGGTTGCCGTCGTCGACCTGCGCGTAGGCCGCGCCGACGTACGCGGTGACCTTGGCGAAGACGCCGTAGGAGCCCTCGACGACGCAGTCGTGGCCGGCGACGCCGTCGTCGGCGCTCCAGGAGACGACACCGACGATCCGGCCGGCGACGACGAGCGGGCCGCCGGAGTCGCCGTTGCAGATGGCCGTCGTGTCGGTGTCGCTGCCGGTGGCGGGCTCGCCCGCGCAGACGTTGTGGTTCTTGATGAACAGGCTGCCGTAGGCGGCGATGCAGGTGGCGTCCGACTGGATCGGCAGCGAGGCCGTCTTCAGCGTCTCGGAGATGTCCTGCGTGGTGGAGCTGGTACGGCCCCAGCCGTAGACCTTGGCGGTCTTCGCGGCCGTGCCCGTGTACGAGGTCGTGTCGGTGTTCGTCGTCAGCCGGATCGGCGTCGCCTTGACGGGAGCCGCCAGGGTGAGGACCGCGACGTCGTTGTCGATCGTCGTCGCGTTGTACGACGGGTGGTTCCACTGGCGCAGCACCGCGGTGGCCTGGCCGCCGTGCAGATCGGCGTTGCCGTCGGCGTCGGTGGTCGGCAGCACGGTGGCGCTGGTGACGACGGCGCCGTTCTTGGCCCAGTTGTAGCCCTTGACGCAGTGCGAGGCCGTCAGGATCTTCGACGGCGAGATGACCGAGCCACCGCAGAAGAAGCCGATGTCGTCGCTCTCGTCGGTGGTGCCCTTGTCGTCGTAGTACCAGAGCTGCGCCATGTACGGCGCGGCGCTGATGGTGGTCGTCGTGCCGCCGATGATCTTCGGGCTGACGGCCGTGGCGGTGGTGCTCGCGCTCTTGGACGACTTCTTGGTCGTCGTCTCACCGGCGATGTCGTCACCGGCCTCGGCGCCCACGATGCGCTTCTTCAGCGTGGCGAGCGACGGCTGTGCGATGACGGGCTTCGCGGTCGGCGTCGGCAGCGCGGTGGCCGCGCCGGCGGACGTCGTCATCAGTGCGGCGGCCACGGCGGCCGCGACACCGGCCGCGGCGACGGGCAGGCCAAAACGTATCCGGCGTCTGTGCCGACCGGCCCCAGGCATGGGCGTACCCATTCAAGTCCCCCCTCGGGATCAGAAGTTCGGACGATTGTCGAAAACAAGTCCGAAGGGCGCGATCGTACAGCGAGCCACTGACAACGCGAAGGGCCGCCCCCTTAACAGGGAGCGGCCCTTTGATAACGCCGACTTGCCTCAGTCGCCGTTGCCGGGAGTGGTCTTCTGGATCTGGAGCAGGAACTCGGCGTTCGACTTCGTCTGCTTCATTTTGTCGAGCAGCAGCTCGATCGCCTGCTGCTGGTCGAGCGCGTGCAGCACCCGGCGCAGCTTCCAGGTGACGGCCAGCTCGTCGCTGCCGAGCAGGATCTCTTCCTTACGGGTACCGGACGCGTCGACGTCCACCGCGGGGAAGATGCGCTTGTCGGCGAGCTTCCGGTCGAGCTTGAGCTCGGCGTTGCCGGTGCCCTTGAACTCCTCGAAGATGACCTCGTCCATGCGCGAGCCGGTGTCGACGAGCGCGGTGGCGAGGATGGTCAGCGAGCCGCCGTCCTCGATGTTGCGCGCGGCACCGAAGAAGCGCTTGGGCGGGTACAGCGCCGTGGAGTCGACACCACCGGAGAGGATGCGGCCGGAGGCGGGCGCCGCGAGGTTGTAGGCACGGCCCAGACGCGTGATGGAGTCGAGCAGCACGACGACGTCGTGGCCCAGCTCCACCAGTCGCTTGGCGCGCTCGATGGCGAGCTCGGCGACCGTGGTGTGGTCCTCGGCGGGGCGGTCGAAGGTCGAGGAGATGACCTCGCCCTTCACCGACCGCTGCATGTCGGTGACCTCTTCCGGACGCTCGTCGACCAGGACGACCATCAGGTGGCACTCGGGGTTGTTGTGCGTGATCGCGTTGGCGATCGCCTGCATGATCATGGTCTTGCCGGTCTTCGGCGGGGCCACGATCAGACCGCGCTGGCCCTTGCCGATGGGCGCGACGAGGTCGATGATGCGGGTCGTCAGCACACCCGGGTCGGTCTCCAGACGGAGCCGGTCCTGCGGGTACAGCGGCGTCAGCTTGTTGAACTCGGGGCGGCCGCGACCGGAGTCGGGGGCCATGCCGTTGGTCGAGTCCAGGCGCACGAGCGCGTTGAACTTCTCGCGGCGCTCGCCCTCCTTCGGCTGACGGACCGCGCCGGTGACGTGGTCGCCCTTGCGCAGGCCGTTCTTGCGGACCTGGGCGAGGGAGACGTACACGTCGTTCGGGCCCGGCAGATAGCCCGACGTACGGATGAAGGCGTAGTTGTCGAGGATGTCGAGGATGCCCGCGACGGGGATCAGGACATCGTCGTCGGCGACCTGCGGCTCGCCCGCTGCGCCGCCACCGAACTCGTCACGGCCGCGACGGCCACGGCGGTCGCGGTACCGGCCGCGGCGGCCGCGGCGTCCGTCGCCGAACTCGTCGTCGTCCTGCGGGCCGTTGTCGCGCTGCTGGCGGTCCTGGCGGCCACCGCTCTGCTGCTGGCCGCCCTGCTGGCGGTCCTGCTGCTGGCGGTCCTGGCGGCCGCCGCCCTGCTGCTGGCCACCGCCCTGCTGCTCCTCGGTCTTGCGGCGGTCACCGCGGTCGCGGTCCTGCCGGCCACCGCGGTCACCGCGGTCACGGTCACGGCGGTCGCGGCGGCCCTGACGACCGTCGTCACCGGCGTCGGCCCTGGCCTCGCCCTGCGCGGCGGCGGGCGTCTCGGCCTTCGGCTCGCTCTTCACCTCGGCGACGACCGTCTCGGGGCTGCCGGCCTCGGCGGTGGCCCGGCGACGACGGCGCTCAACGGGCGCATCGTCGCTGGCGGGCTGGCCGGGAATCTCGATCTGCTGCTGGGCCACGGCCTTCTCGGCGGCGACCTTCTCGGCCTTCTGCTCGGCCGGGGCGGCCGCCTCGTCGCCCGTACGGGTCTTGGAGGTGGCGCGGCGCTTCGGCTTGGTCTCGGTGGCGGTCTCGGCCTTGGCCGGAGCGCCTCCGCCCGTCTGCGCGTCCTTGATGACCTCGATCAGCTGGCTCTTGCGCATCCGCGCGGTGCCCCTGATGCCGAGGCCGGATGCGACCTGCTGAAGCTCGGCCAGCACCATGCCGTCGAGGCCGGTACCGCGGCGCCGCCGGGAGCCGGCACCGGTGGCAGGCGCGGAGGCGTCCGTGGCGGGCGCGGCAGCGGTCTCCTCGACACGCGCGCCCATCAGATCGGTGGTGTCGCTCACGAAGGGTCCTTCCCTGGAGCGGACGTCGGCCTGTCTGGCTCGGCGACCGGTTGTGCTGTCCGGCTTCGGTTCTTGCTGTGTGAACCGTGCCGGGGCGGTGGTCCGCCTAGACGGCGGAAGAGATTTCTGGTGACGGCGCTTCCCAAAGCAGTGACACCGCGTTGCTGTGTCACGTTGCTTGGTCGCACCAATTCCGGAGCTTTCCCGGCTTCCGAAGCGTGCCCGGCGAACCACTCAGCGCCTGGACGGCACGCAGTGTGGTTTGGGAGGCTCCCGGAAGAATGTCTGTCCCGGACGGGGACAACAAGCACCTCGCCATGGTGGGGTCGGGTGCAGACTTGAGATTAACACTACCGGATCCAACAAACATTCCCCCTCTCGAAATCCGGCGACGGTACGTAGTCAATTGACAGGGGAGGTCGCGAGCGGAAGTACGCACGCGCCCTGTGCGTCGAGATCGAGCCGGTTGGCGGCCCAGCCCTCACCGGCGAGGTGGGACACCTTGTCGGCGTTGTCGGCGTCGACAAGTGCCAACACAGTGGGCCCCGCACCGGAGATGACCGCCGGAACTCCGTCCGCCCTCAAGCGATCCACGAGTGCGGCACTCTCCGGCATGGCCGGCGCGCGGTACTCCTGGTGCAGACGGTCCTCGGTGGCCGGCAGCAGCAGTTCGGGGCGCCGGGTGAGCGCCTCGACGAGCAGTGCGGCGCGGCCCGCGTTGGCGGCGGCGTCGACGTGCGGGACGTTGCGCGGGAGCAGTCCGCGCGCGGTCTCGGTGAGCACGGGCTTCCCGGGCACGAAAACCACCGGAACGATGGAATCGGCGGGGTCCATCCTGATCGCCCGCGCGGCTCCGCCGTCCATCCAGGAGAGCGTGAAGCCGCCCAGCAGACAGGCCGCCACGTTGTCGGGGTGGCCCTCGATCTCGGTGGCGAGCTCCAGCAGGGCCGTGTCGTCGAGCCTGGAGTCCCCGCCTATGGTCACGGCGCGCGCGGCGACGATGCCGGCGCAGATGGCGGCGGAGGACGAACCCAGGCCGCGGCCGTGCGGAATGCGGTTGGCGCAGACGATCTCGAGGCCGCGCGGCTGTCCGCCGAGCAGGTCGAAGGCGGTGCGGAGGGCTCTTACGAGGAGGTGGTTCTCGTCGCGCGGGAGGGTCTCGCTGCCCTCGCCCGCGATGTCGATGAGCAGCCCGGAGTCGGCGACACGGACGACGACGTCGTCATAGAGCCCCAGCGAGAGGCCGAAGGCGTCGAAGCCCGGGCCGAGGTTGGCGCTGGTGGCGGGGACGCGCACCCGGACGGCGGCGGCGCGGAAGGCTGGACCGGCCATCGCTCGATGACTCTCCTTGAGCTGCGTGATTGTCGAAGACATTCGATGAAGTTCGATGACATCCGATAGGTACGTGGAGACCCTCGGGCCGTGGAGACGGCGCGGTGCCGAGCCATGCGCGCAGGCATATGCGGCGGGCGGGTTCGGTACAGCCTATCGAAGGAAGGTTCTGTGGCGACATAGGGCGCACAGGAGGCGCACGATGCGTGTCGTAAGCCCCCTGTGCACCCCCGGTGGGGATCTCCCCCGGCCGCGGTACTAAGTGCTGCTCTACGCGAGTCCGAGTCGCTCGGCGGCCGTCGGCGCGTCGACCGGGATCGTGACCGGCTGCGGGGCACCGGCGACGGCCCAGTCGGGGTCCTTCAGACCGTTTCCGGTCACCGTGCAGACGATGGTCTGGCCCGGGTCGACCTTGCCCTGCTCGGCCGCCTTCAGCAGACCGGCGACGGAAGCGGCGGACGCGGGCTCGACGAAAACACCCTCCTGAGCGGCCAACAGCCGGTAGGCGCGCAGGATTTCACGGTCCGTCACCTCGTCGATGAACCCGCCGGACTCGTCCCGCGCGGCGAGCGCGTACTGCCAGGAGGCCGGGTTGCCGATGCGGATCGCGGTGGCGATGGTCGAGGGGTCCTTGACGATCTCGCCGCGCACGATGGGCGCGGAACCGGACGCCTGGAACCCCCACATGCGGGGCGTCTTGGCGGCGATGCCGTCGCCGGCGTACTCCTTGTAGCCCTTCCAGTACGCGGTGATGTTGCCCGCGTTGCCCACCGGCAGGACGTGGATGTCGGGCGCGTCGCCGAGCATGTCGACGATCTCGAAGGCGGCCGTCTTCTGGCCCTCGATGCGCACCGGGTTGACCGAATTCACCAGCGCCACAGGGTAGTTGTCGCTCAGCTCGCGGGCGAGGGTGAGGCAGTCGTCGAAGTTCCCGTCGACCTGGAGGATCTTCGCGCCGTGCACGAGGGCCTGGCCCATCTTGCCGAGCGCGATCTTGCCGCGCGGCACGAGGACGGCGCAGACCATCCCGGCGCGTACGGCGTAGGCGGCGGCGGAGGCCGACGTGTTGCCGGTGGAGGCGCAGATGACGGCCTGCGCGCCCTCCTCCTTGGCCCGCGTGATGGCCATGGTCATACCGCGGTCCTTGAAGGACCCGGTGGGGTTGGCGCCCTCCACCTTGAGGTGGACCTCGCAGCCGGTGCGCTCGGAGAGCACCTGCGCGGGCACGAGGGGCGTGCCGCCCTCGCGGAGGGAGACGACCGGCGTGCTGTCGGACACCGGGAGCCGGTCCCGGTACTCCTCGATGATTCCGCGCCACTGGTGGGTCATTGCTGGTTACTCTCCTTCAACCCGCATGATGCTGGCGACACCCCGCACGGTGTCGAGCTTGCGCAACGCCTCGACGGTCCCGCCCAGGGCGGCGTCGGACGCGCGGTGCGTGACGACGACGAGAGAGGCCTCGCCGTCCTTCCCCTGCTGCCGAACCGTATCGATCGAGACACCGTGCTCGGCGAACACGGTGGCGACCTGTGCGAGAACACCTGGTTTGTCGGCGACGTCGAGGCTGATGTGGTACCGCGTGACGACCTCGCCCATGCCGGACACGGGCAGTCCGGCGTACGCCGACTCCCCTGGCCCGGTGGTCGAGTTGAGCCGGTTGCGGCACACGGCGACGAGGTCGCCGAGCACGGCGGAGGCGGTAGGGGCGCCGCCCGCTCCGGGGCCGTAGAACATCAGCTGCCCGGAGGCGTCGGACTCGACGAACACGGCGTTGTAGGCGCCGCGCACGGAGGCCAGCGGGTGGCTGAGCGGGATCATCGCGGGATGCACACGCGCGGTGACGGATCCCCCGTCCTCGGCACGCTCACAAATAGCCAGCAGCTTGATGGTGCAGCCCATGTTCCTCGCGGAGGCGAAGTCGGAGGCGGTGACCTCGGTCATGCCCTCGCGGTAGACGTCGTCGAGACGCACGCGCGTGTGGAAGGCGATTCCGGCGAGGATGGCGGCCTTGGCGGCGGCGTCGAAGCCCTCGACGTCGGCGGTGGGGTCGGCCTCGGCGTACCCGAGCGCGGTGGCTTCATCAAGGGCTTCCTGATACCCGGCGCCCGTGCTGTCCATCTTGTCGAGGATGAAGTTGGTCGTCCCGTTGACGATCCCGAGCACGCGGTTGACCTTGTCACCGGCGAGGGACTCGCGCAGCGGCCGGATCAGCGGGATCGCACCGGCGACGGCGGCCTCGTAGTACAGGTCCTTGCCGTGCTGCTCGGCGGCGGCGTGCAGGGCGGCGCCGTCCTGGGCGAGCAGCGCCTTGTTCGCGGAGACGACGGAAGCGCCGTGCTCGAAGGCGGCGGTGATGAGGGAACGGGCGGGCTCGATCCCCCCGATGACCTCGACGACGACGTCGATGTCCCCACGCTTGACGAGGGCCGTGGCATCGGTGGTGACGAGTGCGGGGTCGATGCCTTCGCGCACCTTGGAGGGCCGCCGCACGGCGACCCCCGCGAGCTCGACCGGGGCGCCGATGCGGGCGGCGAGGTCGTCGGCGTGCGTCGTCATGATGCGCGCCACCTCTGAGCCGACCACTCCACAGCCCAGCAGCGCCACCTTCAGCGGACGCGTACGCATCATCCGACCTCGTTTCCTCATACCGTCATCGGTTGCATCAGTCTCACTCACCGGACGGGACTTTCTATCCATGGTCCGGATCGTGAGACATCGATTTCATTTTCACAGGGGTGGAAGACGGGAGATCTTCCACCCCTTTTCCTGGCGGTTGTTCACCCGACCTCTTGGCGGTTGTCCACCCGACCCCTTGGTGGTTGTTCACCCGACGTCGAGCCGAAGCAGGTCCTCCTCCGTCTCCCGGCGGACGATGACCCGCGACTCGCCATCCTTCACGGCGACGACCGGCGGCCGGAGCACATGGTTGTAATTGCTCGCCATGGAACGGCAGTACGCACCGGTCGCCGGTACGGCGATGAGGTCACCCGGTGCCAGGTCCCCCGGCAGGAACGCGTCCTTGACCACGATGTCCCCGCTCTCGCAGTGCTTGCCGACGACCCGGGCGAGCATGGGCTCGGCGTCGGAGCGCCGGGACACGAGAGCGACGCTGTACTCGGCGTCGTAGAGCGCGGTCCGGATGTTGTCGGACATGCCGCCGTCTACGGAGACATAGGTCCGCAGCCCGTCGAGGGGCTTGATGGTGCCGACCTCGTAGAGCGTGAAGGCGGTCGGCCCGACGATGGCGCGCCCCGGCTCGACGGAGATACGAGGGGTCCGCAGCTTGGCGGAGTCGCACTCACGGGTGACGATCTCGGTGAGCGCCTTGGCGATCTCGTGCGGCTCACGGGGATCGTCGTCACTGGTGTACGCGATCCCGAGCCCGCCCCCGAGGTCGATCTCGGGCAGCTCGACCCCGTGCTCGTCGCGAATGTCCTTGAGCAACCCGACGACGCGGTGGGCGGCAACCTCGAACCCGGACATGTCGAAGATCTGCGACCCGATGTGACTGTGGATCCCGATCAACTCCAGCCCGTCGAGCTGAAGAGCACGCCGTACGGCTTCGGCGGCCTGGCCGCCCGCGAGCGGAATCCCGAACTTCTGGTCTTCGTGGGCGGTGGCGATGAATTCGTGCGTATGCGCCTCGACGCCGACCGTGATCCGAATCTGCACGGGCTGCCGCTTGCCGAGGGACTGCGCGATGTGGGCGACGCGCACGATCTCCTGGAAGGAGTCGAGAACGATCCGCCCGACGCCCGCCTCGATCGCCCGGGTGATCTCACTGACCGACTTGTTGTTGCCGTGGAAGGCGATGCGGTCGGCGGGCATTCCGGCGGAGAGGGCGGTGGCGAGCTCACCACCGGAACACACGTCGAGGTTGAGCCCCTCCTCGTGCAACCACCGCACGACGGCACGGGACAGGAACGCCTTGCCGGCGTAGAAGACGTCGGCGTCCTGCCCGAACGCGGTACGCCAGGCCCGGGCCCGCTCCCGGAAGTCGGCCTCGTCGAGGACGTAGGCGGGGGTCCCGTGCCGCTCGGCGAGGGTCTTCACGTCGATACCGCCGACGGTGACGACCCCGTCCGCGTCGGCGTCACGGGTGACGGTCTGGGCCCACACCTTGGGGTCGAGTGCGTTGAGGTCGGCGGCCGGCCCCGAGTAGTGCCCCTCGGGGAGCACATCGGCGTGACGGGGACCGGCGGGGTGTGCGGAACGGCTCATGTCGTGTTCTCTTCTGTCTCTTCCTGGCGCGGGATTCGAGTGGTGTCTGCTTGTGTATCGGCTCGGCTTCGGCTCGATCCTGCGCTCAGAGGTGTTCGGGTGCGTCGATGCCGAGCAGGGACAGGCCACCGGCGAGCACCGCCCCGGCGGCTTCGGCAAGCGCGAGCCGGGCACGGTGGGCGGCCGAGGGTTTCTCGTCACCGAGCGGAAGCGCCGTGGCGAGCAGGGGGAAAGTCGCATCGGCTACGGCGACCAGGTGACGGGTGAGCAGGTCGGGGGCCCGGTGGTCCGCGGCGCGGGCGAGGAGACGGGGGTGGTCGGCGAGGAGGAGGACCAGGGGGGCGAAGGGGGTGGTGGCTTCTTCTACGT
>NZ_JAENRY010000449.1 GCF_016612545.1 Streptomyces sp. MBT65 | reverse complement strand
CCCCCACCCGGACGACTCCCTCGGCCGCTTCGTCCCGGTGGAAGGCTCCGTGCCCACCACCCCGCATCTCGCGCCGACCCCGCCGCACCCCCTGACCCTTCCCCAGGAGGAGCAACCGGTCGGTCCGGAGGAAGGGTTCGCCGCCGTCCCCGCCCCCCGCGAGGCCGACGCCGACCCCGACCTCGAACCGGAACTCGTACAGCACGCGGACGACCTGGAGACCCGGGCAGCCGATCAGGAAGAAGAGAGCACGGCCGTAGTGGAAGACGTACGAGAGTCCACCGGCCCCGCCGCGCCCGCCTACGACGACGTCGAGCGCGAGGCCGTGCTGAAGGTGATGCGGGAGCGTCGGGACATCCGCAACGGCTTCCGCAGTGACCCGATCCCGCACGACGTGCTGCTGCGCGTGCTGGAGGCGGCGCACACCGCGCCGTCCGTCGGGCACTCCCAGCCGTGGGACTTCGTGGTCATCCGCTCCGCCGACACCCGCCGCAGCATGCACGAACTGGCCGAGAGCCAGCGCGAGGCGTACGCGAAGTCGCTGCCCAAGGGCAGGGCGAAGCAGTTCAAGGAACTGAAGATCGAGGCCATCCTCGACACCCCGGTGAACATCGTCGTCACCGCCGACCCGACGCGCGGCGGCCGCCACACCCTGGGCCGGCACACGCAGCCGCAGATGGCGCCGTACTCCGCCGCCCTCGCCGTCGAGAACCTGTGGCTCGCGGCCCGTGCCGAGGGCCTCGGGGTCGGCTGGGTCAGCTTCTTCGACGAGCGCGAGATGGTCCGCGCGCTCGGGCTGCCGGAGCACCTGGAGGTCATCGCGTACCTCTGCGTCGGCTACGTCGACGAGTTCCCGGAAGAGCCCGAGCTGATGCAGGCCGGCTGGTCCAAGCGCCGCCCGCTGTCCTGGGTCGTGCACGAGGAGACGTACGGCCGCCGCGCCCTGCCCGGCGAGGACCCGCACGACCTGCTCGCCGAGACCGTCGCCGGGATCCGCCCGCTGGACGCGAAGGCGCTCGGCGAGGCGTGGGAGCGGCAGAAGCGGATGACGAAGCCGCCGGGCTCCCTCGGCATGCTGGAGATCATCTCCGCGCAGCTCGCCGGTCTTTCCCGGCAGTGCCCGCCGCCGATCCCGGAGCCTGCGGCCGTCGCGATCTTCGCGGGCGACCACGGTGTGCACGCGCAGGGCGTCACGCCCTGGCCGCAGGAGGTCACGGCCCAGATGGTCGCCAACTTCCTTGGCGGCGGCGCCGTTTGCAACGCCTTCGCGAGCCAGGTGGGCGCCGAGGTGTGCGTGGTGGATGTGGGCGTGGCGTCCGAACTCCCCGCCACACCAGGCCTGTTGCCCCGCAAGATCCGTGCCGGTACGTCCGACATGACGACTGGCCCGGCGATGACCCGCGAGGAGGCCAAGCAGGCCATCGAGGTGGGCATCGAGACGGCCCGCGACCTCGTCGCGGCCGGCAACAGGGCTTTGCTGACAGGTGAGATGGGCATCGCGAACACCACCGCGTCCGCCGCCCTCATCTCGGTGTTCACGGACACCGACCCCGCCGAGGTCACCGGCCGGGGCACCGGCATCAACGACGAGACCCTCGCCCGCAAGACGGAGGTCGTGCGCCGCGCGATCGACCTCCACCAGCCGGACCCGGCCGACCCCATCGGCGTGCTCGCCGCGATCGGCGGCTTCGAACACGCGGCGATGGTCGGCCTGTTGCTCGGCGGTGCGTCCTTGCGTACGCCGGTGATCCTGGACGGCGTCAGCGCGGGTGCCGCGGCTCTCGTGGCCCGAGCGATCGCCCCCGAGGTCCTCGCGGCCTGCATCGCGGGCCACCGCAGCGCCGAACCCGGCCATGTGGCCGCCCTCAACAAGCTCGGCCTGCGCCCGCTGGTCGATCTCGACCTCCGCCTCGGCGAGGGCACGGGCGCGCTGCTCGCGCTGCCGCTGGTGCAGAGCACGGCGCGGGCGATGCACGAGGTGGCGACGTTCGACTCGGCGGGCGTCACCGAGAAGTAGCCCCGTACCGGGGGTGGGGTCGGCAGGCGCTCCGTCGCGCCCGCCCCACCCCCGCCGTACGCTGAACGCACTCTAAAATCCGCACGTCAGGGCTGCTCCAGTGCCGTAGCGCCCACCGCACGCCCGTCCGAGGAGCCGCACCCTCATGGCCGAACACCCCGCCTACCCCGTAGGCCTCCGCCTCACCGGCCGCAGGGTCGTCGTCCTCGGCGGCGGCCAGGTCGCCCAGCGCCGCCTCCCGGCGTTGATCGCGGCGGGCGCGGACATCACCCTCGTGTCCCCCGAGGCGACCCCCTCCGTCGAGGCGATGGCGGACGCGGGCGAGATCGCCTGGGAGCGTCGCCCGTACGCGGAGGGCGACCTCGCGAACGCCTGGTACGCGCTGATCGCCACCACGGACCCGGAAGCGAACAGCCGGGCCTCCGCCGAAGCCGAGACGAACCGCGTCTGGTGCGTCCGCTCCGACGACGCCGACCAGGCCACCGCATGGACCCCGGCGACGGGCCACAGCGAGGGCGTGACGGTCGCCGTCCTCACCACGGACGCCCGCGGCCGCGACCCCCGCCACACCGCCGCCATCCGCGACGCGGTCGTCGCGGGCCTGCGCGACGGCACCCTCGTCGCCCCCCACCACCGCACCCGCACCCCGGGCGTCGCCCTCGTCGGCGGCGGCCCCGGCGACCCGGACCTGATCACGGTCCGCGGCCGCCGCCTCCTCGCCGAGGCCGACGTCGTCATCGCCGACCGCCTCGGCCCCCGCGACCTCCTCGCCGAACTCCCCCCGCACGTCGAGGTGATCGACGCGGCGAAGATCCCCTACGGCCGGTACATGGCCCAGGAGGCCATCAACAACGCCCTGATCGAACACGCCAAGCAGGGCAAGTCCGTCGTACGACTGAAGGGCGGCGACCCTTACGTCTACGGCCGTGGCATGGAGGAGGTCCAGGCGCTCGCGGAGGCCGGCATCCCGTGCACGGTGGTGCCCGGCATCTCCAGTTCGATCTCGGTGCCGGGCGCGGCCGGCATCCCGGTCACCCACCGAGGTGTCGCACACGAGTTCACGGTGGTCAGCGGCCATGTAGCACCTGACGACGAGCGTTCGCTGGTCGACTGGCCCTCCCTCGCGAAGCTCACCGGCACCCTCGTGGTCCTCATGGGCGTCGACAAGATCGGGAAGATCGCCGAGACCCTGATCGCGCACGGCAAGCCGGCCGACACCCCGGTCGCCCTGGTCCAGGAGGGCACGACGGCCGCCCAGCGCCGGGTGGACGCGACCCTCGCGACGGTCGGCGAGACCGCACGCACCGAGGATGTGAAGCCGCCGGCGGTGATCGTCATCGGCGCGGTGGTCACCGTAGGCCCGAGGACATCCGTGTAATCCGCGGCATCCGAGTAACCCCGGGTAACACAACCCGTTCCCAGCCGTTGGCACCACACCCAGGACAAGGCAGTATCACCCTGTGGCCGATCTCATCACCGTTGAGGATCCCGACGACCCGCGCCTGCGTGATTACACGGGCCTGACCGACGTAGAGCTGCGCCGCAAGCGCGAACCGGCCGAGGGCCTGTTCATCGCCGAGGGCGAGAAGGTCATCAGACGGGCCAAGGACGCGGGCTACGAGATGCGTTCGATGCTGTTGTCCGCGAAGTGGGTCGACGTCATGCGGGACGTCATCGACGAACTCCCCGCCCCCGTCTACGCGGTGAGCCCGGAACTGGCCGAACGCGTCACCGGCTACCACGTGCACCGGGGCGCGCTGGCCTCCATGCAGCGCAAACCCCTCCCCACGGCACTCGAACTCCTCCAGACCACCCGCAGGGTCGTCGTCATGGAGTCGGTCAACGACCACACCAACATCGGCGCGATCTTCCGCTCGGCGGCGGCGCTGGGCATGGACGCGGTCCTGTTGTCCCCCGACTGCGCGGACCCGCTCTACCGCCGCAGCGTGAAGGTCTCGATGGGCGCGGTCTTCTCCGTCCCCTACGCCCGTCTCGACAGCTGGCCCAAGGGCCTGGAGTCGGTCCGCGAGGCGGGCTTCACGCTCCTCGCGCTCACCCCCGACGAGAAGGCGAAGAGCCTCGACGAGGCGGCCCCGCACCGCATGGACCGGGTGGCCCTGATGCTCGGCGCGGAGGGCGACGGGCTCTCCACCCAGGCCCTGGTGGCCGCCGACGAATGGGTCCGCATCCCGATGGCCCACGGCGTCGACTCCCTCAACGTGGGCGCCGCCGCTGCCGTAGCCTTCTACGCGGTGGCCACCGGCCGCCCCGAACTCTAGGAGCACGCTTGGCCCAGCGCGAGGCGATCGTCGCCGTCCTCCGGCGGGCGGACCGCGTCCTGGTCATCCGCCGGGGCCCCGACTCGGCGCGCTCCGGCTACTGGGCCCCACTCAGCGGCAAGCTGGAACCGGGGGAGACCCAGGAGGAGGCCCTGGTCAGAGAGGTCCACGAGGAAGTCGGCCTCGCGGTCTCCCCCCTGTCGAAGGTCTGGGAGTCCCAGGCGGACGACGGCCGCTTCCGCCTCCACTGGTGGACCGCCACCGAAACCGGCAACGGCACGATCGTCCCCGACCCGGCCGAGGTCTCCGAGGTCCGCTGGGTCACCCCGACCGAGTTCCTGACCCTCGCCCCGCTCTTCGACGCGGACAGAGAGTTTTTCGAACACGTGCTGCCGGGTCTGTAAGCGCGACAAGGCAAGGCCAGCATGACTCAGCCCGTCCGGCGTTTGAGGACGAGGCCCCTTCAGGGC
>NZ_JAENRY010000448.1 GCF_016612545.1 Streptomyces sp. MBT65 | reverse complement strand
GAGGTGGGCCTCACGGCCGCCGCCCACCTGGAAGGCGGCGCCGATCGCGACGCCGTCCATGAAGCTGTGGCCGACCATCGCGGCGGCGGCCGTGAGGCCCACCTCGGGCGCGCGGCCGTTGTGCTCCTCGGCTCCGTGCGAGGCCTGGCGGGCGGCGAGCAGGCGTTCGACCAGATGGGCCACGAGGAAGCCGGCCACGAAGAGCAGCAGGGCGGCCGGTACGCCGAAGACCTCGCGGCCGGCCGCGTGCAGCGCTTCGGGCAGCAGGTCGAGGCCGACCACGCCCAGCATCAGGCCGCCGGCCAGGCCCAGGACGAGATGGCGGCGGTCGGTCACCCGCTGTGCCGTCCAGCCGCCGGCCAGCGTCATCAGGAACGCGCCGAGCGCGACGAAGACCGCCATAGTCCCCTTGCTATCCGATCAACCCCTGTTCGCGCACATCCTGGACCGCTCCACCCCCACGTGCACTGACGTTCCCGTTCTGTTTGTCCCGCTTGAGAGGATCCGACCCCATGGCCGCTGCCGAAACCGCTGCCGCCCCCACCGGCAAGGTGACCTTCGTCGGTGCCGGCCCCGGCGCCGCCGACCTGTTGACGTTCCGTGCCGCGCGCGCCATCGCCGAGGCCGACATCGTGATCTGGGCGGCCAGCCTGGTGCAGGCGGAGGTCCTCGACCACGCGCGCGAGGGCGCCGAGATCCTGGACTCGGCGACGATGTCGCTGGAGGACGTCGTCGCCGTGTACGAGCGGGCGAGGGCGGAAGGGCTGCGCGTCGCCCGTATCCACTCCGGCGATCCGGCCCTCTGGGGCGGCACGCAGGAGCAGGTCGACCGGTGTGCCGCGATCGGCATCGAGACCGAGATCGTCCCGGGTGTCTCGGCGTTCTCCGCCGTGGCCGCGCTCGCGCAGCGCGAGCTGACGATCCCCGAGGTCGCGCAGTCCGTCGTCCTCACCCGGCTCGGCGGGGGCAAGACGCCGATGCCGCCCGGGGAGGAGGTGCGGGAGTTCGCGCGCCACGGCACGACCATGGCGATCTTCCTGTCGGCCGCCCGCAGCGGGCAGTTGGTGCGGGAGCTGCTGGAGGGCGGCTATCCGACGGAGACGCCCGTCGTCGTCGCCTACCAGGCGACCTGGCCCGAGGAACTGATCGTGAAGTGCACGGTCGGCACGCTGGAGGAGACGGTCAAGGAGCACAAGCTCTGGAAGCACACCCTCTTCCTGGTCGGCCCGGCCCTCGACGCCCACGGCACCCGCTCGCACCTCTACCACCCGGGCCATTTCCACGGGTTCCGCAAGGCCGACCCGGAGGCCCGCCGGGCCCTGCGCTCGCGGGGTGCGAGCACGTGATCACCGTCGTCGGTACGGGGACGGACGCGCCGGTCGCGGACGACGTCCTCGCCGGTGCCCGGCTCGTCGTCGGCGGCGGGCGCCATCTGGCCGCCGTCACGGTCCCGGAGGGCGCCGAGCGGATCGTCCTCGGGCCGCTCGCCCCCGCCCTCGACACCATCGAGGCGTACGTCGAGAAGGGCGAGCCGGTCGTCGTGCTGGCCTCGGGGGACCCCGGGTTCTTCGGGATCGTACGGGCGCTGGCGGAACGGTTCTCCAGCTCCGCCCTCGATGTCCGCCCCGGTGTCTCCTCCGTCGCCACCGCCTTCGCCCGCTCCGGGCTGACCTGGGACGACGCGGTCGTCGTCAGCGCGCACGGCCGCGATCTCCGTACGGCGGTCAACGCGTGCCGCGCGCACCCGAAGGTCGCCGTGCTGACCGGGCCGGGGGCCGGACCCGCCGAGCTGGGGGCCGCGCTCACCCACCGGGCCGCCGGGCGCGTCCTCGTCGTCGCGTCCGCGCTCGGCTCCGGGGAGGAGCGGGTCGAGCGGGTCACGCCCGCCGAGGCCGCCGCCCGCGACTGGGGTACGGCGGTGAGCGTGGTCCTGTGTCTCGACGAGGCGCGGGCGACGGGTGCCGTGCGGACGGTCGCCGGGGCTGCCGTCGGACCCGCCCAATGGGCGCTGGACGAGCGGGAGTTCGAGCACCGGGACTCGATGATCACCAAGTTCGAGGTACGGGCGCTGGCGCTGGCCCGGCTCGGGCCGCACCTCGGCGACCTGGTCTGGGACGTCGGTTCGGGCTCCGGGTCGGTGGCCGTGGAGTGCGCGCGGCTCGGCGCCGCCGTCACCGCCGTCGAGAAGACCCGGGACGGTGTCGAGCGGATCCGTGCCAACGCCGAGGCGCACGGCGTGGACATCCACACCGTGCACGGGGCGGCGCCGACCGTGCTGTCCGACCTCGACGACCCCGACGCCGTGTTCGTCGGCGGCGGCGGGCGCGAACTGCCCGCCATCGTCACGGCGTGCGCGCGCCGGGCCCGGCGGACCGTGGTCGTCGCGATGGCCGCGCTGGACCGGGTGCCTGCGGTCCGCGAGGCGCTCGGCGGTGCCGGGTTCGCGGTCGACGGGGTGCTGTTGCAGTCGTCCCGGCTGGCGCCGCTGCCGGGTGACGTGACCCGGCTGGCGGCGACCAATCCCGTTTTTCTGCTGTGGGGGGTCCGAACCCCCTTGTCGAATGAAGGAGTTGCCTCGTGATCGGCCTCATCTCCGCCACTGCGGCGGGAGCGACGGCACGGGACCGGCTGGCCGCCGCGTGGCCGGACCGTACGCGTGTGTACGAGGGTCCCGTCGGGGACGCCGTCCGGGCCGCGTTCGCGGAGTGCGAGCAGCTCGTGTGTTTCCTCGCCACGGGGGCCGTCGTACGGCTGCTCGCCCCGCTGTTGGACGACAAGCGGACCGACCCGGGGGTCGTGTGCGTCGACGAGGGCGGCCGGTTCGCCGTGTCGCTGGTCGGCGGACATGGCGGCGGGGCCAATGAACTCGCCGTGGAGGTGGGCGAGTTGCTCGCCGCGCAGCCCGTGGTGACCACGGCCACGGACGCGGTGGGCGTGCCCGGTCTGGACACGCTCGGGTTCCCCGTGGAGGGCGATGTCGCCGGGGTCTCACGGGCCCTGCTCGACGGTGAACCGGTCGCCCTGGAGGCCGAGTTGGCGTGGCCGCTGCCGCCGCTCCCGGTGTCGGGGGCGGGTGGCTCCTACGTCGTCCGGGTCACCGATCGCGCGGTCGAACCCGGCGAGCGGGAGGTCGTACTCCGGCCGCCGTCGCTCGTCGTCGGGGTCGGCGCGTCCAAGGGAGCGCCGGTGGACGAGGTGCTGGGGCTCGTCGAGAGCGCGTTGCTTGACGCCGGGCTTTCCTTGAAGTCCCTCGCCGAACTCGCCACGGTCGACGCCAAGTCGGACGAGCCCGGCATCGTCGAAGCGGCCCGGCGCCTCGGGGTGCCGCTGGTGACCTACTCCGCCGAGGAGTTGGCGTCCGTGGAGGTGCCCAACCCCTCCGCCGCGCCGCTCGCGGCCGTCGGCACACCGTCGGTGGCGGAGGCCTCGGCTCTCGCGCTGGGCGGCGAACTCCTCGTCCCCAAGCGGAAGTCGGAGCGCGCCGACGGCCGCCCCGCGATGGCGACCTGTGCTGTCGTACGGCGGGTCGCGCGCGGGCGGCTCGCGGTGGTCGGGCTCGGACCGGGCGCCCGCGATCTGCTCACCCCGCGTGCCAAGGCCGAACTCCGGCGGGCCGCCGTGCTGGTGGGGCTCGACCAGTACGTCGACCAGATCCGCGATCTGCTGCGGCCCGGGACGCTGGTCCTGGAGTCGGGGCTCGGCGCCGAGGAGGAGCGGGCCCGTACCGCCGTGGCCGAGGCGCGGAAGGGACAGGCCGTCGCGCTGATCGGCAGCGGGGACGCCGGGGTGTACGCGATGGCCTCGCCCGCGCTCGCGGAGGCGTCGGACGACATCGACGTGGTCGGAGTCCCGGGCGTGACCGCCGCCTTGGCCGCCGCGGCGATCCTCGGGGCGCCGCTCGGCCACGACCATGTCTCCATCAGCCTCTCCGATCTGCACACGCCGTGGGAGATCATCGAGCGGCGGGTGCGGGCGGCGGCAGAGGCGGACATCGTGGTGACGTTCTACAACCCCCGTAGCCGGGGCCGGGATTGGCAGCTCCCGAAGGCCCTCGCGATCCTCGCCGAGCACCGGGAGCCGACGACGCCGGTGGGTGTCGTACGGAACGCCTCGCGGCCCGACGGATCCAGCCGACTGACGACACTGGCCGCGCTCGATCCGGCGACGGTCGACATGATGACGGTGGTGACCGTGGGCAACACGGCCACCCGGGACATCGCGGGGCGCATGGTGACGCCGCGCGGGTACCGCTGGCAGGCGGCGCAGGCAGCAGAGGAGGGCGCCAAGTGACCCCCGTGGACCGTGTGGTGCATCCCATCGAGGTGGAGTCGTACCGGCGGATGCGCGCCCGGCTGGACACCTCGCACCTCCCGCCGCTGAGCCGCGCGGTCGTGGAGCGGGTCGTCCACTCCGCGGCCGATCTGGAGTACGCGTCCGATCTCGTCCTGGACGAGGACGAGTTGGCGAAGGCGCACAGCGCGCTGCATGCCGGGGCGCCGGTGGTGGTGGACGTGGCGATGGTCGCGGCCGGTATCACCCAGCGCCCGACCGTATGCCGCTTGAAGGACGCCAAGTCCGGTCCCGGGCTGACCCGTTCGGCACACGCGATCCGGCTCGCCTACGAGGAGGTCGGGCCCGGCGCCCTGTGGGTGATCGGCAACGCGCCGACCGCTCTCGAGGAGTTGCTGACGCTGGACGCCTCCCCCGCGCTCGTCATCGGGCTGCCCGTCGGTTTCGTCGGCGCGGGGGAGGCGTCCAGCGTCAGCAACTCCTCGAGAGCGGTCGGCGCGTTGCCGATC
>NZ_JAENRY010000447.1 GCF_016612545.1 Streptomyces sp. MBT65 | reverse complement strand
CCCTCCTGAAACTCCCCCCGTCGTACCGCCGGACCCTCCTCCTCTACGACGGTGTGGGGCTCGGTCTCGCGGAGACCGCGGCGGAGACGGAGGCGAGTACGCCCGCGGCGGCGAACCGCCTGCTGCACGCGCGCGAGGCGCTTGCCGCGCAGCTCCCGGAGTTGTCCGACCCGACCGAGTTGCAGCGGCGGCTGACCGAACTGGCCTCCACGGGGCGGCTGCACGCGGCCAGGCCGCCGGTGGTCCGTTTCGTCGGCGAACGCCGGACCGTGTTCTGGACCCGCGCGGCGATCGCGTTCACAGTCGCGATCATCGGTACGACGACGTTGACCGTGCGGACGGCGGCCGACCTTGACGCCGGCGGCCTCGAGGGCCTCCTTCTTGGCGGCGGCCGTACCGGAGGAACCGGAGACGATGGCGCCGGCGTGGCCCATGGTCTTGCCCTCGGGTGCGGTGAAGCCCGCGACGTAACCGACGACCGGCTTCGTGACGTTCTTCGCGATGAAGTCCGCCGCGCGCTCCTCGGCGTCGCCGCCGATCTCACCGATCATCACGATCAGGTCGGTGTCGGGGTCGGCCTCGAACGCGGCGAGCGCGTCGATGTGCGTGGTGCCGATGACCGGGTCGCCACCGATGCCGACGGCGGACGAGAAGCCGATGTCACGCAGCTCGTACATCATCTGGTACGTCAGCGTGCCGGACTTCGAGACCAGACCGATACGGCCCGGCTTGGTGATGTCGCCCGGGATGATGCCGGCGTTCGACTGACCCGGCGTGATGAGACCGGGGCAGTTCGGGCCGATGATCCGGGTCTTGTTGCCCTTCGCGACCGCGTACGCGTAGAACGCGGCCGAGTCGTGGACGGCGATGCCCTCGGTGATGACGACCGCGAGCGGGATCTCGGCGTCGATGGCCTCGACGACGGCGGCCTTGGAGAAGGCCGGCGGCACGAAGAGGACGGATACGTTCGCGCCCGTCTTCTCGATCGCCTCGGCGACCGTGCCGAAGACCGGGATCTCGGTGCCGTCGACGTCGACGGACGTGCCCGCCTTACGGGGGTTGACGCCACCGACGATGTTGGTGCCGTCGGCCAGCATGAGCTTGGTGTGCTTCATGCCCGTGGAGCCGGTCATGCCCTGGACGATGACCTTGCTGTCCTTGGTGAGGAAGATAGCCATGGCTGTGTCTGTCCCTCTTCCCTTACTTCGCAGCCGCGAGCTCGGCGGCCTTGTCGGCCGCGCCGTCCATGGTGTCCACGCGCTGCACCAGCGGGTGGTTGGCGTCGGAGAGGATCTTGCGACCCAGCTCGGCGTTGTTGCCGTCGAGACGGACGACGAGGGGCTTGGTGACTTCCTCGCCCTTGTCCGCGAGCAGCTGCAGCGCCTGCACGATGCCGTTGGCGACCTCGTCGCACGCGGTGATGCCGCCGAAGACGTTGACGAAGACCGACTTGACGTCGGGGTCGCCCAGGATGATCTCCAGGCCGTTCGCCATCACGGCCGCGGACGCGCCGCCGCCGATGTCGAGGAAGTTGGCGGGCTTGACCCCACCGTGGTTCTCACCGGCGTACGCGACGACGTCCAGGGTGCTCATGACGAGACCCGCGCCGTTGCCGATGATGCCGACCTCGCCGTCGAGCTTGACGTAGTTGAGGTTCTTGGCCTTGGCGGCCGCCTCGAGCGGGTTGGCGGAGTCGTGGTCGACCAGCGCCTCGTGCTCCGGCTGACGGAACTCGGCGTTCTCGTCGAGGGAGACCTTGCCGTCGAGCGCGATGACACGGCCGTCGGCGACCTTCGCGAGGGGGTTGACCTCGACGAGGAGGGCGTCCTCCTTGACGAAGGTGTCCCACAGCGTCACCAGGATCTCGGCGACCTGCTCCGCGACGTCGGCCGGGAACTTGGCCTGCGCGACGATCTCGCGGGCCTTCTCGATGGAGACGCCTTCGTTGGCGTTGACCGGGACCTTCGCGAGGGCCTCGGGGTTCTCCTCCGCGACGACCTCGATCTCCACGCCGCCCTGGACGGACGCCATGGCGAGGAAGGTGCGGTTGGTGCGGTCGAGGAGGTACGAGACGTAGTACTCCTCGACGATCTCGGGCGCGGTCTCGGCGATCATCACCTTGTGGACCGTGTGGCCCTTGATGTCCATGCCGAGGATGTCCGTCGCACGCGCGACGGCCTCGTCCGGGGTGGCGGCGAGCTTCACGCCACCGGCCTTGCCACGGCCGCCGACCTTCACCTGGGCCTTGACGACGGACTTGCCACCGAGCCGCTCGGTGGCTGCGCGGGCCGCCTCAGGCGTGTCGATGACTTCACCGGCCAGCACCGGTACATCGTGCTTGGCGAAGAGGTCCCTCGCCTGATACTCGAACAGGTCCACGCGCTTCCGTCCTCAGTGATATCGCGGTTCGTTGGATGCGTGGGCGTGCCGCGAAGGGCAACGTGACGTCCGCTGTCACAAGGGAGGCGCACACGGTGACCGAGCGCGCGGCATGTCCGTCTCGCAGGTTATCGCTGCTTGCAGAGGGCCTCTAAATCGAGGGTCACACCTGAGCGGTGATACCTGTCACATGATGCCGGAATTCGTGACACGGAGTGCCGCGAGCGGGGCTCACGGGCGGGTTGTTCGGGCGGGGTCCCCGCCGGGTTGGGGCCGGCCCGGCGGGAACCCCCTACCGCGAGACGCACCCCGGACGGACCGACGGCATTCGGCCGTCCGGGGTCACTGCCTCACGGAGTCGGTGACGGTCAGTGCCGGACCGCGGTCCTTGCGCTCCGGGCGCAGGCATTGCGTGCTGCCTGTGCGCCCTGGATGGCCGCGGCGGCCCTGACCCGGGACCCTCGCGGGACGGAGACCACGGCGTCGACGAGACGTCGTCGGAATTCGGCCGGGGTGATGTCGGTGCTCGTGCTCATGGTGTTGCTCATGGGTACGTCGGTTCCTCAGGCGTTCCAGAAAGGGAGACATGGCGACTTTCCGGGCAGACCAACTGCCGGAAGGGCCTGCCTAGCCCGGGAAAACGGGAACGTCCCGGTACCTGTCCCGGGTCTCCGCCGCGTCCGTCCCCTCGGCCACACCGCACACGAACCGCACGGCCACCCGTTGGTCCAAGGTCACGGCCTGCGCGTCACAGTGCCGCGAACTGCCACTGTCCATGGCCTGCTGATCGCGCGGGGCACCGTCCGGGTCGCCGTTGGGTGCCTGGTGCGCGGGGGCGCGCCCGACGGAGGGAGCACGACGTAAGGCCGCGTGCCCTACGGCACCGACCTCATCGGTAGCGGCGACGAAGCGCGGTCCGTACGTCGCTCCTACGCCCACCGCCGCCTCGGCAGGCGCCGCATCCGAACGATGCCCACCGCTCGAAGGCTGCGGGTCGGACCGGACGGGCGTCGACACCGGCGCCGCGTGCGCGGGAGGTGCCTGGACCGGGAGCACCGGCTGAGTCGGCACCACGGGGAGTGAGGGCAGGGTGGGCGCGGTGGGCAAGGTGGGCAACGAAGGCGCCTCGGCCAACACCGCGGTCACCGTCTTCGTCACCACGTCGCTCACGGGCTGCACGACCCGCTCCACGGTGTCCGAGACTGGACCCAGCACGGGAGCGAGCACCGGGGCGAGAACAGGAACCGGGGCCGAGACCCGGGCCGGGGCCGGCTTCACCACCGAAGCCGCCGCCGGAATCCCCGGCCTGCCGAGACTCACCGGCGTGCCCAGAACCCGATCGGCCGCCTGCGCCTGCCCCCCGCACAGCAACCCGACCGCGAACAACCCGCCCACCAGCAGCGCCAGTTGCAGCACACGCCGCCCAACCGCCGTACGCGTCACGCGCGGGGCGGCACCGGGTATCGCGGCAGCGGGCCAGATCATGAGGCGACGATCCTTGCACGGGCGGCTCGGGGACACACAACCCCCCTGTCCCCCAAGCCCGTTCATCACCACCGGTGCCGGTTCGTCAGGCGGTGTCCGGTATCGGCAGCGGCCGCTTCTCGATCGCCGCCGCCATCACTTCCGGGAACAGATCGGGCGTGCAGGCGAAGGCCGGCGCCCCCAACGCGGCCAGCGCGGCGGCGTGTTCGCGGTCGTAGGCGGGCGCGCCCTCGTCGGACAGCGCGAGCAGCGTCACGAACTGCACCCCCGACGCCTTCATCGCCGCGACCCGCTTGAGCATCTCGTTGCGAATCCCCCCTTCGTAGAGGTCGCTGATCAGCACGACCACCGTCTCCGCGGGCCGGGTGATCTGCGACTGGCAGTACGCGAGCGCCCTGTTGATGTCCGTACCGCCGCCGAGTTGCGTGCCGAAGAGCACGTCCACCGGGTCGTCGAGCTGGTCGGTGAGGTCGACGACCGCGGTGTCGAAGACCACGAGCCGGGTGTCGATCGACCGCATGGACGCCAGCACCGCCCCGAACACGGAGGCGTAGACGACGGACGCCGCCATCGACCCGGACTGGTCGATGCAGAGGATGACCTCCTTCTTCACGGACTGGGACGCCCGCCCGTATCCGATCAGCCGCTCCGGCACGATCGTCCGGTACTCCGGCAGGTAGTGCTTGAGGTTGGCCGCGATCGTGCGGTTCCAGTCGATGTCGTGGTGGCGCGGCCGGTTGATCCGGGAGCTGCGGTCCAGGGCGCCGGTGAGGGTGGCCCGGGTGCGGGTGGCGAGCCGCTTCTCCAGGTCCTGGACGACCTTGCGCACCACCACCCGCGCCGTCTCCTTCGTGGTCTCCGGCATCGCCTTGTTGAGGGAGAGCAGCGTGCCGACGAGGTGCACGTCGGCCTCGACCGCCTCCAGCATCTCCGGTTCGAGGAGCAGCGCGGACAGCCCGAGCCGGTCGATCGCGTCGCGCTGCATGACCTGGACGACGGAGGACGGGAAGTACGTCCGGATGTCCCCGAGCCAGCGCGCGACGGACGGCGCCGACGCCCCGAGCCCCGCCGAACGGTCCTTCGCCGCCCGCCCCTTGTCCCCTCTGCCGTACAGCGCGGCGAGCGTCCCGTCCATCGCGGCGTCCCGCCCGGACAGCTCGCACCCGGTGCCGTCGGCCGCGTCGCCCCCGAGCACCAACCGCCACCGCCGCAACGCCTCCCGCACCCTCGACAAGCTCCTCGCCATGGGTGCCCTCCCGATCGTCAACGAGAACGACACCGT
>NZ_JAENRY010000446.1 GCF_016612545.1 Streptomyces sp. MBT65 | reverse complement strand
ACTGCGGGCCACCCGGTCCGGTCGCCAGCCCCGTCGCCGTCCTACAACCGCCCTGGCTTCGGAACTCCACCACCGCACCGTCGTACGAACTGCACCTGCGGATACTGCCGCCCGGCAGTTCGTGTCTGCCAGGCCCTGCTGTTCCTCTGGGCTACGAGAGAACCCTAACCACGACCCAACCCCAATGTCTACTTCAACAAACATAGACTTTCTGTGTGTGGCTTTGAGGTAATCGGGTCCGGGCAGGGTTGAGCGGTTGCGAGCGGGGGGACAACGACCGGGCAGGCAGCGCCGGACACCTCCACCAGACCCGGAGTGCGTGATGACCACGATGAGCGCCGCGCGCACAGCCCTTTGTTCTCCGTCCGCCGTCGCCGAGGCGCGCCAGACGGCACGGGCGTTCTTCGAAGCCCTCGGGCAGCCGGTCACCGGCCGGGTGCGGGCCGACACGCTCGTCCTGGGCGTCTCCTAGCTCGTGACCAACGCTCTGCGCCGCGGGGGCGGCTCCTGCACGCTCCGCCTCACTGCCCACCCCGGCGCGATCGAGGCTGCTGTCAGGGATTCGAGCCCGAGGATGCCGCGGATGCGGACGCCCGACCTGGTCGACGGGACGGGCGGATTCGGCTGGCACATGATCAACGACCGGACGCCCCCTCGGCCACAGCACGAAAGGCCCTGTCAATGGACCTCGCCACCGCGACCCTCACCACCCGCGACGGATGCGCACTCACCTACCGGGACACCGGCGGCCAGGACATACCCCTGCTCCTGCTGCACGGATGGTCCCAGTCCCAGGCGACCTTCGACCGGCTGCTCCCCCTGCTGGGCCCCGAACAGCGCGTCATCACCTACGACATGCGCAACCACGGGATCTCCGGCCGCACCGACCTCGACCAGCTCCTGGACCACCTGGACATCGGCCGGATCCATCTCCTGGGCCACTCCAGGGCGCATCAGTGCTCTGGTCCTACCCCGAACTGTTCGGGCCCGGACGCGTCCGCTCACTGGTCATCGTCGACCAACCCGTCGCCTGCACCGTCCTGCCCTGGCTGAACCCGGCCGACGCGGCGGATTTCGGCGCCACCCTCGACTACGACGGTGCTGCGGCCTTCGCCCGCTCGATGCTGTCGGCAGACTCCGAGCGGGCCAGGCTCGCATTCCTCACCTCCATGCTCACCAAGGACATCCCCGCGCAGGACCTGCAATGGCTCTACGAACAGAACCTGCTTCTCCCGATGCCCTGGGGTGCCCGTCTGCTCCTGGACCACGTCATGCAGGACTGGCGCGACGTACCACCCCGCATCGACGTGCCGACTCTGGTCATCGGCGGAGAGGCCAGCCACGTCGCACCCGCTTCACAGGCCTGGACGGCCACCCACGTCTCGAACGCCGAACTCCGCGTCTTCACCCGGGAGAAGGGCGGAGCACACTTCCCCTGCCACGAATCCCCGCAACCCTTCGCCGACACCCTCCTGGACTTCCTCAAAAGGAACTGACCGAACGCTCCCGGCACCCAGCCGGCCCGCGCCCGGGCGATGACGGTCGCCCGGTCGCCGCGCGTCCGGGATCCTCCGTAAGCCATCCCGGCCCCGAGTCACCAAAGGACGCGGCCATCCTCGTCACCGCGCGGGCGGCATCTCCCCAGACCATCGGCCAACTCGCCCGCGCACACGGGGCATCAAGGCCAGCCCCCACGTTCGGCGAGGACGACTCGAAGATCCACACCTGGCACGGACCGGAGAACATCACCGCCCTGCGTAGCTTCGCGATCAGCGTGCTGCGCAGCACAGCATCGCCACCAGCCAGCGCAAGCCGTCCTACACCTCTTCACCCGCCCGCTGAACCTGATCAGACTGCCCTGACCGGCAGCGCCACTTGATCACCCAGACTTCGAATCAGCCCTCGGGGTAGAGGCCGGCCCGGAAGGTGAAGGAAACGAGTTGCGCCCGGTCACGTGCGCCGACCTTCGTCATGGCCCGCACGGCGTGCGTCTTCACGGTGAACGGCGAGACGTACAACTGGGCGGCGATCTCGTCGTTGCCGAGACCGCTGGCAATGAGAACGATCACGTCCCGTTCCCTGGGTGTCAGAGCGCTGAAGCGTCGCAGCAGTTCTTGGTCGATCACCGGGGGCGGACTGTCGGTCATGTGACCGATGAGCGCGGCCGTCGCGGCGGCGGACAGCGCACCGCCACCGGCGAGGACCTCGGTGATTCCGGCGACGAGTTCAGCGGGGCTGACGGTCTTGCTGAGGAAACCGTTGGCGCCCGCACGAAGGGCGGCGAGAACGATGTCGTCGTGGTCGAAGGTGGTCAGCACGATCACCCGCAGCTTTTCGGGCGGGTGCTCCTGGCGGATCCGGCGGGTGGCTTCGACGCCGTCGATGCCGGGCATCCGGATGTCCATCAGGACCAGGTCGACGGGGTGGGTCCGCAGGAAGGGAACGGCCTGGAGCCCATCGGAGAGATCACCCGCGACAACGAGACCCGGGTCGAGCAGAAGCATCGCCCGGATGCCGGCCCTGATGTCGTCCTGGTCGTCGACGATCAGAATCTGCGTCATCGGACGACAACTCCCGCAGGGCTGAACTCCGCACGGACCCGGAACCGCCCGCCGTCACTGTCGATCGTCAGCCGCCCACCGGAGGACTCGACGCGTTCGCGCATCCCCACGAGTCCGAGTCCACTGCCCGGGTCGGAGCCGTGCGGCGAAAGACCGACGCGATTTTCCACGGTGGCGCAGATCCTGCCGTCGTGCTCGCGCACATCCACCGTGGCCGTCCCTTCCCCATGCCGGTAGGCATTCGTCAGTGCTTCCTGAACGACCCGGTAGACCGTCACGCCAACGCTGGGCTCCACGAAAACGGCGGGGACTGCGATGGAGGACCGGACGTCGAGGCCGATGCTCCCGAAAGAGGTGACAAGTCCTTCCAGACCGCTCAGCGCCGGGATCGGCCGGAGCGCCTCACCGTCGGGGTTGTCGTCATGGCGGCGCAGGAGCGCGAGGATCCGTTGCGTCTCGACGACGACGGTGCGGGCGCTGGACCTGGCTGACACGAGGGCCTGCCGGGACGACTCGGCGCCGTCGGGAAGCCCGATCTCCGCTGCGCCGAGGTGCATGCTCAGCATCGCGACCTGGTGGCCGATGACGTCGTGGAGGTCCCGGGCTATACGCAGTCGTTCCTCGGTCACTCGTCGGGTGGCCTCGATCTCGCGGGTGGCGATGGCCCTTTCGGCCCGTTCCTTCAACATCCACCAGTGGTCTGCGTGGAGGCGGAGCGCTCCCCCGGTCGCACCTCCCGCTATGGCCGAGAAGAGGGCGGCGGCGCCCACGACCACGCCACCACGGAATCCCCCCAACGTCATGAACGCGCCCAGGAAGAACGCCGAAACGATGACGGTTCCGACCAGCGGCTGCTTTCCCCTGAAGGTGACCGAGAGCAGCACGAGCACCGCCATCATCCACACCGACAGGGGGTCCTGGCCCACCGCTGTGACGGCGAAGGACGCCGCGCTCGTCACGACCAGTCCTGCCCACGGCTTCCCCCATGACAGGGCGACACCACCACCGGCGAGCAGTACGGCCAGGACCGTCGGCCAACCCGACCCCCTCAGTACCACTGCCACGATCTGACCGGTGAACACCAGCGCGGCCACTGAATAGGCGACGCGGTGCAGCACCTCGGGGCGACGCACCCACAGAGGTGTCGCGGGCCCGTCCTGATCGTTCTGCGCCTTGGCCATGACCTGATTCTCGCTCGCGTGCGCGGTGGCCGTGTACTTCGAACGATGTAGACGGCGAATCTGCTCCACCCGCTTCAGGCGGGAGAAGTACTTCGTTCGAAGTACACGGCCCTGCCCGGGGAACACCAGACTCCTCAACGAGGCAACCGCCTCGCACCATTACGCAGGGAAACTCCATGACTCAGAGCACCACATCTTCGAGCACGACGAGCCCTGTTGAGCGCCGGTCCTTGCGGCGCACCGCTGTGGTCGCGCTGTCGGCGCTGGCCCTCGCCGCTGTCCCGGTCGCCGCGCATGCCCTGAATTCCGGCCCGGCAGCGACGACCACAGGCATCCACGCGGCGGGCGCCGCGGCCCGCAGCGGCACCAAGCCGACGGTGGTACTGGTGCACGGCGCGTTCGCCGACTCCTCCGGCTGGTACGGCGTGATGAACAAGCTGCGCAAGGACGGCTATCCCGTCCGTGCGCTGAACACTCCACTGCGCGGCCTCACCAGCGACGCCGCATACATCCGCGGCTTCCTGGACACCATCAAGGGGCCGATCATCCTGGTGGGCCACTCCTACGGCGGCGCGGTCATCACCAACTCCGCGGCCGGCGACCCCGATGTAAAGGCGCTGGTGTACGTGGCTGCCCTGGTGCCGGACGCCGGGGAGACACTCAGCGACGTCACCGCGCACCCGGTCGCTCATCCCATTCCCGCACTACCGCTCCAGGCGGTGCCGATCACCGGGGCGGACGGCACCCAGGAGGTCGAACTCGCCCTCGATCCGGCCAAGTTCCGGGCCTTCTTCGCCCCCGACGTCAGCCCCGGCAAGGCAGCCGACATGGCCGACGCCCAGAATCCGGTGAACGCCGCGGCATTCAACCAGCCCAGCGCCGCGGCGGCGTGGCGGACCATCCCGTCCTGGTACCTCGTCGCCAAACAGGACCACATGCTCAGCCCTGACCTGGAGCGGTGGATGGCCAAGCGCGCCGGGGCCCACACCGTGGAGATCAACTCATCCCACGCGGCCATGGTCAGCCACCCCGGGGCCGTCAAGAACCTGATCGAGCAGGCCGACCGCGGCACCAACTGACCCACCGGCGTCCGCCAGATCCCCCAGTCCGACACCGACCGTACGGAGAACCCACCATGACCCGCGCTGCCACCATCGGCCAGGAGACCGCAGCCCCCGCCCTGCGCCGGCTCTACCTCATCCGCTTCCTCTTCGCCCTCGCCTGGGCGGCGCTCCTGCTGTCCCTCGGCGACGACCTCACCCTCTGGGTGAAGGCCCTGCTGGTCCTCTACCCCGCGTTCGACGTGGCTGCTGCCGTCTTCGACGCCAGGTCCTCACGGGCCACCCGCCCGGCCAAGGGCCTCTACGCCAACATGGCCATCAGCACCGCCGCCGCGATCGGCCTGGCCGCTGCCGGCGCCTCCGGCACGGCCGACGTCCTTCGCGTCTGGGGAGCCTGGGCCATCGTCTCGGGCCTGGTCCAACTCGTGGTGGCCCTCCAGCGCCGGGCGATGGGCGGACAGTGGGCCATGATCCTCAGCGGTGGCATCTCCGTCCTGGCCGGCGCCTCCTTCGTCGCCGACGCCGCCAAGGCCAACCCCTCCCTGCCCCATCTCGCTCGCTACGCCACGCTCGGGGGCATCTTTTTCCTCATCTCCGCCATCCGCCTAATCCGCACCACCAGCAACAATGCCACGGTAGCGCTGCAGTAGCCGCTACGGAGGAGCTGCTGAGGTTGCTGGGCAGCGTCTTCAGCGGCAGTGCCCTGCTCAACCCGTTCACCGCCCGTCCCGTCCTCGTCCAGCGGCCAGGTGCCCCGGCGTCCTGCCCGCGGCCTGGACAGCGGCGCCGGCCGCCCAGGCCGCACCCGGCAAACCTGTGCGGTCACAGCACTAGTGGATCAGCGGTTCATGAGGGCGTCTTTGTCCGGGCGGACGGGCGGGGTGCCGGGCGTGGATGCCGTGGTGGTGGAACTGGACGAGGCTGTGCGCGAGCGTCCGACAGGGGTGACCCTCTCGACAAAAGCACGGGTGCGAGAAGTTCTCCGGGCGCGGATCGTGCCGGCCGCCGCCGAGGGCTTGAGTAACGGAGCCATCGCAGGGGAGCTGGCGGTCACCGTGAACACGGTCCGCAAGTGGCGTGGCCGGTTCGCACTCCAGGGGCCGGACGGACTCAAGGACGCCTGCCGCTCGGGACGTCCCAGGACCTACGGCCCCGATGTGCAGGTGGCGATCGTGGCGGCGGCCACCAGCGCACCCCCGCACCCGGCGGCGACCTGCTCGCACCGCACGATCGCCGCCCAGGTCGCCGACACCGACTTCGCCGCCATCTCTGCCTCCCAAGTCGGTCGTATCCTGGCGGACTTGGACCTCAAGCCGCACCGGGTCCGCGGCCAGCTCACCCGCCGCGACACCCCCGGCTTCTGGGACCGCGTCGCGGACCTGTGCGACCTCTACCGACACCCACCCGAGGGCGTCATGGTCCTGTCCATCGACGAGAAGACCGCGATCCCCGCCCGCTCCCGGCGGCAC
>NZ_JAENRY010000445.1 GCF_016612545.1 Streptomyces sp. MBT65 | reverse complement strand
GTTCTGAAGGAGCGGGTGGCAGTCCGCTCACCCGTGACGCGCCGCGCGCTGTGGGGGCGGGACACACGGGCCCGGCGCACATGTGGCGCCGGACCCGCGGAAGAAGGACGTACGTCAGAGCGACGCCGCCGCCGACGCGATCGCGGAGGCGAACGTGGACACCTCGCTGTACACGCCGGGCGCGTTCGCGCGGGCGCACCCTATGCCCCAGCTGACGATGCCGACCTGGATCCAGGCGTTGGCGCTGTCCCGGCGGAACATCGGACCACCGGAGTCACCCTGACAGGTGTCGACCCCACCGGCCGTGTACCCGGCGCAGATCTCGTCACTCGCGACGAGCCCGCTGTACCCGCTGTAGGCCCGGCAGGTCGCGTCACTGACGAACGGCACGGTGGCCTTGCGCAGATACCGCTGCTGAGCCCCGCCCTCGCTGGCCGAACCCCACCCGGCGATGGTGAAGGTCCCGGTGTTGTACTGCGTGGTCGTGGCGATCTTCAGCGTCGGCAGGGTGGTGATGGGCGAGGCAAGCTTGATGAGCGCCCAGTCCTTGCCGTTGCCGTTGTACCCCGGCGCCCGGTACACGTACGTCGACTTGACCTGGACCCGCCCGGTGGTGGACTGAAGGTCCACCACACCCGCGGTGGCGGTGATGCTGGTGTTGGCACCGGTCCCGCTCACACAGTGCGCGGCGGTGAGCACGATCTGCTGGGTGTAGAGCGCACCGCCACAGCCCATCGAGAGCCGGATCATGAACGGGAACTCGCCCTGCGTGGCGGTGGTTCCGCCGACGACTGGCGTGGGGGCGGCCTGCGCGGCCGAGACGGGCTGAAGGGCGGCGATCGCGAGAGCGGCGGCGCCGACGGCAGCGCATCTCTTGAGGGCTGTGAGGAGCTTCTTCAACGTGATGCCTTCCGTGGGGGGTGGGAGTGACGCGCACATGTCAATCCGGAGCATCAAAGAAATGCCCAATTTCTGACATGGGCTGGTCAAATCTGTTGAAGGATTATGGGAACCCTGTGAACGTCCGCACAAGTGGCGTATTTCAGCCATCGGCCAGCCGCTCCATCAACGCCCCCGCCAGCTCCAGCACCCCCCGCTCCGTCTCGCTGAGCGACGCCAGCGCGCCCGCCAGCCACACATCCCGCTCGGCCATGTCCCGATCGAGGGCCCGCCGCCCGGCCGCCGTGAGCGTGAGCACGGACTGCCGCCGGTCCACCGCGCTCGGTTCGCGCTCGATCAGCCCCTCCGCCTCCAGTTCCGCGAAGGCCCGCGTGAGCGACTGGGGCCGCTGCCGCTCGGCCGCCGCGACCTCGCCGGGTGTCGCCGAACCGTTCCGGTGCAGATGCCCGAGCACGATCAGCTGGTTCGGGCTGAACGCGCCGTCGCCGCGCTCCTGTCGCAACCGCCGGTTCAGCCGTACGACACCGCGACGGATCCGGGCGGCTTCGGAGAGATGGTCCACGCGATTATCCATGCCGGATATCGTACGCACTCTCTTACTATTGCTGCCCCGCCATGGCCGCTACTGTGGGGATAGTGACCGCCAAACTAATACGCAACGCGTACGAAGCGGCTCTGACGATGACCGCCGTGCTGCTCTGCTGGGGGATCGCCCTCTGGCTGGAGGGGGCCGCCGGACTCCACACCGACGTGCTGGTCCTCGCGGTCGCCCTGACCCTCACCCTCTCCTCCACCCAGCGCACCGCCGACACCCGCCGTCGGCTCACCGCGCTCGTCCTGCTGCCGGTCACGGCCGGTGCCTCGATCTTCCTCGGCCGGCTGATCGCCGCCCACTACGCGCTCGGCGCCGCCGTCTACACGGCGGGCATGGCGCTGGCCATCTGGATCCGCCGCTACGGCCCCGCCGCCACGAAGGCCGGCACACTGCTGGCCCTCCCGCTGGTGGCCCTGCTCGTCGTACCGGGCCCGGCGCTGCCGGCCAAGGCGCAGAGCGGGCTGGTCACTTGGGGCTGGTCGGCACTGGTCGGGGCGCTGGCGTGCGGCGGGGTGTGGCTGGTGCAGGGACTGGGTGACCGGTTCGGGCCCTGGCGTGCCGAACCCGACCCCGGGCAACCACCGCGCCGCTCCCGTCTCCACCCCCGCCCGAGCACCCGGATGGCGCTCCAGATGGCGGCCGGGATCGCCGCCGCCTTCGTCGTGGGGCGATTGTTCTTCGACGACCACTGGCCGTGGGTGGTCCTCACCGCGTACGTCGCCGCGAGCGGCAACCGGGGCCGAACGGATGTACTGCGCAAGGGAGTCGAGCGGCTGGCCGGAGCGACGGTCGGCACGCTGCTGGCGACGGGCGTCGCGGCGATCGGTGTCACCGGCGACACCTCCGTGGCGCTGATGTTCGCGGTCCTCGCGGTGGCGTTGTGGCTGCGCCCCCTCAACTACGCCTACTGGGCAGCCGGAATGACCTGCGCCCTGTCCCTCCTCCTCGGCTGGTTCGGCCAGGACGCGTTGCATCTGCTGCCCACCCGGCTCGAAGGGGTCGCGGTCGGGGCGGTGTTGTCGGTGGTGTCGGCGTGGTGGCTGCTGCCGGTGCCGCGCGCCCGTCGCCGTCAGCCCGTCCCCGGCACGACCAGCCCCGTCTCGTAGGCCATCACCACGGCCTGCGTACGGTCCCGCAGCCCCAGTTTGGACAGGATGCGGCTGACGTGGGTCTTCACGGTCTCCTCGCCGACGTGCAGGCGGAGGGCCAGTTCAGGGTTGGACAGCCCCTGGGCGAGCAGCCGCAGGACGTCGGTCTCGCGCGGGGTGAGGGCGTCGAGTGCCGTGTGCGCGGGGCCGGTTCGGGGCCGCTGCCGGGCGAACTCGGCGATCAGCCGACGCGTGATGCCGGGCGCGAGCAGCGCCTCACCGGCCGCCACGACCCGTACCGCGTCGAAGAGCCGCTCCGCCGTCACGTCCTTGAGCAGGAACCCGCTGGCACCGGCGGCGAGCGCGTCGTAGACATGCTCGTCGAGGTCGAAGGTGGTCAGGATCAACACCCTTGGTACGTCAGGGGTGTTCTGGAGTCGCGCGGTGGCCTCGATGCCGTCCATGACCGGCATGCGTACGTCCATCAGCACCACGTCGGGTGACTCCGCCCGGCAGACGCGCACCGCCTCGGCGCCGTCGCCCGCCGTGCCGACGACCGTGAAGTCGGCCTGGGTGGCGAGGAGTCCGGCGTAGCCGACCCGGACGATCTCGTGGTCGTCGGCGACGACGATACGGATGGGGGTGCCGCTCATGGCAGGACCGCCTCCGCTCGGACGGGGAGCCGGGCCTCGACCAGGAAACCGCCGCCGGGGGCGGGCCCGGTGCGCAGGGTGCCGCCGACCGTCGCGGCCCGCTCGCGCATGCCGAGCAAGCCGTGACCGGAGAGGACCGCGGTGGGCCCCGGCCCGTTGTCACGCACGCGCACCGCCAAGTCCTGCTCGCTGTAGCGGAGTTCCACGTCCACGGCGGCGCCCGGCGCGTGCCGGCGGGCGTTGGTGAGGGCCTCCTGGACGATCCGGTACGCCGTGACCTCGATGCCGGGGTCGAGCGCGGCGACGGGGCCGCTGACGATGAGCCGGGTGCGGGAGCCGGCCGCGTCGCGCGACTCGTCGACCAGGTCGACGAGTTGGCGGAGGCCGGGCTGGGGACGCCGCTGCACCCCGGTGTCCGCGTCCTCCCGCAGCACGCCCAACAGCCGCCGCATCTCGGTGAGGGCGGTGCGCGCGGTGTCGCCGATGGCCAGGAAACGGTCGGCGCCCTCCGGCGGCAGACCGCGTGTGGTGAGCCGGCCGGTCTCCGCCTGGACGGCGATCATCGAGATGTGGTGCGCGACGACATCGTGCAACTCGCGGGCGATCCGCGCCCGTTCACCCCGGGCGGCATGTTCGAGGAGGGTGTCCGCGAAGGCCTGTTCCGTGGCGCTGTGGGCGAGTGCGGTGCTGCGTACGTGGTGGGCGATGCCGGTGGCCGCGGCGGCGGAGGCCAGGGTCGCGACGAGGACGGCCACGATCCGGGTCGGTTCCTCGTGACTGCCGAGGGCGATCACGACGTAGGGGAGGACGAGGAGTCCGCCGAGGCGGGTGGCTCCGGCGCGGCCCAGGACGTACACGCACACCAGTTGGGCCACGACCCCGCCGACGGTGAGGATGCCGAAGGGCACCAGGGACAGGACGCAGGCGGTACTGACCGCGACGGCGGTACCGCTGCGCGCGGGGCCGGCGGAGCCCAGGACGAGGGCGAGGGGAAGGGTGGAGGCGAGGGTGAGCAGCAGGAGGACGGCGAACCCGCCGCCCAAGTCGGTACTGCGGAGCAGCACTTCGGAGACCGAGAGAACACCCAGGGCACCCGGGGCGACGACATTCCCCGGCCCGCTTCTCTCCACAGCCACCCCCTCATTGTGCCGACCCCCGTCGGGCCCGGCGTCCCCCGCGCGAGGGACCTCCCACGCGTGACGACGTGCGCTGCTCACCGCCCCTAGCCTCCCTCACCATGAGCCACGCAACCATCGAAGTCCGTGAGCTGCGCAAGCGGTTCGGCCGGACGCTCGCGGTCGACGGACTGTCCTTCACGGTCGCCCCCGGCACGGTGACCGGCTTCGTCGGTCCCAACGGCGCGGGCAAGTCCACCACCATGCGCTCCCTGCTCGGCCTGGACACCCCCGACGAGGGCCGGGCACTGATCGGCGGCCGTCCCTACCAGGCCCTGCGCACCCCGCTGTTGGAGGTCGGCGCCCTCCTGGACGCCGCCGCCCTGCACCCCGCCCGCCGGGGCCGCGACCACCTGCGCTGGCTGGCCCACTCGCACGGTCTGCCGATGCGCCGGGTGGACGAGGTCCTCGAACAGGTCGGCATGGAGCAGGCGTCCCGGCGGCGGGCGGGCGGCTACTCGCTCGGTATGCGCCAACGCCTGGGCATGGCGGCCGCGTTGCTCGGCGACCCACCGGTGCTCCTGCTCGACGAACCGGACAACGGCCTTGATCCCGAGGGCATTCAGTGGATCCGGGGCCTCCTGCGCCACCTGGCGTCGGAGGGCCGCGCGATCCTCGTCTCCAGCCATCTGATGAGCGAACTCGAAGACACCGCCGACCACTTGGTGGTGATCGGCCGGGGCCGGCTGATAGCTGATAGCGACACGGCGGTGGCCGACCTCCTCGCGGCGGCCTCCGGGGACCGGGTACGGCTGCGGACGAGCAGTCGTACGGAGGCGATGGAACTGCTCGCCCGGGAGGGCGCCACGGTGGCGGTCGTCGACCGTGAGCTGCTCACCGTCACCGGCCTGCCCGCCGAACGGATCGTGGAGCTGCTCGCCGCGTCCCGGGTGCCGTTCGCCGAAGTGGGCGCGCACCGGGCGTCGTTGGAGGAGGCGTACATGGAACTGACGCGGGACGCGGTCGAGTTCACGTCGACGCCCGTCGAGCCGGACGAGGTGACCCGATGACGACTCCTACGAGGACGGTCCCGCCGTACCGCTCGGCGCTGCTTCCGGGGCGGGCCGGCTTCGGGCGGCTGCTGCGGGCGGAGTGGACGAAGTTCTGGACGGTCAGGGCCTGGCTGCTGGTGCTGGCGGTGGCGGCCGTGGTGACGGTCGTGATCTCACAGCTGGGCGCGAGCGGTTCCAGTACCGGTGGCGGACCGCCGGTCGTGGTCGGCCCGGGCGGTCAGGTGGTCAACGACGCCTTCCGCTTCACCCACCGCTCGCTGACCGGCGACGGCACGATCACGGTCCGGGTGACCGGCCTGAAGAACACCGAGGGCAAGGCGCCGCTGGAGCCGTGGGCGAAGGCCGGGATCATCGTCAAGTCGAGCCTGAAGCAGGGCTCCTCGTACGCGGCGGTGGTGGCGACGCCGGGGCATGGCGTCCGTATGCAGTGGAACTTCACGCATGACATGGCTGGCCCGAGTAGTGATCTGGCCGAGGCGCCGCAGTGGCTCAGGTTGAAAAGGCTGGGGTCTGGACTAACCGGCTATGTGTCGGTAGACGGTGAGAAATGGACCCGGCTTGGGGAGGTGGGGGTTGGGG
>NZ_JAENRY010000444.1 GCF_016612545.1 Streptomyces sp. MBT65 | reverse complement strand
CCCCCACCCCCCGAGTTCAGGAGTCGGCCCGCACCAGCGTCCACACCACCTCCTCGGCCTCCTTCATCACCCGGGCCACCAGCTCCGCGCACGACGGCAGGTCCTCGATCACCCCGGCGACCTGCCCGGACGCCATCACCCCGAGATCCGTGCGCCCGTCCACCATCGACGCCTTCAGCAGCATCGGCGTGTTCGCGGCCAGCAGGACCTGGCTCCAGGTCAGGTCCTTGCCGTGCTTCATGGCGAGGCCGTCGCGGATCATGCGCCGCCAGGTCAGGCCGGACAGCCGGCGGAAGCCAGCCGCCCGGCGTACCGCCTGGAACAGGGTTCTCGTACGGCCGGAGTGCTCCAGGGCGTCGACCAGTTCCGTACGGAGCATGCGGTGGGGGAGGCCGTCGACCGCCCGCGTGACCGTGACGTCCTTGACCGTCGCCGCCAGATAGGCCGCTTTCACCGCGTCCGGGACCGTCGAGTCCGAGGTGAGGAGGAAACGGGTGCCCATGGCGACGCCCGCCGCTCCGTAGGCCAGCGCCGCGACCAGCCCGCGCCCGTCGAAGAAGCCGCCGGCCGCCACGACCGGTATGTCCACCGCGTCCACGACCTGCGGCAACAACACCGTCGTCGCCACCTCCCCGGTGTGGCCGCCCCCCTCACCGCCCTGCACGATCACCGCGTCCGCACCCCAGGCCGCGACCTTCTCCGCATGCCGCCGCGCCCCGATCGACGGGATCACGACCACCCCCGCCTCCTTCAGCTCGGCGATCAGCTCGGCAGACGGCGCGAGCGCGAAGGACGCCACCCGCACCCCCTCCTCGATCATGATCCGCACCCGGTCGCCGGCATCGGCCGCGTCCGCCCGCAGATTCACCCCGAACGGCTCCCGCGTACGGGACTTGACCTCGCGGATCGCCTCCCGCAGCCGGTCGGACGACATGGTCGCGGAGGCCAGGATGCCCAGCGCGCCCGCGTTCGCCGTGGCCGACACCAGACGCGGTCCCGCCACCCACCCCATGCCCGTCTGCACGATCGGATGCCGCACCCCGACCAGCCGGGTCAGCGCGGTCTCCATCAGGTGGCCACCTCCCGACGGCGGACGTCCGCCGGGTCGATGACCTCACGGATCAACCGCAGCTCCTCCGCGGTGGGTTCACGGGTCGGCGGGACCTCGTCCGGGATCGTCAGCTCGAAGCCGGTCGCCTCCCTGACCTGCTCCACCGTGACCCCCGGATGCAACGAGGCCAGCCGCATCGAGCGGTCCGGGGTCGCGAAGTCGAACACACCGAGGTCGGACACGACCCGCGGGATGCGGTGGAAACGGGCCGTCCCCGGATGCTCGGCCACCCGGTCGTACCCCACCCCGCACACCATGTCGACCTTCTCCACGAACACCCGCCGCGAATGCCGGGGTATCCAGTAACTCGTCGGATTGTTCAGCGTGTTGATCGGCGCCCCGCGCACCCCGAGCAACTGCCGCTTCGGCCGCGCCCAGTCACCGACGCACGAGATGTTCTGGTTGCCGTACCGGTCGATCTGGCTCGCGCCCATCATCACGTGCCGCCGCCCCCCGGACACCAGGGCCAGATGCTGCCGGTACGGCAACCAGCCCTCCGGCGTCCCGTCCGGGCGGACGATCATCGCCTCGCCGTCGGTCAGCAACAGGTCGGGCGAGAAGGTGAGCCGGGCCAGCCGAGCCCCCACGGACGGGATCGGACCCATCGGGCTGGCCAGGATCTCACCGGCCCCGCGCCACGCCTCGGCACAGGCGATCACGCAGTACTCGGAGCGCGCCACCTCTGTCCGCCGTACGTCCGTCATCCCTGCTCCTCCTCCTGCCAGTCGCGCACCGCCGACCGGTAGTCCGCCTCGTCACCGGACAGGAAGCGCTCGGCGAACTCCGCCCACGGCGTCGTCGCGTACAGCCGCTGGAAGTCCTCGTCCCTGCCGTGGTCGGGAGCGCAGGACGTGAAGTGGGCGCCGCCGGGCGCCTCGACGACCCCGGTCACGTGCAGGCGCTTGACGAGCAGGGACTGGGGCGGTCCCTCCTTCGTAAACTCGGCCGTGTCCACGATCCGTTCGCAGGAGACATAGGCCGCGTCCGCCGCTTCGCAGAACAGGTCGTCGAAGTACGGGTCCGGGCCCAGATACTGTCCGTTGCCCAGCCGGTCGGCGCGGTTGACGTGCACCAGGGCCGCGTCCAGCCGCAGCGCGGGCATCGCGACGAACGTCTCCCCGTCCTCGTACGGCGAAGTGACCGTCCGCAGACCGGGGTTGACCCGCATGACGTCCGAGCCGATCCCCGCGCGCACCGGCAGGAACGGCAGCCGGTTCGCGGCGGCGTGCAGGCCCCACATGAACATGCCCTCGTCGACCTCCGTCAGCTCGAACTCCCCGCGCTCGCGCGCCGCCCGGTAGTGCGGCTCCAGCGGGATGGAGTCGAGGGTGACGAAGGGCGCCACCAGCTTGCGGACCCGGCCTGCCGCCACCAGCATTCCGACGTCCGGGCCGCCGTAGGAGACCAGGGTGAGATCGTCGATGTCGCTCCGTAACAGCGCTCTGACCAGCGACATCGGCTTGCGCCGGGAGCCCCAGCCGCCGATGCCGAGGGTCATGCCGCTCGACAGCCGGGACACGACCTCGTCGGCGGTCATCGTCTTGTCGGTCACCTACGCCCCCTCTCCTCTGGTGTTCACGAATCTCCTCCGGTGTTCCCGAACCTGTCCCGCACCCGGTCGGCCACCCCGCTGACGCTCGCCTCGAAGGTGAAGCCCTGCTCGAAGCGGTAGCTGCGGCGGACGTCGACGGGGTCGATGCCGTTGATCGCGGACTTGGCGAGGCGGATCAGCTCGCCGTCCTTCGCGGCTATCTCGGCCGCCAACTCCATTGCTGCGGGCAGTAGTTCGGCGCGCGGGACGACCCGCCACACCGAGCCGTGCGCGTGCAGCTCGGCCGCCGTCGCCGTGCGCGAGGTGTAGTACAGGGCGCGCATCAGATGCTGGGGGACCAGCCGGGCCAGATGCGTGGCCGCGCCCAGCGCGCCCCGGTCCAGCTCGGGCAGGCCGAAGGTGGCGTCCTCGCTCGCCACGATCACGTCCGCGTTCCCCACCAGACCGATGCCCCCGCCCAGACAGAAGCCCTGCACGGCCGCCACGACGGGCACCTCGCACTCGTACACCGCCGCGAACGCCTCGAAGCAGCCTCGGTTCACCCCGACCAGGGCCGACTGCCCCCGCGCCTGTATCTCCTTGATGTCCACACCCGCGTTGAACCCCCGCCCCTCGGCCGCCAGCACCACACAGCGCACACCGGGGTCGCGCCCGGCCGCGCGCACGGCGTCGGCCAGCGCGAACCAGCCGTCCACCGGCAGAGCGTTCACCGGCGGGTAGTCGACCGTGACGACGGAAATCGCCTTTTCTGCTGAGGAGGTGGAGACACCCATGGACGCATCAGCTACCTTTCCACCAAACATTTGTTAGGTGCGAGGCTTCGAAGCTAGCAGCCGGAGAATCCGAGCGGGAGGGCCTGTGGACAACCACCCTGTGGATAACCGGTCTGTGGATGACCGGCCTGCGGACGGCCTCTCCGTGGACAACTCGCCCGACCCCCCGCTGACCGGCCGGACGGTCCTCGTCACCGGCGGCACCCGAGGCGTCGGCGCCGGTATCGCACGGGCCTTCGTCGAAGCCGGCGCACAGGTGCTGACCTGTGCGCGCAGACCGCCCGAAGACCCCGTCAAGGGAACCGAGTTCAGCCCCCTCGACCTCCGCGACCCGGACGCCGTACGGGAGTTCTTCGCGGCTCTGCCCCGCCTCGACGTGCTCGTCAACAACGCGGGCGGCGCGCCGTACCGCCCCCTCGTCGACGCGACGGCCGAACGGCACGCGCGGATCATCGAGTTGAACCTCCTCGCACCGCTCACCGCCTCCCTCGCCGCGTACGAACACCTCAAGCGGGCCAAGGGCTCGGTCGTGATGATCGGCAGCGTCAGCGGCAGCCGCCCCTCGCCCGGTTCGGCGGCCTACGGGGCGGCCAAGGCCGGCCTGGAGAACCTGGCCCGTTCGATGGCGGTGGAGTGGGCGCCCGACATCCGCGTCAACACCCTCGTCGTCGGCATGGTCCGCACGGAACTGGCCCACCTCCACTACGGCGGCGAGGACGCCGTCCAGGCCGTCGCCCGGACCGTCCCGCTCGGCCGCCTCGCCGACCCCTCCGACGTCGGCGCGGCGGCGGTCTTCCTGGCCTCTCCCGCCGCCGCGTACATCAGCGGGGCGAGCCTTCTCGTCCACGGGGGCGGCGAGCGGCCGGCGTTCCTGGACGCGGCAACTGCCAACAAGGAGACGTGAGATGAGTGCTCTCTGCGACGGCCGGGTCGTCGTCGTCACCGGCGCGGGCCGGGGTCTCGGCCGCGCCCACGCCCTCGCCTTCGCGGCCGAGGGTGCCCGGGTCGTCGTCAACGACCTCGGCGTCGGCCTCGACGGCACACCCGACCCCGACAGCCCGGCGGCCCAGGTCGTCGCCGAGATCCGCGCGGCGGGCGGCGAGGCGGTGGCCCACGGGGGCGACATCGCCACCGGCGCTGGTGCGGCGTCCCTGGTGACCACCGCGCTGGAGACCTACGGGCGGCTCGACACCCTGGTCAACAACGCGGGTTATCTGCGCGACCGGATGCTGGTCAACCTCGACGAGGACGACTGGGACGCGGTGATGCGGGTCCACCTGAAGGGCCATTTCCTGCCCCTGAAGCACGCGGCCGCGCACTGGCGCACGGAGTCGAAGGCGGGCCGCACCCCGACCGCCCGGATCATCAACACCAGTAGCGGAGCAGGCCTGTTGGGCTCCCTGGGCCAGGGCAACTACAGCGCCGCCAAGGCCGGCATCATCGCCCTCACCCTCGTCGCCGCCGCCGAACTCGCCCGCTACGGCGT
>NZ_JAENRY010000443.1 GCF_016612545.1 Streptomyces sp. MBT65 | reverse complement strand
ACCCCCGTCAGCGCCGCCACCGCCCGCACCTACCTCGCCTCCCTCACCGTGGCGACCGAGGTCCGGACCGGCTACGACCGTGACCTGTTCCCCACCTGGATCACGATCAGCGGCACCTGCAACACCCGTGAGTACGTCCTCAAGCGGGACGGTACGAACGTCGTCACCAACTCCGCCTGCACCGCGACCAGCGGCAGCTGGTACTCGGTCTACGACGGCGCCACCTGGACCGCCGCCTCCGACCTGGACATCGACCACCTCGTCCCGCTCGCCGAGGCCTGGGACTCCGGCGCCCGCAACTGGACCACCGCCCAGCGCCAGGCCTTCGCCAACGACATCACCCGGCCGCAGCTGATCGCCGTCACGGACAACGTCAACCAGTCCAAGAGCGACCAGGACCCGGCCGAGTGGATGCCCCCGCTCACCTCGTACGCCTGCACGTACGTCCGTGCCTGGGTGCAGGTGAAGTACTACTACGACCTGTCGGTCGACACGGCCGAGAAGGCCAAGCTGACCTCGGTCCTCAGCGGCTGCTGATCACCCCGGTCTCCACGGGATCTAGGCGCCGGCCTCCGTCGTTCCGTACCGTACGGGGCGACGGAGGAAGGTGATCAACCGTGGCCGGACTGCGCCTTGGACCACTGCTTCGCTACGCCGACGGCTCGTCCGCGACCGTATGGGTCGAGGCGAGCCGTCCGTGCACCGCCGAGGTGCGCTGCGCCGACGGCGCCGGTGGCACCGCCCGCACCTTCCAAGTGGCGGGCCACCACTACGCGTTGGTGCCGGTGGAGGGCCTCACGGCCGGGACCTCGACGCCGTACGACGTGTTCCTGGACGGCGCGCGGGTGTGGCCGCTGCCGGACTCCGCGTTCCCGCCCTCGGTGATCCACACCCCGGACGCCGACGGGACCGTCAGGGTCGCCTTCGGTTCCTGCCGCTGGGCCGCGCCGCCCGCCGACGACCACGACCCGGTGGGCCCGGACGCCCTGGACACACTGGCCTCGCGCATCGCGCGCGATCCGAAGTCCGAACGGCCGGACGTACTCGTCCTGTTGGGCGACCAGGTGTACGCCGACGAGGTCTCCGACGCAACCCGCCGCTGGCTCTCGGCCCGCCGTGATCTGCGCGAGCCGCCCGGCAGCGAGGTCGCGGACTACGAGGAGTACACACGCCTCTACTACGAGTCCTGGCTCGACCCGGAGATCCGCTGGCTGCTGTCCACGGTGCCGAGTTGCATGATCTTCGACGACCACGACGTCATCGACGACTGGAACACCTCCGCCGCCTGGCTGGCCGACATGCGGGCCACCCCGTGGTGGCGCGAGCGGCTGCTGAGCGGGCTGATGTCGTACTGGGTGCACCAGCACCTGGGGAACCTCTCCCCCGCCGAACTCGCCGCCGATCCCCTCTACTTGGCGGTCCGCGACACCCCCGACGGCACCGACGAGCTACGTGCCTTCGCCTCCCGCGCCGACGCCGACCCGGCCTGCGTCCGCTGGAGCTACCGGCGCGACTTCGGCCGCGTCCGGCTGCTGATGGTGGACAGCAGGGCCGCCCGCGTCCTCGACGAGCAGCACCGCGCGATGCTCGACCCCGGCGAGGCCGACTGGCTGCGCACCGAGGCGCTGGCCGACCCCGGTTCCTACGACCACCTCCTCATCGGCACCTCGCTCCCCTGGCTGCTGCCGCATCTGATCCACGACGCCGAGTCCTGGGACGCGGCGCTGTCCCGAGGCGAACGGGGGCCCCGCTGGGCCGACTTCGGCGAGAAGCTGCGCCGGGCGGCCGACCTGGAGCACTGGGCGGCCTTCCCGGAGTCGTTCGAGCAACTGGCGGACCTGATCGCCGAGGTGGGTTCGGGGGACGGCGCGCCGGCGTCGGTGCTCGTGCTGTCGGGGGACGTCCATCACGCGTACGTCGCGGAGCCCAAGTGGCGGACAGGGCAACCGAGTTCCCGCGTCCTCCAGCTCACCTGCTCCCCCGTCCACAACTCCATCCCCGCGTACATCCGGGTCGGCTTCCGCTTCGGCTGGAGCGCCGTGGCCCGTGGTCTCGGCCGACGACTGGCCCGGCACGGCCGGTGCCCCCACCCCTCCGTCAAGTGGCGCAAAAAGGGCGGCCCTTGGTTCGGCAACCAGCTCATGACCCTGACGCTGCACGGCCGTTCGGCCCGGCTGCGACTGGAGCAGGCACGGGCGGACAGGACACTGAAGACCGTGGAGGAGTCCCCGCTCACACCCTCGTGACCTCGGTACCGGCATGATGAAGCAGGCCGTCCGCTTTCCCGGTGGGCGGTCTGCTCCATTGCGCCCCCACACGCCCGGGAGTCACTCTTTTGTCTGTAGTGAACGCGTCCGACGGCGAGCCGGTCCCCCTCCCGGCCCGCGTCTCCGTCGCCGTGGTCGGCGCCGGTCCGCGCGGCACCAGCGTCCTGGAACGCCTCTGCGCCTCGGCGCCGGAACTCCTCCCGCCCGGCGCCCGCCTCACCGTCCACGTCGTCGACCCGGCGCCCCCGGGCCCCGGCCGCGTCTGGCGCTCCGCGCAGTCCCCCGAACTGCTGATGAACACCGTGGCCTCCCAGGTGACCCTCTTCACCGACGCCGGCGTCGACTGCTCGGGCCCGGTCCGCCCCGGCCCCAGCCTGCACGAGTGGGCGCCCGCCGAACTGGGCCCGGACGACTACCCCACCCGCGCCCACTACGGCCGCTATCTGGAGTGGGTGTTCGCCCGCACCGTCCGCGAGGCGCCCGACTCCGTGCGGGTCGCGACCCACCGGGCCCGCGCGGTACGCCTCGACGACACACCCGACGGCCACCAGGCCCTCACCCTGGACAACGGCCGTACCCTGTCCGCCCTTTCGGCCGTGGTCCTGGCGCAGGGCCACCTCCCGACGGCCGCGGACACCACCCAGCTCCGCCTCACCGCCTACGCCGACCAGCACGGCCTGCGCCATCTCCCGCCCGCCAACCCGGCCGACGTCGACCTGTCCGTCGTACGGCCGGGCGAACCAGTCCTGTTGCGCGGCCTGGGCCTCAACTTCTTCGACCACACAGCCCTGTTGACGACGGGCAGGGGCGGCCGTTTCGTCCGCGCGAGGTCCGGCGGCCTGCGCTACCTCCCCTCGGGCAACGAGCCCCGCCTGTACGCCGGTTCACGCCGAGGCATCCCGTACCAGGCCCGCGGCGACAACGCGAAGGGCCCCTACGGCCGCCACACCCCCCGCCTCCTCACCCCCGAGGCGATATCCGCCTTCCGCAAACGCGCCGACTCCGGCGAGCCACCCGAATTCCTCACGGAGATATGGCCGTTGGTCGCGAAGGAGGTCGAGACGGTCTACTACACGGCTCTGCTACGACCCTCCCGGCGCCCGGAGTTCAAGACGGCGTCCGCGGATTTCACGGAGTTCACCGAGCGCTTTCTGGCCGTCCCGCACCGCGATCCCCAAGAGGCCCTGATTCTCGACGAGTTCGGGGTCGCGAGCGCCGAGCGCTGGAGCTGGGACCGGCTGTCCCGCCCGTACACGGAACGCGATCTCGCGCACCCGGCGGCCTGGCGGGACTGGCTGTTGTCGTATCTGCGCGAGGACGCCGAGCACGCGGCGCTCGGCAATGTGGACGGCCCGCTCAAGGCGGCCCTGGACGTGCTGCGCGATCTGCGCAACGAACTGCGGCTGGTCGTCGACCACGGGGGCCTCGCGGGCGCCTCCCGCCGGGACCACCTGGACCGCTGGTACACCCCGCTCAACGCGTTCCTGTCCATCGGCCCGCCCCGCCGCCGTATCGAGGAGCTGGCCGCGCTGGTGGCGGCGGGCGTGGTGGAGGTGCTCGGGCCGCGGCTGGAGGTGCGGGAGGCGGACGGCGCGTGGGTGGCGCGCTCGCCTGTGGTGCCGGGCTCGGCGGTGCGGGTGACGACTCTCATCGAGGCGCGCCTGCCCGAGCCGGATGTGCGCCGCACCGCCGACGAACTGCTCGGCCGGCTGCTGAAGACGGGCCGGTGCCGGCCGCACACGGTGGACGGTTACGAGACGGGCGGGCTGGATGTGACGCCGCGCCCGTACCGTCTGATAGACCGTCAAGGAGGCGTCCACGCACGGCGGTTCGCGTTCGGGGTGCCCACGGAGGGCGTGCACTGGGTGACGGCGGCGGGCGCCCGGCCGGGGGTGGACTCGGTGACGCTGTCGGACGCCGACGCGGTGGCGCGGGCGGTGCTCCGTGAGGTGGCGGAGGGGCGGACGCCGTCGGCCGGCGCCTGCCCCTGGGCGTATCAGCAGGTCAGGGAGCCCAGCCGAACGGCACGGTGAAGCAGGCGGCGCGGACCTTGCTGCCCGGCATGTCGTGGATCACGACGGAGGACGCCTCGCCCTGCCGGAAGGTCCAGTCGTGCCGGGCGCCCGACTCGGCGGCGCCGTGCTCGTCGGCCGTGAAGTCCAGCCAGACCTCGTTGTCGGCAGTGATGTCGGCCGGGGCGGTGGACGGCTTGTGCTGGAAGTGGCCGCCCGCGGCGGCGGGGTCGGCGCCGCACGGCTTCTGGTGCACATGGACGGCGTAGGCGTGCCCCGGCACCATGCCGTCGACCCGGAGCTTGACGGTCGTAGTCCCGCTGACGGTCGTGTGCTGACTCACCTCGATCCACGCGGCGGCGGGCACCAGCTTGTTGTCGTACGTCACCGCCGCCGACGGCACGAGGGCGCCGACCGGCGCGAACCGCGCGTCCGTCCGCATCCAGAAGCCGTCCGGGGCGCCGGACGCGGCGGCGGTGCCGCCTGTGCCGCTCGCCAGCAGTGCCGCGACGACGGCGCCCGCGCATATGCCTGCCACCATGATGTGTACCGTTCCTCACGTTGTGATGCGCTTGTATGCGCTTGGCTGCGCTTGGAGCCTCTTTACGTTGCTACGGGATGCGGGCCCGCCCCGCCCCTCGGGACGGGGCAGCCGGGTGAACACACTGTGCGGATCACACGTGCCCCCCGTGAATCTCCTGTCACCACCCAGGCGTACGCTGTATGGCTGTCACTGGCCGTTCTTGCCGCGGCCCACGGGGGAGTTCACGGGGAGCCGCGTTGTTCGAGAGTGTGGGGTCGCTGACCGGCAGCCCATGGATCTACGCCATGGTCGCCTTGTCCGTACTCCTTGATGTGTTCCTGCCGGTCCTGCCGAGCGGTGTCCTGGTCATCGCGGCCGCGACGGCGGCGGCAGCGGGCACCGGCGCGGCGGCCGACGCCGTTCCCGTGCCGCACGAGGTGCCCAGCATCCTGGCGCTGATCGCGTGCGCGGCCACCGCGTCCGTCCTGGGCGACCTGGTGGCGTACCGGCTGGCCTGGCTGGGCGGCGAACGTCTGGACCGCGCGATCTCCCGCTCCCGCCGCCTCACCACCGCGCAGGAACGTCTCGGCCAGGCCCTGGCCCGCGGCGGCGGCCCCCTGGTCATCCTGGCCCGCTTCGCCCCGGCCGGCCGCTCGGTCGTCTCCCTCGGCGCGGGCGCCGCCCACCGCCGCGC
>NZ_JAENRY010000442.1 GCF_016612545.1 Streptomyces sp. MBT65 | reverse complement strand
GGCGGCCTCACCCGCGTCCCGCACCGACGTTCCCTCGGCCGTACCGACCCGCACGCAGTAACTCCCGCGCCCACAGGGGCAATTGCAGCCAATCCTGTCGCGTATCTTGCCGACAATATTGCCGAGCGATTACACACGTGGGTCATGGGAAGGACGAGCACACCCCGCAGCAGAGTCCGCACCATCCTGGCGACCGCGAGCGTACTCGGCCTCGGGCTGTTGTCCCCGATCGCCGTCCACGCACTGAAGTCCCCTCCCGTACAAGGGAGTTCGGCCCGCACGTCCCTGGTGGTGGCCACCACCGCGGGCAAGGTGAAGGGGCAGTCCTCGGTGGCCTCGGTGGTGATCGCCTTCTCGTAGCCCGGGTCCCAGCCCTCCGGCTGGGACCCGGGCTACGAGAAGGCGATCACCACCGAGGACTGCCTCGACCTCAACGTCTATGCCCCGCAGGGGAGTAGAGCGGACGCCCCGGTCGTGGTCTGGATCCACGGCGGCGGTTTCTTCGGCGGCGCCGGCCAGGACACCGATCCGCGTAAGTTCGTCCAGCAGACGGGCGCGGTCGTCGTCACCGTCAACTACCGCCTGGGCCCGCTCGGTTATCTGAACCTCCCGGAACTGCGTGCCGAGAACGCCGACGGGGCAGGAAACTACGGCCTGTTGGACCAGCAGGCGGCGCTGCGCTGGGTACGGTCCACCATCGGGCGCTTCGGCGGCGACGCCAGGAACGTCACCATCGCTGGCCAGTCCGCGGGCGGCAGTTCGGTCTGCGACCAGCTCGCCTCGCCCACCGCCAAGGGTCTGTTCGCCCGCGCGGTCGTCATGAGCGGCGGCTGCGCCCTCCAGTCGGCGGCGGCCGGTGAGACGCAGAGCCGGGCCTTCGTCAAGGAGATCGGCTGCGCCACCGCCCCCGACGTCCTGGCCTGTCTGCGCGCCAAGCCCACCGCCGCGATCGTCGCCGCCCAACTGAAGGCCCCCGTCCGCCCGTCCCTGGGCGGCACGGCCTTCCCTCTCGACCCGGCAACAGCCGTACAGACCGGAAACTTCACCAAAGTCCCGGTCATGCTGGGCCAGACCAACAGCGAACGCGGCCTCTTCACCTTCCAGAACTACGACTACCTCGGCACACCGATGACCGCCGACCAGTACACCCAGTCGGTGAGGTCGACGTACGGCACGAACGCGGCCAAGGTCCTCGCCGAATACCCGCTCACGGCCTACCCCACCCCGGGCCAGGCCTGGACGGCGGTGCAGAACGGCTCGACCTCCTACGACCGCCAACAGCTCATGGCACGGCTGTCGCGGTGGGTGCCGACGTACGCCTACGAGTTCGCGGAGAGCGACACCCCGCACTTCACCTCGATATTCCGCCTCCAGCAACAGAGCGCCACGGCACGGGACTTCCCCTTCGGTGGCGCCATCCATGTCGACGACCTCGGCTACCTCTGGGACTACCTGGGCCAGACCCTTCCCTACGACGACGACCAACTGGAGCTGTCCCGCCAGATGATCGCCTTCTGGGACCACTTCACCACCACCGGCGACCCCAACGGCTCCGGCACTCCGACCTGGCCGAAGTACCGTGCGTGGACAGGGGAGTTGATGTCCCTGAAGGCCTGCGACACCGCCCCGTCCGGCAACCGTCCCCCGGCGGCCTGCTCCCGGTCCACGCGCGACTTCGCCCAGGAACACGACCTGGCCTTCTGGGGGAGCCTCGCGTCAACTACCGCCGCCGCAGCGGCTACTTGAGCGCGGCCAACGCGATCCGCATCGCGACGGCGTTCATCGACTCGCCCTTCGCGTCCGTCGAGCCGACCGAGTAGACGAGGGTGCGGGACAGATCGCGGGTGGCGGCGACGGCGGTGCTGTAGCCGTACCGGGCGCCGGACTTGATCCAGTACACCTGCCCGCCGTACTCGAACCGCTGGAGTCCCGCGCTGTAGCTCGCGCCCTCGATGCCGGCCGGGACGGTGAACATCTCCCGCAACTGCGGACCCGGCACGATCCGCCCCCGGAACAGCGCCGTGATCAGCCGCTCCAGGTCGGCGGTCGTCGAGATCATGTCGCCGGCCGCCCAGCGGTCCGCCTGGTTCCAGTCGGTGACGTCCACGAACTCCGTTGTCCCATCGGCCTGTTGGACCGCTTGGTAGCCGTGGTTGTGCGGGCCGAGGACGCGCGGGTCGGTGCCGGGGAAGCAGGTGTCCCGCATGCCCGCCGGGCGCAGTACGAGCCGGGTGGCCTCCGCGGCGTAGGAGTGTCCCGTCACCTTCTCGATCAGCAGACCGAGGATCGTGTAGTTGATGTTGAGGTAGTCCTGCCGCTCGCCCGGCCGGAACTCCGGCCCCTTCGCCACCGCCGACGCGACGACCTGACGGGGTGTCAAGGTGTCGAAGCGGTGCGCGTACTGGTCCTCGAAGGCGTCCCCGAAGCCGTCACCGGCCTGGATGCCGCTCGTGTGGTTCAGCAACTGCCGTACGGAGATGGGTTCGAAGGCCGTCGTGAGCAGCCCCGGAAGGTAGCGCTGGACCGGCGTGTCCAGGTCGACCTTCCCCTGCGCGGCGAGCCGCAGCACGGTCGCCGCGGTCACGACCTTCGTCGTCGAACCGGCCCGGAAACGGGCAGCGGGATCCGCTGCGGCACCGCTCTCCAAGTCGTGCACACCGGCACTCCCGCGCCAGCTCCCGTCCGTCCCTCCCACCCGTACGAGAGCCGCCGTCGCGTCGGCGTTCGGCAGCCGGGCGAGCGCGGCGCGCAGTGCGATGGCGTCCGGTGCGGTCGTCTGCCGAGCGGTGGCCGCCGGGGGCGCGGCGAACGCGGGGGCCGCCAACGGCCCTGCGGCGAGGGCGAGTACGAGGGAGGCGGTGAGGACGGTGGCGGTGCGGTGGCGGGTGCGCATCGGCTGCTCCTGCTGGATGTCCGGTGGCTGTCGGTGATCAGCCTCGTCGGCCGCGCCCGTCCGCGGATCGTCGGTGAGGGGGACGGCCGCCCCTGGTATCGCCGAGGCCAACTCCCTTACCGGGCAAGGGTTTTGCCGGGGTTGCCCCCTACGGGATCCGACTCGGCGCCGTAGTGGCCGTAAAAACTGTTATCGCGGAAGCCTTCACCCCGTCTCCCTCTGCGTCCGCAGTCCCCTCACGCACCGGAGCCACCCACATGGCCGCCAGCGCCCGCAAACCCCTCCACAAGCACCGCCTCACCCGCCGGGGTCTCTTCACCCTCGGCGGTGGAGTCGCGGCGGCGGGAGTCGTCGGCGGTGGGTTCGCCGCGCTCGTCGGCGGCGGGGCCGACGCCGCGCAGCCGGGTGCGGCCGTCGGCACCGCGACCGCGCGCCCGCAGGCCCTCGTTCACCCGGGCATGCTCCACAACGCGGGCGACCTGCACCGTGCCAAGGTCCGCGTCGCCGCCCGCAGGGACCCCTGGCTGAAGGGCTGGACGCGGCTCACCGCCAACCGGCACTCCGCGAGCACCTGGCAGCCCCGCCCGCAGGCCGTCGTCGTCCGCGGCGGCACCGGCCAGAACTACGTCACCCTCTACAACGACATCCACGCCGCCTACCAGAACGCCCTGCGCTGGCGGATCGGCGGCACCGAGGCCAACGGCGACACGGCCGTCGCCATCCTCAACGCCTGGTCGGCGACGCTGACTTCGGTCAACGGCAACGCCGACCGCTTCCTGGCCTCCGGCATCTACGGCTACCAGTTCGCCAACGCCGCCGAACTCGTCCGTGACCACCCGGACTTCGCGTTCGCCCGCTTCAAGAAGATGCTGCGCACGGTCTTCCTGCCCATGAACACCGACTTCCTGACGAACCACAACACCGCCAACATCACCAACTACTGGGCGAACTGGGACCTGTGCAACGTCGCCTCCCTCATGGCGACCGGCATCCTGTGCGACAACCGCGCCGACTTCCAGCGCGCGGTCACCTACATGAAGTCCGGTGCGGGCAACGGCTCGTTCAAGCACGCCATCCCCTTCGTCTACGGCGGCCAGAACCTCGCCCAGTGGCAGGAGAGCGGCCGCGACCAGGGCCACACCATGATGGGCATGGGCCTGATGGGCGCGATCTGCGAGATGGCCTGGAACCAGGGCGTCGACCTCTACGGCCACCTCGACAACCGGTTCATGAAGGCCGCCGAGTACGTCGCCAAGTACAACCTCGGCGCGGCCGTGCCCTTCACGACGTACGCCTGGCGCAGCGGTCAGGGCAACGGCCGGTATATGGAACAGCCTGTGATCTCCGACATAGCGCGGGGCGCCGTTCGCCCGGTTTGGGAGATTCTGCACAACCACTACGCGCGCCGACGGCGCCTGACCACGCCGTTCATCAGCCTCATGGCTGAGAAGGTGCGTGCGGAGGGCGGTGGCGGCGACTACGGCCCGAACAGTGGCGGTTTCGACCAACTGGGCTTCGGCACGCTGCTGTACAGCAAGTGACGTCGGGGCGGACCGGGTGAGGTCGGGAAGGGCGGGGAGCGACGTGGACGGGCGGCAGTGGGGCTCCACCATCGCGGCGGCGCAGGCCGGTGACCGGCGGGCGCTGGACGAACTGGTCGCGGGCTGGCTGCCGTTGGTCTACAACGTGGTCGGCCGCGCCCTCAACGGGCATGCCGACGTGGACGACGTCGTCCAGGAGACGATGCTGCGCGCCGTCGACCACCTCGGCTCGCTCCGTGACCCGGACAGCTTCCGGTCCTGGCTGGTCGCGATCGCCATGCGCCAGATACGGGACCGCGCGCGCCGCCGCACCTCCCCCGCCCAACTCCCGGACGGACTGCCGGGCGATGCCGCCGACTTCGCCGAACTGACCGTGTTGCGGCTTCAGTTGGAGGGCCAGCGGCGCGAGGTCGCGGAGGCGGTCCGCTGGCTCGACGACGAGGACCGCCAACTCCTCTCCCTGTGGTGGCTGGAGGTCGCCGGCGAACTCACCCGCCGCGAACTGGCCTCGGCGGTCGGCATCAGCCGCCAGCACGCGGCGGTCCGCGTCCAGCGCATGAAGGAACGCCTGGAGACCGCCCGCGCCATCGTCCGCGCCCTCGAAGGCGCGTGCCCCGACCTCCGCGAGCTCACCACGAGGTGGCACGGCCGCCAGGACTCGGTCTGGCGCAAACGCCTGGCCCGCCACCTACGAGGCTGCACCTACTGCGGAGACCCCCACGAGTCCGTCGTCCCCGCGGAACGCCTCCTGGTCGGCATCGCCCTGGTCCCCCTCCCGATCGGCTTCACGTTGTCGTTGGCGTTCGGGGGGAAGACGGCGGCGGCTGCGGGGGTGGCGTTCGCGGCGGGAGGTGCGGCGGGTTTGGCCGGTTCGACAGGGACAGCGGGCACTGCGGGTTTGGCCGGCTCGGCGG
>NZ_JAENRY010000441.1 GCF_016612545.1 Streptomyces sp. MBT65 | reverse complement strand
CCCCGACACCCTGCGCCCCGGCGACCGCGCCCCCGACGCCCCCTGCCTCGACGCCTCCGGCCACCCGGTCCGGCTCTTCCAGGTGTACGCGGACCCCCGCTTCACCCTGCTCGGCTTCGGCACCGAAGTCGCGGACGCGGTGGGCAAGTTGGCGGCCGAGTACGCGGGGCTGGTGCAGGCGTTCACGGTGGACACCGGGGACCTGGCGGACCTCAGGGACCACGAGGGGCACGCGCGGCGGGCGTACGGCGTCACCGACCCTGCACTCGTCCTGGTCCGCCCCGACAACCACGTGGCGCTGCTGACCCGGGATCCGGAAGACGTGGCGAACTATCTAACCGACATCGGCATATTCACCCCGAAAGAGTGATACTCGGACTATGAGCACGGCAACGTATGAACTACTGGCCGCGTCGCACAACAACCTCGACGTGGGCGCAGCCTTTCTCGGTGGCCTGGTGATCGCAGGCGCGCTGGTCTGGGCCATACATTTCGGCATGAAGGTCCGTGACCAGGAAAGTCCCCGGCCGCTCCCCGAGGAGCAGCCCCACCTCCCCGTCGGCGGCGCGGTCCACGAGATGCGCGAGATGCGGGAACCCGACGAGATGCCCCGCGCCTCGGAGGAGAAGGAGCGGCTGATGCCGTACCAGCTCCACCACTCCGGGAGCAGAACGGGAAAGGACCAGAAGCGGCTGCGCTGGGTGCCGGGACGGAGCGGTTCGTTCGGGGGCGGCGGCATAGGTCACGTGTGACCGCGCCCTGAGCCTTTTCGGGGAGGACCCTCACGCCTCCGCCGCGGGCAGCGTCACCTCGAAGCGACAACCGCCCGACACATTCCGTACGGCGGCCCGCCCTTGGTGCGCCTCGACGATGCCGCGCACGATCGCGAGCCCGAGTCCGGCCCCGGCCGGCGGGGTCCGGGCGTGCGTGCCGCGCCAGCCGGTGTCGAAGACGCGGGGCAGATCGTCCTCCGGGATGCCACCGCATCCGTCCGTCACGGACAGGACGACACCGTCGGCGGTCCGCTCGGCGGCGATGGCGACGGTGCCGTCGGCGGGCGTCCGGCGGATGGCGTTGACCAGCAGGTTCCCCAGCACCCGGCTCATCTCCTTGCCGTCGACCTCGACCGGTACCGGTGCGATCCGGTCGCCGACCAGCCGTACGCCGTGCTCGCGCGCGAGCGGGTCCGCGCCGGCGAGGGCGTCGCCGATCAGGTCGTAGAGGGAGATGCGGGAGCGGGTGAGGGCGAGGGAGCCGGCGTGGATGCGGGAGAGTTCGAAGAGGTCGCCGACCATGTCGTTGAGTCGTTCCACCTCGGTGCGGATCTGCCGGAGGTAGCGCTCGGGCTCGGCGGCGACCCCGTCCTCCAGGGCCTCGGACATCGCGCGCAGACCGGCCAGCGGGGTGCGCAGATCGTGCGAGATCCAGGCGACGAGTTCACGCCGTGAGGACTCCAACGCCCGCTCGCGGTCACGGGATTCGGCGAGCTTGGCACTGGTGGCGGCCAACTCGCGGCTGACGTCGGCGAGTTCGGCGGTGGCGGGGCGGACCGGGGCAAAGTAGTCGCCACCGTCGCCGAAGTCGCGGGCGGCGAGGGCGAGTTCACGGCTGCGGGCGACGACCCAGCGGCCGAGCAGCAGAGCGGTGAGCAGGGAGACGACGGCGGCCATCGCGACCACCGTCGTGACCACGGACAGATCGTGCCGGGACAGGAACATCGCCTGCGCCACGGCCAGCGTCCCGGCGAGCATCGCGGCCACGGCGACGGCGGCGACCACGGACACGGACGCGGTGAGGGAGCGCCGGCGCAGCAGCCACAGGGCGCCGGCACCGAGCACACCGGCGGCGGCGGCGCCGAGAAAGGCGAACAGGGCGATGAGGAGGGCGTCACGCATGGTCGGTTCCCTCGGTACCGGTGGTGGCTTCGGTGCCTGCGGGTTCGAAGCGGTAGCCGATGCCCCACACGGTCTGGATGTAGCGCGGCCGCCCCGGATCGTCCTCGACCTTGCCGCGCAGCCGCCGTACATGCACGGTGACGGTCGACAGGTCACCGAAGTCCCAGCCCCACACCTCGCGCATCAGGTCCTCCCGCCCGTACACCCGCCCCGGGTGCCGGAGGAAGAAGGCGAGGAGGTCGAACTCCCGGTGGGTGAGGGCGAGTTCGGCACCGTCCTTGGTGGCCCGGCGGGCGGCGGGGTCCACGGCCAGCCCACCGGCGTTCAGCGGGGCGGCGGACCCGACCGGCGACCGGGAGCGACGCAGCACGGAGTCCACCCGGAGCACGAGTTCCCGGGGGCTGAACGGCTTGGTGACGTAGTCGTCGGCGCCGACCTCCAGCCCCAGGATCCGGTCGTCCTCGTCCCCCCGGGCGGTCAGCATGATCACCGGCACGGGCCCGCGCTCCCGCATCCGCTGGCACACCTCAAGCCCGTCCATCCCCGGCAGCATCAGATCGAGCACCACCAGATCGGGCCAGTGCGCATCGGCCCGCGCGAGCGCCTCCGGCCCGTCCGCGGCCCGCTCCACGACATACCCGGCCCGGTCGAGATACCCGGAGACGACTTCGGCGACGGTGGGATCGTCGTCGACGACCAGAACGCGGGTGGCTCCGCCGGTTCCGCGGGGCTCAGGAGACTCCCGGGGTTCACGGAACCCGCGGGGCTCAGCGGACTCACGAGGCCCGCGAGGCTCACCGGGTTCACGAGGCCCACGGGACGCACCGGTCTCACGAGACTGACGGGACTCACCGGGCTCCACGACCCGCGAGGTGGTCCCGGACACCCTGGTCACTCCGGTCGTCACGGCCTTCCCGGCTGCCCCGGGTTTCCCGGCCCGCGTGGTCCTCTCGTACGGCTGCTGCATGGCGTCAGCCTCGCACCACATGCTCCGCCGGTGGTGCCCCGGAGCGGCTTCGGGCGCCGGACGTCCGTATTTCGTAAGAACCCCGGCGCCCGTGTCGGTGTACCGCTGCCCTACGGCCGCGCGCCGGACCGCTCCGGGTTGTACACCGCCAGGGCCCAGATCACGAACACGTCGACCGCGATCATGATGACCGACCAGATGGGGGCGTACGGGAGGAACATGAACTGGAGGATGGCGCTGAGGCTGGCGAGGACGATGCCGCAGACGCGGGCCCAGCTCATACCGCTGAGGATGCCCCAGCCGGTGATCACGCCCACGGCGCCGAGGCAGATCAGGATGACGCCCCAGCCGGTGAGGTTGATGCTGTAGATGTAGTCGCCGACGCGGGTGTACACGTCGTCCTTGGCGATCGCGGAGATGCCCTGAAGGACGGCGATGACACCGTTCATCAGCATCAGGACACCGGCGAAGACCGCGCCGCCGGCCGCGAGACCGCCGCCGGACGGGGGCGCGCCGTAGCCCCGGGCGCCGGGGGCCTGGCCGGGCCGCCCGCCGGAGTCGCTCCAGGCCGAGTGCTTCTCCTCGCCGTGCTTCTCCTCGCCGCCGGCTGACGGCGAGTGCGGCTGCTGCGTCGAGTGCGGCTGCTGGGTCATGGCCGTACCCCACCTCTCTGTGGTGTGTGGTGCTTCGACCATCCGACCGGGGCAGGCCCGCCACCAGGGGGGTTACGCCGTCCGGGTGACACCGGAGGCGGGCCCCGGGGCGTCCCCCGCCTCCGTCTCCGCCGCCAGGAACTCCACGACCGCCAGCCCGAACAGCAACGCCAGTCCCAGCCCGACCACCACCCACCCCGTCGGGTACGACCACAGCAGATACGCCAGCAGCGCCCCGCCCACCAGCACCCAGCCGATCCACGCCCGGTACCGGCGTACGAACGGCCCGACCGGACCCGTCCGCAGGCCCGCCCCGTCCGCCACGCCCCGCACCGCGCCGATCCCGGACGTCCACAGGCGTCGTACGAGACGGGCCCGGCGGCCCGGACCCGTGAGCCAGGCGGCCAGGGCGATCATCACGCCCAGCGCCACGACCATCCGTACCGTCGTGTGCAGGAAGCGGGTCAGCGCGTCGTACACCGCGCCGGCCGCCGGCGGTGAGACCCCCGCCGGGAGGGCGTCCAGGTAGGCGGCTCGGAAGATCCGTAGCGCGATGCCCAGCAGAGCCGTCGCGGCGGCTACGCCCAGCGCGCCCGTCACCAGTGCGCGCCGTCTGCGGCCCGCCGGCAGGACGCCCGCCGCGACCAGGATCACCGCCACCAACGGCAGCCAGGTACCGGCGAGTTGGAGGATGCGGAAGTACGTCTTGTACGTGTCGAGGTCGTCGCTCTTGAGCAGGGTGATCGAGGTGTGGAGCTCGGGGATCTTCCCGGCGACCGCCATCCCGTCGTCGACCAGCCGCCGTTTCACCTGGTCCACCACCGGGCCCACGTCCAGTGTCACCGCGCCGTCGTCGAGCTTCACCGCACCGCCCCCGCTGCCGGTCAGGGCCTTGTTCACCGTGCTGTGGACCCGGCGGTTGGCGTCCTTCCAGATCCCGGCGAAGGCGTCCGACGCGGCGACCGCCTGCGCCTTGTCGTGGACGAAGGCCCGGACCGCGTCCTCCAGCGAACCGCCCAGCGCCCCCAACGCCTTCTCCAGCAGCGGCCGTTGGGCGGGCGCCACCCCGGACAGCAGGGCGGTGAGATCGAGGTGGTCCATCACGGCCGACGTCACCCGGTTCGCCACGGCGTGCTGGATGTCCGGGTGCGAGGCGAGCGGCGCCACCGTCGCCACATAGCGGTCGGTGTCCCCCACCGTGTCCGCCGTCCACGCGGCCACCACCCCCAAGGGCGCGAGCAGGCACCCCACGACCACCAGCACCGCGGCGACCAGCGAACGCACCCGGTGCCGCGCCCCCCGCCCCGCCGCCTCCGCCTCCAGCTCGGCGACCCTGGACCGCAGCCGGTCGAGTTCCGTCACCCCTGCCTCCTCCGCGCCTGTGACTGTCAGCGCATCCCCGATGCCCCGCACCCGCGAGCAGTGCCGCACCGTTCGGGTGACACCGGCCTCCGCGCCCTACCGCACCGCCCACCCACCGGGCCCGGAAACCCGC
>NZ_JAENRY010000440.1 GCF_016612545.1 Streptomyces sp. MBT65 | reverse complement strand
GGGGGAGTTGGGGCTGAGGGGGAGACTGAACGTGACGTTGAGGGTCAGTGGCTTCTGAGTCGGCGGCGGGCTACGGAGGGGCGCGAGGCCGTATCGACAGGCGGCTCCGCCGGGTGGGCGCGCCCGGTCCCCAACGGCTCTCTCTACGGATCATGGGAGACTCCCCCTCATGAGCGGCAAGGCGGACCCCCGGCCGGCGGGGGAAGGAACCACCTCAAGGGCGAGACTGGACCGAGGACGAGGCGCGCTCGGCCCCGCCCTGGAGCTCGTGCACACCGGCCGCGCCCCCACCCGAGCCGTGCTGACCGCCGAACTGGGCGTGACCCGTGCGACGGCCGGCGCGGTCGCCGCCGAGCTGGAGGCCCTGGGCCTGATCAGGGTCGATGCCCGCCCCGGCGCGGCGGCCGGTTCGCAGGGCCGCCCCTCGCACCGGCTCGCGCTGGCCGAGGACGGCCCCGTCGTGCTCGCCGCCCAGGTGCATGCCGACGGCTTTCGCGCCGCGCTGGTCGGGCTCGGCGGGCAGATCGTGGCGACCGCGCCCGGCTGCGAGACCGTGGACGCCGACCCGGCGAAGGTGCTGGGTTCGGTCGTCGAGGCGGGCGCGGATCTGCTGCGCGAGACGGGCCGGCGCTGTGTGGGCGCCGGGCTCGCCGTGCCGTCCGCCGTCGCCGAACCCGAGGGACTCGCGCTGAACCCCCTGCACCTGGCCTGGCCCGCGGGCGCGCCGGTGCGGCGGATCTTCGCCGAGTGCGTGCGCGCGGCCGGCATCGCCGGACCGGCGTTCGCGGGCAACGACGTCAACCTCGCCGCGCTCGCCGAGCACCGGCACGGCGCGGGCCGCGGCGCCCGCGACCTGCTGTGCGTCGCGACCGGCCACCGGGGTGTGGGCGGCGCGCTCGTCCTCGACGGCCGTCTGCACACGGGGAGTTCGGGGCTCGCGCTGGAGGTCGGACACCTCACCGTCAACCCCGAGGGGCGCCCCTGCCACTGCGGCAGCCGCGGCTGCCTGGACGTCGAGGCCGACCCGCTCGCCTTCCTCACCGCCGCCGGGCGCGACCCCGGCCCCGAGGTGTCCCTGCTCCAGCAGTCCAACGACCTGATCCGCAACCACTACGACGAACCGTCCGTCCGGCAGGCCGCCGAAGCCCTCATCGACCGGCTCGGACTGGGCCTCGCCGGGCTGGTGAACATCCTCAACCCCGACCGGATCATCCTCGGCGGACTCCATCGCACCCTCCTCGACGCCGACCCCGAGCGGCTGCGCGCGGTCGTCGCCGACCGGAGCCTGTGGGGGCAGAGCGGGGGCGTTCCGATCCTCGCCTGCACCCTCGACCACAACAGCCTGGTGGGCGCCGCCGAGTTGGCGTGGCAGCCGGTGCTCGACGATCCGCTGGCGGCTCTTTCCTGACCTGGCCGATGACGCTCGGCGGACGGAATCGACGAGCCCGTTGGGACCTCGGCACAAGTGGGTCTATCGTCGGAAACCTAAGGCCAGAGGATGGAGGGCGGCCGGTGATGCCGCAGGACGAGGCCGTGATCGGATGCACGGGGAAGGTGATCATCGGGACCCGCGGGAGCGCGGGCCCCGGCGAGATCCTGGTGAGCGTCCGGGGCGGCTCCGAGACCTTCCTCGCCTGGTCGGACGATCCTCTGCCCACGGGGGCCACGGTGCTCGTCATCGAGTCGCGTGGACGGCGTGAAGTGCACGTCATCGAGTGGGTGGATCCATTGGACGCGCTGGGCGGGGACCCCGCCGGCGCTGAGTGAGGAGTACCAATGTTCGGTTACCGCGTTCCCGCCCCCGATGAGGCGATGCTGATCTCGGGTGGCAGGCGGGGACTGGGGGGCGCGCCGTTCCGAGTGGTCACGGGGCACGGAAAGTTCGTGCTCCCGGTCTTCCGCAAGACCCGTTTCCTCACGCTGTCCATGTGCGAGGCCGAGGTCACCGAGACCTGTGTGACCCGCCAGGGCATCGCGCTGCACGTCCGCGCGGTCATCGCGTTCAAGGTCGGCAACGACACCGAGAGCATCATCAACGCGGGCCAGCGCTTCCTCTCCGACCAGGACCAGATGTCGGTGCTGACCGGCCGCATCTTCGCCGGTCACCTGCGGTCCATCATCGGTTCGATGACGGTCGAGGAGATCGTCACGGAGCGGCAGAAGCTCGCCGCCGAGGTGCTGGACACGTCAAAGGTCGAGATGGCGAAGATCGGCCTGATCGTGGACTCGCTGCAGATCCAGTCGATCGACGACGGCGAGGTCGGCTACATCGAGGCCATGTCCGCGCCGCACAAGGCGGCCATCCAGCGGCAGGCCCAGATCGCCCAGGCCCAGGCCACCCAGGCCTCCGTCGAGGCGGAGCAGGTCGCGGCCCGCAACCAGGCGGAGTACGCCCGGCAGACCGCGGTGGTCAAGGCCGAGTACTCGGCCGAGGTGGACCGCGCGCAGGCGCAGGCCGCGCAGGCCGGACCGCTCGCGCAGGCCCACGCCCAGCAGGAGGTGCTGGCCGCGCAGACCGAACTGGCCCAGCGCCAGGCCGAGTTGCGCCAGCAGCAGCTCGTCGCCGAGATCGTCAAGCCGGCCGAGGCCGAGGCCCAGCGGATCAAGCTGCTCGCCATCGCCGAGGCGGACCGCATGAAGATCCAGGCCGAGGCGGCGGCCTCCTACGACCGGGTCGCGCTCGACCGGATGCTGATCGACCAGCTCCCGCAGATCGTGAAGGAAGCGGCGGGGGGCCTGGCCGGGGCCAACGTCAACGTCCTCAACGGCGCGGACGGGCTCGGCGAGATCGCGGCGGGCCTGGTCTCGCAGGGCCTCACGATCCTGGACTCCGTCCGGGGCAACCTGAGCGGCGCGGACCCCGACGGGCGTCGCCCCGGCGAGGAGGTCAAGAACCTCCTCCAGCTCCAGGCGAAGAAGGACGAGAAGAAGAACGACGGGCCGGTGGACCTCGACTAGGCGCTCCGCCGGGAGTACCGGGATGTGCGCGTCGTAGGTCCACTGCGACGCCGTCCTGGCTGGCCCCTTCGAGGTGCTACGGCGCCGTCAGGCTCCACAGCGCCGCCACCAGCGGGCGGCGCAGGTCCGCCCGCCGTACGCACAGCCCGATCGGGAACGGCTCGGGTGCCGGGGTCGCCGTGATCACCGTCAGCCGTTCCCGTACGACGCTGTTCTCCAGCACCAGGCGGGGGACCACGCCCGTTCCGCAGCCCAGGGCGACCAGCGTCAACAGCCCTTCGTGGCCGTCCGGTTCGCAGGCCACGTCGGGTGTCGTGCCCCGGGCGCGGAACCAGCGGTCGGCCGCCTCCCGCACCAACCCTCGGTGCGGGAGGACGAACGGGCCGTCGAGACCCGGATCGGGACGGTCGCGGGCGGTGACCAGCACCAGCTCGGTCACCGCGACCGTCCGGCTCACCAGCGGCTCCGGCAGCCGCGCCGGGATGCCCGCGACCGCCACGTCCACCTCACCCTCGTCGAGGCGGGCGAGCGCCGCCGCCGCGTCGCCGGTGCGCAGATCGAGCCGTACCTGTGGATGCGCGGAACGGAAGGGCGCCAACAGGTCGGGCAGCAGCGCCTGGCAGGCGGTCACCGTGGCGAACAGGGCCAGCCTGCCGGTGAGTTCGGCCGGGTCGGGATGCTCCTCGCGGTAGGCGCGCCACAACTCCATTGCCTGGACGGCGTATTCACGGAATCGGTGCCCCTCCGCCGTCAACGACACCCCGCGCGCGCCACGGTCGAACAGCCGGTGCCCGAGGTCGGCCTCCAGCCGCTGCACGGTCCGGGTGAGCGTCGCCGGACTGACATGGCAGTCGAGACTCGTCCGCCCGAAGTTCAGCGTCTGCGCCAGATGCAGGAAGAGCCGTAGCTCCCGGTGGTCGTCCCGCATACCGTGACCTGGCCCTTTCACGTCACGCAACAGCCCGCTGCGAAGGTTGCGCTTGCCGCAACACCCGCCCGGAGCCTACAACTCCACCATGACCTCGACCACGTACACCTCGGCCGTCTTCGCCCTCGAGACGATGGACGTGCCCGGCGGCACGGAGACCATCCTGCGCGGCGGCCGGCACCTCTTCCCGCTGCTCCCGCAGGCCTTCGCCGGCGTCCGCCGCATCGGCGTCATCGGTTGGGGACCACAGGGCCGCGCCCAGGCCCGCAACCTGCGCGACTCCCTCGCCGGTACGGACATCCGGGTGAGCGTCGGACTGCGCCCCGGTTCGGCGTCCGCGGCCGACGCCCGCGCCCACGGCTTCACCGAGGAGGACGGCACACTCGGCGACTGGCTCGCCGTCACCGCCGACAGCGACCTGGTGATCCTGCTGATCGCCGACGCGGCTCTCGCCGCCCACCACCAGGAGATCTTCGCGGCCCTCCGGCCCGGCGCCACCATCGGCCTCTCGCACGGCTTCCTGCTCGGCCATCTCCGGGAAACGGGTGGGGAGTTCCCGCCCGGACACGGCGTCATCGCCGTCTGCCCCAAGGGTATGGGCGACTCCGTGCGCCGGCTCTACGAGCAGGGCGCGGAGATCAACGGAGCGGGCATCAACAGCAGTTACGCCGTCCACGCCGACCCCGACGGGTACGCCACCGACCGCGCGCTCGCCTGGTCGGTCGCGCTCGGCTCGCCGTACACCTTCCGCACCACTCTGGAGAGCGAGTACCGCTCCGACATCGTCGGCGAACGCGCCATCCTGCTCGGCGCCGTCCACGGCATCGTCGAGAGTCTGTTCACCCGCCACCGCCTGGCCGGCGACGACCCGGTGACCGCGTACGAGCGCTCCTGCGAGAACGTCACCGGACCCATCGCCCGCACCATCTCCCAGGCCGGACTCCGCGCCGTCCGCGAGGAGTTGGACCCGGCCGGACGCGAGGTCTTCGACCGCGCGTACTCGGCGACCTACGGCCCCGCCCGCGAGATCCTCGCCGAGATCTACGACGAGGTCGCCGACGGCACCGAGCTGCGCAGTGTCGTCCTGGCCGAACGACGGCTCGGGGCACGGGAGATGAGCGGGATCGGCGGTTCGCCGATGTGGGCGGCCGGAGCGGAGGTCCGGGCCCGCCGGGCCGAACGGGCGCTGCCCGTCAAGCCGTTCACCGCCGGGGTGTTCGTGGCGACGATGACCGCCCAGGTCGACGAGTTCGCCGAGCGCGGCCACCCCTGGTCGGAGATCGTCAACGAGTCCGTCATCGAGGCGGTCGACTCCCTGCTGCCCTACATGCACGCACGGGACGTGGCGTACATGGTCGACAACTGCTCCCGCACGGCCCGCCTGGGCGCCCGCCGTTGGGGACCGCGGTTCCAGGCGGCCTACGAGCAGATCGCCTACCCGGCATCCGAACTCCCGCCGAACGAGGCCCTGTTGGCGGCCTTCGACACGCACCCCATGCACGAGGCGCTGGCCGCGGCGGCGAAACTGCGCCCCTCCGTGGACATCTCGGTGGTCTAGCTCAGCGCGAGGTCGGGAACGGCAGGGCGTCCTGGTAGGCGTTCACCGGCTTGGCGACCTTCTCGACGGTGACGCCGTTGAGCGCGGCCGTGGCGGAACTCGTGCCCAGGGTTCCGCTCGCGTGCCAGGTCCCGGTGATCGTCACCCAGGTGTTGGCGGCCAGGGCCGGGATGCCGTACACCCGCACCTTGATGGACTGGGCGTCCGCCGCGCAGCACGAGATCATGATCCGGGTCAGGTCCCAGTAGGTGGTGCCCTTGTCGGGCGTGACGAACCCGGTCAGCTGGACGGTGCGGCCCTTGATCGCCCGAGTGCGGTCCTGCTGGACCCGGGTGGTGAA
>NZ_JAENRY010000043.1 GCF_016612545.1 Streptomyces sp. MBT65 | reverse complement strand
GGTCCGGCCGTCGGTTTCCTTCGGGCCGGGGGCCGGCGGTGAGGACACCGCCGGCTCGGCATGCTGGGTCATACTCATCACCGGGTTCCGTTGGCGGCGTACTTGGCGACGGCTGCGACGTTGGTCTTGTCGACGAAGGCCGGGCCGGTCAGTACGGGCTGCTCACCACCGCCGCTGTAGTTGCCGTTGTTCTTGTAGAGCCACAGCGAGTCGACCGCCAAGTAGCCCTGAAGGTAAGGCTGCTGGTCGACCGCGAACTGGATCGTGCCCTTGCTGATGGCGCTCGTCAGGTCCTTGTTGAGGTCGAAGGTGGCGACCTTCGCCTTGCTGCCCGCGTCGGTCAGCGACTGCACGGCGGTCAGGGCGAACGGGGCGCCCAGCGTGACCACGTAGTCGATGGCCTTGTCCTGCGTGAGCTTGGCGGTGATCGTCGACTTCACCGACGGCATGTCCGTGCCGTTGACGTTCAGGACTTCGGTGGTGCCGGTGAACGTCTTCTTCACGCCGTCGCAGCGCTGGGTCAGGCCGATGTTGCCCTGCTCCTGGATGACACAGACGACCTTCTTCGCGCCTTCGGTGTTCAGCCGCTTGCCGAGCGCCTCGCCCGCGACCGTCTCGTCCTGGCCGAAGAACTCCAGCAGGCCGAGGTTCTTCCAGTCGCTGAGACCGGAGTTGAGGCCCACGACGGGTATGTTCGCGGTCTTCGCCTTGCCGATGACGTCCTTGAGGGCGTCGGGCTTGGCGAGGGTGACGGCGATGCCGTCGACCTTCTGGTCGATCGCGTTCTGCACCAGGTTCGACTGGTTGCCCGCGTTCGGGTCGGCCGAGTAGATGAGCTTGATGTTGTCCTTGTCGGCGGCGGCCTGCGCGCCCTTGCGGACGATGTCCCAGAACGTGTCGCCGGGGGCCTGGTGGGTGACCAGGGCGACCGTCATACGAGGAGTGCTGGCCTTGCCCGCGGAGGCGCCGGAGGTGTCCTCCGTGGACTTCTTGCCGCCCGAGCTGCTGGAGCAGCCGGCGAGGGTCAGTGCCGCTGCCGCGGCGACCGCCACGAAGGGGGCCATTCTGCGCGTACGGGAGTGGGAAGAACGGTCCATCTTTCCTGCACCTCACTGTGCTTCAGGGGAAAGGGAGCAATGATCTCAGAGATCAGGGCTCGGGGCTTGGGCAACCCCGGGTCGTAGCCGTGAAACACGGCTGTTGCGCTGGGACGGAATCCAATCCCCGGTCGCGCCCGCTGTCAATACTTTGTTAAGACATCATTTCACAAGCAGGTCCGAATGTAAGTACAAACTATTGACAGGCGACCCCTCCGAGTCCTACACCTGGGAGTCGGCAGGCCCTCGGGACCCGCCCACCCCCCAGTAGCTCAGAGGAGTGCCGCGCATGGCCGAGTCAGCCCAGCCCTTCGATCTCATCACCATGGGCCGCATCGGGGTCGATCTCTACCCGCTGCAGTCCGGCGTACCGCTGGCGCAGGTGGAGACCTTCGGGAAGTTCCTCGGCGGTTCGGCCAGCAACGTGGCGGTCGCCGCCGCCCGGCTCGGCCGCAGCACCGCGGTGATCACCCGCACCGGCGACGACCCCTTCGGGACGTATCTGCACGAGGCCCTCAAGGACTTCGGGGTGGACGACCGCTGGGTCACGCCCGTCGCGGACTACCCGACCCCGGTCACCTTCTGCGAGATCTTCCCGCCGGACGACTTCCCGCTGTACTTCTACCGGCAGCCCAAGGCGCCCGACCTGGAGATCCACACCGACGAGCTGGACTACTTCGCGATCCGCCAGGCCCGCGTCTTCTGGATCACCGGCACGGGTCTGAGCGAGGAGCCGAGCCGCTCCGCCACGCTGGCCGCCCTCAAGGCGCGCGAGAAGGCGGGCACCACGGTCTTCGACCTGGACTGGCGCCCGATGTTCTGGAAGGACCCGGAGGAGGCCCGCCCGTACTACGCGGAGGCGCTGCGGCACGCGACGGTCGCGGTCGGCAACCTCGACGAGTGCGAGATCGCCACCGGCCTCCGTGAGCCCCGCGCCTGCGCGCAGGCGCTGCTGGACGCGGGCGTGGAGCTGGCCGTCGTCAAGCAGGGCCCCAAGGGCGTCCTGGCCGTGCACCGCGACGGCACGACCGCCGAGGTGCCGCCGGTCCCGGTCGAGGTGCTCAACGGCCTCGGCGCGGGCGACGCCTTCGGCGGCTCGCTGTGCCACGGACTGCTGGCCGGCTGGGACCTGGAGACCACCATGCGGTACGCCAACGCGGCGGGCGCCCTCGTCGCCTCCCGTCTCGCCTGTTCCACCGCGATGCCCACCGAGTCCGAGGTCGAGGACCTCCTCGCCGGCGCACGCGTGGGCGGCTGACCCCGTGACCGCCCGAGCCTTCCCCGAACGGAGTTTCTCTTGAGCATCAGCATCCCCGACCTGGTCACGGTCAGAGCCCGGCACCCGGAGGCGATCGCCGAGGCGGCCGCCCGCCGGGTCCGCCGCCCGCTGCTCGGTGACAGCGGTCGCCTGATGATCGTGGCCGCCGACCACCCGGCCCGCGGCGCGCTCGGCGTCGGCGACCGCCGTACGGCCATGGCGAACCGCGCCGACCTGCTGGAACGCCTGTGCGTGGCACTGTCCCGGCCGGGTGTCGACGGGGTGCTCGCCACCGCCGACATACTCGAGGACCTGCTCCTGCTCGGGGTCCTGGAGGGCAAGGTCGTGATGGGCTCGATGAACCGCGGCGGCCTGTCCGGCGCCGCGTTCGAGATGGACGACCGGTTCACCGGCCATCGCGCCGAGGACATCGAACGGCTCCGCTTCGACGCGGGCAAGCTGCTGCTCCGCATCGACTACGACGACCCGGGCTCGCTGACCACCCTGGAGTCCACGGCCCGCGCCGTCGACGACATGGCGGCCCGCCAACTCCCCCTGTTCGTCGAGCCGTTCATCTCCCGCCGGGTCGACGGCAAGGTCCGCAACGACCTGTCCGCGGAGGCCGTGACCCGCTCGATCGCCATCTCCTCGGGCCTGGGCGGGACGTCGGCCTACACCTGGCTGAAACTGCCCGTCACCGACGACCCGGACGACATGGCCGAGGTCCTGGAGACCTCGACGCTGCCGGCGGTGCTGCTCGGCGGCGAGGTCGGCGACGACCAGGAGGGCGCGTACGAGAAGTGGCGCAAGGCGCTGCGCCTGCCCACCGTCCAGGGCCTGGTCGTGGGCCGCTCCCTGCTGTACCCCGCCGACGGCGGCGTGGAAGCGGCGGTGGACACCGCCGTGGGTCTGTTGTGAACCGGAGGCACACGATGACGAGCGCGTACCACCTTCCCGCGGGCAAGGCCCTCGGCGGCCCCTACGTCGTGGACGTCACCCCCGAGTCGGCGGCCTGGGGCTACTCCAGTCTGCGGGTCCTGGAGCTGCCCCCGGGCGGCACGCACACCTTCGACACCGACGACAGCGAGTGGATCGTCGTCCCGCTCGCCGGCGCCTGCACGGTCGCCGCCGCCGACGACTTCGGCCACGACACCTTCGAACTCCACGGCCGCGAGAGCGTGTTCACGTCCGTGAGCGACTTCGCGTACGTCCCGAGGGATGCCCGTACGACGATCTCGTCGGCCGGCGGTGGCCGCTTCGCGCTGACCGGCGCCCGCTGCACGCGCCGGCTGCCCGCCCGTTACGGCCCGGCCTCGTCGGTGCCGGTGGAGCTGCGCGGCACCGGCAACAGCAGCCGCCAGGTCAACAACTTCGGCGCGGCCGGGGTCTTCGAGTGCGACAAGCTCATCGCGGTCGAGGTGATCACGCCGGGCGGCAACTGGTCCTCCTTCCCGCCGCACAAGCACGACGAGCACCGGCCCGGTGAGGAGTCCGTCCTCGAAGAGGTCTACTACTTCGAGTTCGCCGACCACGAGGGCACCCCGGGACTGGGCTACCAGCGCGTCTCGCCGTCCGGACAGGGCCGTAACACCGACGTCCTGGCCGAAGTCCGGGGCGGGGACGTCGTGTTGATCCCGGACGGCTGGCACGGGCCCTCGATGGCGGTGCCCGGCCACCACATGTACTACCTCAACGTCATGGCGGGCCCGGACGAGGACCGCTCCTGGCTGATCTGCGACCACCCCGATCACGCCTGGGTGCGCGGCACTTGGCCCGAGCAGCCCGTCGACCCCCGCCTCCCCCTCTACACGGCACCGGAGAAGTCCTCATGACCACCCCCACCCGCCGCCTGACCGTCGCGCAGGCCCTGGTGCAGTTCCTGTCGGTCCAGTACACCGAACGCGACGGCGTACGGCACCGGTTGATCGCCGGCACCTGGGGCATCTTCGGCCATGGCAACGTTGCCGGACTCGGTCAGGCGCTGTTGGAGGCCGGCGAGGACACGATGCCGTTCCACCAGGGCCGCAACGAACAGGCCATGGTTCACGCGGCAGTTGGGTACGCCCGCCAGCTCGACCGCCTCTCCGCGCAGGCCGTCACCACGTCCATCGGCCCCGGCGCCACCAACCTGGTCACGGGCGCCGCGCTCGCCACCATCAACCGTCTGCCGGTCCTGCTCCTCCCCGGCGACTACTTCGCGACCCGCGCCGCCGACCCGCTGCTCCAGCAGTTGGAGCACCCGGTCGAGGCGGACCTCTCGGTCAACGACACACTGCGCCCGGTCTCCCGCTACTTCGACCGGATCTCCCGCCCCGAGGCACTGATCCCGGCCGCGCTGAACGCGATGCGCGTGTTGGCCGACCCGGTGGAGACCGGAGCAGTGACTCTGGCTCTCCCGCAGGACGTTCAGGCCGAGGCCCACGACTGGCCGGAGGAGTTCTTCGCCGACCGCGTGTGGCACGTACGGCGTCCCGCGCCGGACGCCTTCGAGCTGACGGAGGCCGTCGCGGCGATCCGGTCCGCCGAGCGCCCGGTGATCGTCGCGGGCGGCGGCGTCCACCACAGCCAGGCCGAGGACGCGCTGAAGGCCCTGGTGGACGCCACCGGCATCCCGGTCGCCTCCACCCAGGCGGGCAAGGGATCGCTCCGGTACGACCACCCGGCCGACCTCGGCGGCATCGGCCACACCGGCACGGCGGTCAGCGACGACATCGCGCGCACGGCGGACCTGGTGATCGGCGTCGGCACCCGCTACACGGACTTCACGACGGCGTCGAACACGCTCTTCCAGAACCCTGCCGTCCGGTTCGTCAACCTCAACATCGCCGCGTTCGACGCCCACAAGCTGGCGGCACGCACCCTGGTGTGCGACGCGCGGGCGGGGCTCACCGCGTTGACCGAGGCACTCGCCGATCACCGTGTGAACTCGGTTTACGAGGCCGAGTACCGCGCGGGCAAGGAGCGGTGGGAGCAGGTCGTTGACACCGCGTTCACCGCCCCCGACGAGAACGCCGTACCGACCCAGACCCAACTCCTCGGCGCCCTCGACGCGATCGTCGGCGACGACGACGTGGTGATCAACGCGGCCGGTTCCCTCCCCGGCGACCTGCACAAGCTCTGGCGAGCCCGCAGCCCCCGCCAGTACCACCTCGAATACGGCTACTCCTGCATGGGCTACGAGATCCCGGCCGGCATCGGCGTCCAGCAGGCCGCCCCCGACACCCCCGTCTGGTCGCTGGTCGGCGACGGCACCTACCTGATGATGCCGACGGAGATCGTCACGGCGGTCCAGGAGGGCCTCCCCGTCAACCTGGTCCTGATCCAGAACCACGGCTACGCCTCCATCGGCGGTCTCTCCGAGTCCGTCGGCGGCGAGCGCTTCGGCACCGCCTACCGCTACCGCGCGGCCGACGGCACCTTCTCCGGCGCCCCGCTCCCGGTCGACCTCGCCGCCAACGCGGCCAGCCTCGGCATGGACGTCCTGCGTCCCAAGACCGTGCGCGAACTGCGCGAGGCACTGGCCACCGCCCGCGCCTCCGACCGGCCGACCTGTGTCTACGTCGAGACCGACATCGCCACCCCGACCGCTCCCCCGGCCGAGGCCTGGTGGGACGTACCGGTCGCCGAGACCGCCTCGCGCGCATCGGCCGTAGAGGCCCGCGAGGAGTACGACCGCCAGGTCGCCGACCGTCGCCGCCACCTCTGAACTCCCCTCCCCCGAAAGGCACTCGCACCATGAAGACGATCACCCACTGGATCGACGGCAAGCCCGTCGAGAGCACGTCCGGCCGCTTCGGCCCCGTGTACAACCCGGCGACCGGCGCGCAGGAGAAGCAGGTCGGCTTCGCGACCGTCGACGAGGTGGACGCCGCCGTCGCCTCCGCGAAGGCCGCGTTCGAGAGCTGGGGCACCTCCTCGCTCGCCAAGCGCACCGCGATCCTGTTCAAGTACCGCGAGCTGCTGGACGCGCACCGCGACGAGATCGCCGAGCTGATCACCGCCGAGCACGGCAAGGTCCACTCGGACGCGCTCGGTGAGGTCGCGCGCGGCATGGAGATCGTCGAACTCGCCTGCGGGATCAGCGTGCAGCTGAAGGGCGAGCTGTCCACCCAGGTCTCGACCCGCGTCGACGTGGCGTCGATTCGCCAGCCGCTGGGGGTGGTCGCGGGCATCACGCCCTTCAACTTCCCGGCCATGGTGCCGATGTGGATGTTCCCGCTGGCCATCGCGACCGGCAACACCTTCGTCCTCAAGCCCAGCGAGAAGGACCCGTCGGCGTCATACCGCCTGGCCGAACTCGCCTCCGAGGCGGGCCTCCCCCAGGGTGTGCTGAACGTCGTGCAGGGCGACAAGGTGGCCGTCGACCGCATCCTGGAGCACCCGGACGTCGAGGCCGTCTCCTTCGTCGGCTCGACGCCGATCGCGAAGTACATCCAGCTCAAGGCGGTTGAGCACGGCAAGCGCGTGCAGGCCCTCGGCGGCGCCAAGAACCACATGCTGGTTCTCCCGGACGCGGACCTGGACTTCGCGGCCGACCAGGCGATCAACGCGGCCTACGGCTCGGCCGGCGAGCGCTGCATGGCCGTCTCCGTCGTGGTCGCGGTCGGCGACACCGGCGACGAGCTGGTCGGCAAGATCGCCGAGCGCGCCGGCAAGCTGCGCATCGGCCCCGGCAACGACCCGGCGAGCGAGATGGGCCCGCTCATCACCCGCGAGCACCGCGACAAGGTGGCGTCGTACGTCGCCTCGGCCGCGGCCCAGGGCGCGGAGGTCGTCGTCGACGGCACCGGCCTCTCGGTCGAGGGCCACGAGGACGGCTTCTTCCTCGGCGTCTCCCTCCTCGACAAGGTGCCGCTGACGGCGGACGCGTACAAGGACGAGATCTTCGGCCCGGTGCTCGTCGTCGTGCGCGCCGAGTCCTACGACGAGGCCATCACCCTGATCAACAGCTCCCGTTGGGGCAACGGCACCGCGATCTTCACCCGGGACGGCGGCGCCGCGCGCCGCTTCCAGATGGAGGTCAAGGCGGGCATGGTCGGCGTGAACGTGCCGATCCCGGTGCCCGTCGGCTACCACTCCTTCGGCGGCTGGAAGGACTCCCTCTTCGGGGACCTCCACGTCTACGGCAACGACGGCGTCGCCTTCTACACGCAGGGCAAGGTGATCACCACCCGCTGGCCGGACCCGGCCGACGGTGGCATCAACCTCGGTTTCCCCAGCAACTCCTGACAACCCGTCACGATCCGTGAGGAGGTGCCCCTGTGGCGAAGACCGGTGACTACTCGCGCGCCGTGGCCGGGTCCCCGCTCGATGCCCTGCATTTCGCCCTGGACCGCAACAGTCCGGTGCCGCTGTACTACCAGCTCGCGCAGCAGCTGGAGGCGGCGATCGAGCACGGGGCCCTGGCACCGGGCAACCTCCTGGGCAACGAGATCGACCTGTCCGTACGCCTGGGCCTGTCCCGCCCCACCGTCCGCCAGGCCATCCAATCCCTTGTGGACAAGGGGCTGTTGGTCCGGCGGCGGGGGGTCGGCACGCAGGTCGTGCACAGCCAGGTGAAGAGACCGCTGGAACTCAGCAGCCTCTACGACGACCTGGAGTCGGCCGGACAGGGCCCGACCACGACGGTGCTGCGCAACGAGGGCGTGCCCGCGACCGCGGATGTCGCGGCCGCCCTCGGCGTCCCGGAGGGCAGCGAGGTCACCCTCCTGGAGCGGCTGCGTTCCACGCACGGCCAGCCGGTGGCGTTCCTGTGCAACTACCTCCCGTCGAACCTGCTCCAACTCGACACCGACCGGCTGGAGTCGACGGGCCTGTACCGGATGCTGCGCACCGCCGGCATCACCCTGCACAGTGCCCGCCAGACGATAGGCGCGCGCTCGGCGACCCCCGAGGAGGCGGCCCGCCTCGACGAGAAGGAGAGCGCGGCGCTGCTCACCATGCAGCGCACGGCGTACGACGACACCGGGCGGGCGGTCGAGTACGGGACGCACATCTACCGGGCGTCGCGCTACGCGTTCGACTTCCAGTTGCTGGTCAGGCCCTGACCGGGACGGCGGAGTCCAGGCGTGCGCGCTGCTCCGCCGTCAGTTCCAGGTCCACGGCCGCGAGGTTCTCCTCCAACTGGGCCACCGACGAGGCCCCGGCGAGCGGGACGATCGGCAGCGGACCGCCCAACTGCCAAGCCAGGACGACCTGGTTGACGCTCGCGCCGGTGTCCCGCGCCACCTCGCGCAGTACGGCGAGCCGGGTCGAGGTGCCGGGGTGGTCGTACTCGGCACTCAGGGGTTTGTCCTGGCGTGTGTAGGCGCCGGCCAGCAAGGGTGAGTAGGCGACCAGGGTGAGGGCGGGCTCGGCGCGCAGATAGCCCAGCAGGTCCGGTCCCGCGCTGCCGAGGCTGCCGTCGGGGAAGAGCCCGGACGCTACGTCGGTCCGGGGGCGCAGATAACTGTGCTGGTACTGGAGCACCTCGTAGCCGGGCAGTCCGGCCGCGGCGGCGAGCGCGCGGGCCCGTTCCACGCGCCAGGCGGCGTGGTTGCTGACGCCGAGGAGACCGACGGTGCCCTCGGCTACCAACTCGGCGAATCCTTCGACGGTTTCCTGTATCGGAACGCCAGGGTCCTCGATGTGGGCGTAGAGCAGGTCGAGTTTGTCGACGCCGAGGCGTTCGCGGCTGCGTTCGGCGGACTCACGGATGACCTTCGCCGAGAGGCCCTCCGGGTTGTCGACGAATCCCGTGCCGGGTGCCAGCGGGCGGGCGCCGAGCTTGGTGGCGATGACGATCTCGTCGCCGATGCCGCGGCTGCGCCGCCACCGTCCGAGCAGCTTCTCGCTCTGGCCGCCCTGGCTTCCGTCCTCCCAGAACGCGTAGTTGTCGGACGTGTCGATGAAGTTCCCGCCGGCCTCGACGTAGCGGTCGAGCACGGCGAAGGAGGTCGCCTCGTCGGTGCGGGAGCCGAACAGCATCGCGCCGAGCGCGAGCACGCTCACCTCACGGCGGTGGGCCGGATCGGTGCCGATGGTGCGGTACTTCATGGTGATCCCTCCCGTTCGCACCCGGTCCTCCGGGCGCGAACGGGAGTCTTTCTGTTGAAGCGCACTTCAAGTCAAGGCCCTCGGCGGCTACTTGGCGAACGGGCCGTCCAGCGCCGCCCATTGGAGCAGCATGATGGTCTTGGCGTCGGCGATCTCGCCGCTGCGGATCATCTCCAGGGCTCTGCGGAAGGGCAGTTCGAGGATCTCGATGTCCTCGCCCTCGTCCTGGAGTCCTCCGCCCTCGTGGGTGCGGGTCGAGTGGCCGTAGGAGGCGGCGTAGAAACCGATGCGTTCGGTGACCGAGCCGGGGCTCATATAGACGTCGAAGACGTGCTCCACCTCCCCGACGGTGTGGCCGGTCTCCTCCACCACCTCGCGTCGTACGGCCTCCTCGGGGTGTTCGTCCTCGTCGTCGAGGAGTCCGCCCGGGGTCTCGACGAGCATGCCGTCGGGGTGGCCGTTGACATACACGGGGAAGCGGAACTGGCGGGTGAGCAGGACCGTTTCGCGCTCGGCGTCGTAGAGGAGCAGGGTGGCGCCGTTGCCGCGGTCGTGGGTCTCGCGTTCCTGGGTGGTCCAGGTGCCGTCGGCGTGCCGGAAGTCGAAGGTCGTGGTGCGCTCGACGTACCAGTGGCTGGACAGCAGGGTCACGTCGCGGACCTTGACGCGGGGGTTGCCGGTCAGGTCGAGGCCGGTGCGGTGCAGGCCGGTGCGGCCCCGGCGGTCGGGGGTGTCGGCGCCGGCGGTCATCGGGCACCGGCCGGGCGGGAGGGGACGATCATGTTGTTCATGTCCGACGTCTATCACCCCGGGGCGCGCGGCGCTTGGCCGGATCCTGTGCCTCGCGAGCCCAACTGGTGTGCCGGTTGCGTTGATTCGTCGCGTGCTGTCCCCGCGTCCGGGCATGCTGGAGGCATGTCTGAGCACGGTGATCAGGTTCCCGGGTACCGGATGATCAGGATGGAGGCGCTGCAGGAGGCCCCGGCGGCGGCGCTCGCGGACGTGGAGGCGTGGCAGGCCCGCAAGGCCTATCCGAACGTCCTCGGCGGGGGTGGCGCGGTGTTCGGTGTGGCCGAGGAGCTGGAGACCGGCGGCTGGCGGATCGTCTCCTTCTTCGCCACCCCCTACCCGCAGGGCGCCCGCGACTCGATGGCCATGACCTTCCGCGGACTGGCCCGGGCCGCCGAGGACGCCGGCGACACGGCGACCCAGCGGGAGTGGCTGCGGGGTGCGGAGCGGCTGGACTGGGAGGCCGTGGACGAACTCACGGTGCTCGGCCGCCGGTTCCGGGTGATCCGGGCGGATCAGTTCATCCGGATGGGGCCGACAGGACCTGAGCCGCCCCGGCCGTCCGACCCCGACCCGGCGAAGGTGGGGCACGGCTACGAATTCCAGGGTCCTACGAAGGGGTTCGTGATCGATCCGTACACCCCGACGGGGATGTCCGAGGGCATCCTGCGGATGGAGCTGCTGTCGCTGGTCCACGCGCCGGGCACGTCTCCCGCCGCCATGCGGAAGGACTCGCGGCGCGCGCTGAAGACGCATCCCGGGGGTGTGCTGCTGCCGGCGGAGTTCACGGCGGCCGAGTTCTCGGACGGTCACTGGGCGCCGACGCAGATGACGAAGTCGAGCCCGCAGGGGTCGCGGGACTCGCTGACCAACTATCTGCGGGTGATGGCACCGGTCATGGAGCAGCTCGACGAGGAGACGAAGGCGGAGTACGGGCGGCTGGCCGACCGGATCGACGCCGAGCGGTGCAACGAGATCGTGATCGACGGCTGCCGGACCCGGATCGTACGCGTCGAACGCCTGGTGCGGGTCGGCCCGGACGGTCCCGAGGGCCCGCGCCCCTCCGACCCCGACCCCGAACTGCCCACCGGCGTCCAGGAGCAACAGCTCCGCGAGGAGGGCGTGTTCGACGAGGACCGGGTGCTGAGCGACGAGGAGATCGAGCAGCAACGCATCGCGGAGGAACAGGCGAAGGAGTTCCTCCGCCTGTTCGAGGAACAACGCCGAAAGCGCGAGGCGGCGGAGGGCTCCTGAGCGGGGGCCCGACCGCGGGGTGCGCGGTCGGGCCCCGTTCACCGACGGGGTCAGCTCTTGCCGAGCATCTTGTTCATCTGGGCGATCTCGGCGCTCTGTGCCGTGATGACGTCGGCGGCGAGCTTCGTGGCGGGCTGGTACTTCCCGTTCGCCTTCTCGGTCTTCGCCATCTCGACGGCACCCTCGTGGTGGTCGACCATCATGGTCAGGAACATGGCGTCGAAGGCGGTACCGGAGGCCTTCTCCAGCTTGGTCATGTCGGCGTCGCTCATCATGCCGGGCGTCGAGGACGACATGGCGTGGTCCATTCCGGACATGTCCTCGGGGACCTGCTCGCCCCACGAGGTGAGCCAGCCGGACATGGTCTTGATCTCCGGGCCCTGTGCCCCCTCGATCTTCGTGGCGAGGCTCTTGACCTGCGTCGAGGAGGCGTGGCCGGCGGCCAGTCCGGCCATCTCCACGGCCTGGCGGTGGTGCTGGATCATGTCCTTCGAGAAGGAGATGTCCGCGGCGTTGTGCCCGCCGGTGGCGGAGGTGGAGGCGGTACCGGTCTCGCTCCCGCTGCTCGCCTTGTCGCCGTCGCCGCCGCACGCGGCGAGCGTGAGGGCGGCCACCGTGGCGGTGACGGCGAGAACGGTACGACGGACGAACCTGCGCTGTGCGCTCAAGGTGGAACTCCTGGTGTGTGGATCCGTTCAGGGCATGCCGATGCGCGCGTGTCGGCGCGCGGGCCGCTCTAGATCCGCAGGAGTTGGAGTTCGGAGAGGGAGGGTGGCGCCCGGCCCCCGTCGGGACCGCTGCCCGCCTCGGACGTACGCCCGTCCGGCGCATCGGCGCAGGCCGCCACATCGGGTTGCAGCACCGGCACCACGGCCGGGGCGTGGGCGACGGACGCGGAAGCGCAGGTCGCGTCGGCGTGCGTCATGTGGCTGCCGCAGTCGCCCTGGTCGTGGTCGCAGGCGTCCGGTGTCGACACCCGCTCGCCCGTCAACGCGGCCGCGGCCGTCACGGTGGTGTGTCCTGGCGCGTGGTCGGACATGAGAACGGGCCCGAGCCCGTGCATCCCGAGCAGACCGAACAGCAGGGCGGCAACGAGCAGCACGGAGGACCGCACGCGAGGGTGCGGTCCTCCGGGCTGTTCGATGCGGGCCATGGGGCCACCATACCCACCCTGGGTATCCGGTTCGCACCGGACGCCGCTTTCGGTGGATCTGTCAGTGGCTCACGGCCGGTGCTTTCGCGCTGCGGTAGGTGGAGACACCCAGGGCCAGCAGCCAGTAGCTGAGGATCGCGCCCATCAGGGCGGTGGTGCCCCAGCCGTTCGCGGCGTAGAAGTGCGCGGGAGTGTTCCCGAAGAACAGGGACGGCACGAACGCCAGGTTGATCCCCGCCAGGACATAGGCCGACCTGGCGGTCCAGCGCGGCAGCAGTCGGGTGCGGGAGACGGCGAAGCCCAGCGCGGTCAGGAAGAACGCCAGCATCAGCCGGGAGATCGACCCGTAGAGGATGTAGGTGCCGCTGACGTCGATCGTCGGGTCGATCGGACGGTCGGCGGCGATGACCGCGCCGGCCTCCAGGCCCATGGAGACCAGCGTGATCGTCGCGTAGACGAGCCCCGCCGTGAAGGCCAGCGAACCGGCCCACTCGTACGCGGGGTTCACCCGCTTCACCAGGTCGCGGAACGCGGTCACGAACACCAGCAGGAACGCCAGCGCGACGATCCCGATCAGCAGCCTGGCCAGGACGTTGGCGTCCGGCGGTGGCCCCGAGTAGACGAAGTACAGGGGCACTTGGACGATGAGTGCGACTGCGGCGGCGATGCCCGCGCCGCCCACCAGACGCCTGGCCGACATTTCGTTCATGGAGTCCCCCGGAGGTTCCGTGCGGTGGATTGGGTACGCCATGAATCCTGCCGTCGGCGACGCTCGCGGTCCCTGGGCCTGAACACCGGATCGGGGGTGGTTCTGACGACACCCCCGGCGGAGGGTTCAGGCGCCGAAGACCTGGAACTCCGAGACCTGCCCGGCCGGCCACCCCGTGTTGGCGGTGAAACTGAGCCGTACGTAGCGGGTGGTGACGGTGGCGGGGAGCGTGAGGGTCGCGGTGTTGCCGGTGGCCGGGTCGAAGGTGTAGCCCGCCGCGGCGAGGAACTGGGTGGCGGTGCCGGCGTCAGTACCGCCCTGGACGGAGATGGTCTGGGTACGGGTGGACCAGGCGGTGGCCGGGGGCAGCCGCAGGACGATCCGCTTGACGCCGGTGGCGGACCCCAGATCGACCTGGACCCACTGCGGGAAGGCGTTGTTGGCGGACTCCCAGTAGGTGTTCGCGTCGCCGTCGGTCGCGTTGCCGGAGGCGTAGACCTGGGTGTGGCTGCTCTCCGAAGTCGGTTGGTGGAGGGCGAGGTTGGTGGTGCTGGACGGAGGGTCGGTGGTGACGGTGACCTGGTTGGAGGGCTGCGACATGTTGCCCGCCGCGTCGAGCGCGACGACGTCGAAGGTGTAGGCGGTGGACGCGCCAAGTCCCGTGACGGTGAAGGACGTTGAGCCGGTGGTGCCCACCTGCGTGCTGGTCGAGCCGGACACCTGGAGGACGCGGTAGCCGGTCACGCCGACGTTGTCGGTCGAGGTGTTCCAGGACAGCGAGACGGAGTTGGCGGTGTGCCCGGTGACGGTCAGGCCACCCGGCGCGGCGGGCGGTGTGGTGTCACCCCCGTTGGGAACCACCGGCTGCGTAGGGCGAGTTGAGGTCAGCGCGAGCTGCCCCTTCAGCATGCGTCCGCCGTCGCCGGTGAGCCGCAGGTAGTAGTCGGAGGAGCACGCGGTGCCGTCCTCGTCGAGGGCGAGGAACCCGGAGTCGGTGGGCACCCAGGCCTGCGTCTCGGCGGTCTTGGCGATCTGGTTGCCCTCGTTGAACTCGTCGAACATCGAGATGTAGATGCCCTGCACACCGGCCCGCACCACGTTGTAGAACTGCCGCCACATGAAGTCCCCGTGCGCGCGCTGCCGTCCTGAGACGTCGCCGGGCAGGACACACGGCTGGTAGTCGATGCCGTTGGCGGTGCAGTCGGCCCGGTCGGGGACGGTGTACGTGGAGTACGCGTTGTCCGCCTCGGTGACATTGCCGATGGCGCCGACCATCCACGGCGAGATCATGTGGAAGGCGTGATAGACGCCGAGGAAACCGGGCTGCAAGCCCCCGGTCCCGGTCCGCCATTCACGCGGGACGCCTCCGATGACGTAACACCCCTGTCCCTTGAACCAGTTGACGACATCGAGACAGGCGTCCGGGGTGAAGGGGTGGTTCGGGTCGTTGAAGCCGAAGCCCCAAATGCACACCACCGGCTTGCCGTTCTGCCTCGCGTACGCCGAACTCGCCGTGTGCGCCGACATCTTGGCCGTCCAGTCCGTCTTGATCTCGGACTGCATGTTCGTCCAGTTGGAGACGTCGTACATGATGTAGAACTTCCGGCCGTACGACTCCGCGGCAGTGCGCACCTTGGTCGCCATGGCGTCCCGCGTGGGGCCCTCGCCGCCGGTGGGGTTGAAGCGTTGCAGGGCTGCCGTGTCGATGCCGTTCTGCTGCAACCACAGGAAGTGGGTGTTGACCGTCTGCCGGTCGTAGGAGGAGAACAGCTTGGCGGCCTGGCCGTTGCCGAGGGCGGCGTACGCCGTCTGGTAGGTGTTCGTGTACTCGCGCACATCGGGCCAGCACTTGATGTTGGTGTTGTTCCGGGACGGCGACTGGCCCCAGTCCTGGCTCCAGTGCCACCAGCCGTTGATGGGCGCGCCGTCGCCGACGCACGCGAACCACCCCTGGTAGCCGACGGTGACCTTGCCGACGACGTCGCCCGGCGAACTGGCCGCCGACGCGGTCGGGGCGAGCACGGTCTCGGTCGCTCCCGCGGCTCCCACCGCGGTGGCCGCGATCGCGGCCCTCAAGAAGACTCTGCGGGTGACACCCATCTCGACTCCTTTCGGCGGTCGGTGCCGCCGGGCACGTCCATGCCCGGCGGCACCGTCAGGACAGGTCAGGTGTTCCAGACCTGGAACTCCGAGAGCTGACCGGCAGGCCAGCCGTTGTTCGCCGTGATGTTCACCCGGAGGTAGCGCTGGGTGCTCGCGGTGAAGGCGATGGTGACCGTGTTGTTGGTGGTGGGGTCGAAGGTGTACGTCGCCGACGACTTGAGGGTGCTGAAGGTGGAGCCGTCGGTGCTGCCCGACAGGGACAGCGTCTGGCCCCGGGCACCCCAGGTCGCGGGGAGCTGGAGGACGACGCGGCTCGCGCTCTGCGCGGACCCGAGGTCGACCTGGACCCACTGCGGGAAGGCGCTGTTGGCGCTCTCCCAGTAGGTGCCCTGGTTGCCGTCCGTCACATTGGACGACGGGTAGACGTCGGTGTGGCTGGACTCGGTGGTGGCCGCGCCCGCCGCCAGGTTTCTGCTCACCGTGCCGGCCCCGGTGCCGGTCAGCCCGACCGTGGTCGTGCCGTTCGACGCGTTGCTGGCGATGCTGAGATCACCGGTGCGGGTGCCGGACGCGGTGGGCGTGAACGTGACGGCCACCGTGCAGGAGGCGCCCGCCGCGATCGACGTCCCGCAGGTGTTGGTCTGCGCGAAGTCGCCGGTGGTGGTGACGCCGGAGACGGTCGCGGCGGCGGTCCCGGTGTTGGTCACCGTGACCGACTGTGCGCTGCTCGCGGTGTTGAGCGCCTGGGTGGGATACGTCAACGAGGTCGGGCTGGCCGACAGCGTCGCCGGCGAGGAGCCGCCGCCGCCGGGGAACACCTCGAAGTCCGACAACTGGGCCGCGTTCCAGCCCGAGTTGGCGGTGATGTTCACCCGCACGTATCTCGCCGTGGCGGCGCCGAACGTGATGGTCACCGTGTTGCCGGTGCTCGGGTCGAAGGTGTATCCGGCCGAGGCCTTGACCGTGGAGAAGCTGGAGCCGTCCATGGACCCCTGCACCGACAAGGTCTGTGTACGCGTCGACCACGCCGTCGCCGGCGGGAGCTTGAGCACGACCTTGCCGACGCCGTAGTTCTGCCCGAGGTCGACCTGCGCCCACTGCGGGAACGAACCGAGCGTGCCCTCCCAGTACGTGGAGGCGTCCGTGTCGGTGAGGTTCGAGGCGACGTACGGACTGTCGCTCGAACTCGCCGACGCCGGGCGTCCGGCGGCGATGTTGGTGGTGCTGTCGATGCCACTGCCCGTCAGGGCGACGACAGTTGGGCTGTTGTTGGCGTTGCTGGTCACGGTCAGGTTGCCCGCGCGCGCTCCGCCCGTGGTGGGCTTGAACCCGACGGTCACCGTGCAGGACGCGCCGACCGCGAGGGTGGAGCAGTTGTTGGTCTGACTGAAGTCACCGGTCGCCGCGACCGCGGAGACGGTCGCCGACGCGGTGCCCGAGTTCGTCACCCTCACCGTCTGCGCGGTGGCCGAGGAGCCGACCACCGTGCCGTCGAAGGCCAGACTCGCCGGATCGGTGTTCAGCACGGGCCCCGGCGCGGTCCCGGTACCGGACAAGGTCACCGTGTTGGTGACCCCGCCCGCGTTCACGGCCAGAGATCCGCTACGGCTGCCGGTGGCGGTCGGCGCGAACTTCACACTGACCGTGCAGGAGCCGTTCGCCGCGATCGACGAACCGCAGGTATTGGTCTGGGAGTAGTCGCCGCTGGTGGAGATCGACGAGACGGACGCGGCCGTGTTGGTCGGGTTGGAGACCGTCACGGTCTGCGCGGCGCTCGTCGAACCGGTCGCCACGGAACCGAAGTTGAGCGCGCCGGGGGTGGCCGTCACGCCCTCGGACGGATAGGGCGGATACACCGGGGCGGGCCAGCCGCCGCAGTAAGGCGTGCCGCTGATACCGGAGTTGCCGCCGCCGTCCGTGATGACGAAGTTGCCGCCCGAGCAGTTGTACACCGGGTTCGAGTAACCGACGCCGGTGGCCGTGACGTTGGTGAACTTGGCGGCACCGCCGGTCTGTTCCTGGAGGGCGAAGGTTCCGGTGCCGGCGATGGTCACGTTGTTGAGGTTGACCCCGCTGATGGTGCCCTCGACCCACTGGACGGCTTCGTAGGGGCTCTGCTGGATAAGGGCGTTGGTGACGTTGATGGGGCCGGTGATCGCGCCCTGGCTCCCGTCGAACCACAACGCGCCCACGCCGAACTGCCAGTTGGGGTCGAGGCTGCCGGCCCGGACCATGGTGTTGTCGGAGATGGTGGTGGTGCCGACCGGTGTCGACGTGAAGCGCTGGCCGACGTGGATGCCGCCGCCCTGCGCGATGCCGGTGTCCACCACGCGGTTGCCGCTGACGGTGTTGTCGTGGCCGCCGTAGATCGCGATGGCGTTGGCGAGGATCTGTAGTGACACGGTGTTGTTGGAGATCGTGTCGTTGGCGTCGGCGCCGAGGGCGGAGTCGGCCCAGGTGGCGATGCCGTCGTCGCCGGTGTTGCGGATCTCGCTGTTGGTCACCTTCGAGTTGGTGACCCCGCCGTGGAAGTTGATGCCGTCGGCGGTGGTGTCGCGGATGCGCATGCCGGTGAACGTCAGTCCGTCCATCGGCCCGTCCATCCAGGCGCCGACCTTCATGTGGTCGATCCACAGGTTGGAGACGGTGGAGCTGCTCATCGCGCCGCCGATGCCGTTGACCTGGGCGCTGTCGTCGCGTTCCTGCACATTGCCGAAGATGGCGAAGTTCTGGAGGCGGACGCCGGTGCTCGCGTTGGGCGCGGAGTTGCCGTAGAAGCCGGGGGCCGTGCCGGTGACGGTCGAGTACCACATGCCGGCGCCGGCGATCGTGACGTTGTTGACGCTGATGTGGCCGGGGATGTTGAAGGTGCCCGGCGGGATCCACACGGTTCCGCCGGGGCCGGCCGAGCTGATCGCGGCGTTGAAGGCGCTGGTCGCGTCGGCCGCGCCGGTCGCGTCGGCGCCCTTGCTGGTCACCGAGACCGACCCCGAGGGGGCGGTCAGTGCGGCGCCGACCTGCTCGAAGTCGGCGAAGTCGATCGTGTACGAGGAGGCGGTGTCCCCCGCGTCGACCTGGAGCTTGAAGGTCGTACCCGCCGGATAGGTGGTGGAGAACAGGCGGTGGGCCTCGTCGTAGAAGTGGTGCGGGTTGCTGCCCGGTGTGTTGGTGAAGGGGTAGCTGCCGTAGTACCAGCTGTAGGCGTTGGTCAGGGTGAAGTCGGGCTGCTTGACGCCGTTGACGTACAGCGACAGCGCGGCCGTGTAGACCGAGCCGCCCGAGGTGTCGGGGATGCTGTAGCGGAAGTTGATCGAGTTGGTCGCCACCGGCGTGGTGAACGTGACGTACTTGCCGGTGCCCTGGAGGGTCGTCGCCTTGCGGTACGACGCCTCGTCGGCCAGCTGGCCCGCGGTGTAACTCGGGCCGATGTTCGTGCCGTTGGTGTCGGAGTTCTCCGCCTGCACCTCGACGTAGGGCAGGCTCGCGCCGCTGCCGCCGGTGGCGGTGGACGCCGCCAGGGCGGGCGGGGCAGCCAGTGCGAAGACGCCTGCGGCGGCCACCATCGCGGTGCTGACCGCGCAGACGAGGGCTCGTCTCAGATCTCGGATGGAATGGAACACGTGCCACTCCTTCAGTAACGAAATGCCGGAACTATTCCGTTGGCACCGCCGGGAAGGGAGGGGGAGACAGGGGGTGGCGACGATGCAAGAGGGACCGTAATATCCTTGGCATGATCACGCAATAAGTAGACAGAGCTTTGCAACAAACAAAAATGAGGCCCGCAAGATCTCAATCGCTCGCGGACACGAGGGTGCCGCCGGACGGAGCGTCCGGCGGCACCGTGGGGCGGGTGGGGTCAGGCGGCCCAGATCTGGAACTCGGAGATCTGGCCCGCGGGCCACCCGTTGTTGGCGGTGACGGTGACGCGGTAGTAGCGCTGCGCGGTGGCGGGGAAGGTGAGCGTGACGGTGTTCTTGGTGCCCGGGTCGAAGGTGTGGGCGGCCGAGGGCTTCAGGGTGGTGAAGGCGGTGCCGTCGGTGCTGCCGCCGAGGGCCAGGGTCTGGGTGCGGGCGCCCCACGCGGCGGGCAGTTGCAGCACCACGCGGGAGGCGCTCCGGGCCGAGCCCAGATCGACCTGGACCCACTGCGGGAACGCGTTGTTGGCGCTCTCCCAGTAGGAACCCTGGTTTCCGTCCGTGACGTTCGACGACGGGTATACGTCGGTGTGGCCGGACTCGCTGGTGGGCTTGCCGGCGGCGAGGTTCGTGCCGGTGTCCGCGGTGCCGGTGCCCGAAAGGGCCACCGTGGTGGGACTGTTGGACTGGTTGCCGGTCAGGGTGAGGGTGGCGGTGCGGGTGCCGGAGACGGTGGGCGTGAACGTGACGGAGACCGTGCAGTGCGCGCCGGCGGCCAGCGAGGTACCGCAGGTGTTGGTCTGCGCGAAGTCACCACCGGCGGCAGCTCCGGTGAACGAGGCAGTGGCGGTACCGGAGTTGGTGACGGTGACGGTCTGTGCGGCGCTGGTCGTGTTCACCGTCTGGCCGGCGAAGGCGAGCGAGCCGGGGGACGTGGTGAGGGTGGCCTGCGGTGAGTCGCTCCCCGCCGCGAGGGTGAGGTGGTTGATGTTCCAACCGCCGCTGTCCTGATGGAGCGTCAGAACCTGTCGGCCCGCGGGCAATGTGACGTGGGTGGTGGCGGTGCCCCAGGTCTGCCAGTCGCCGGTGGCGGGCAGGTCGACGGCTCCGGTGAGGTTCGTACCGGAGGCGTCCGCCAGGTGCAGCGCGCCCGGCACCGCGGACGGGGCGGCGATCCGCAGGTCGAGGGTGTAGGTGCCGGCCGTGGCGACGTCGACCGTGTAGCGGAACCACTGTCCGGCGCCGGTCCAGCCCAGGTTGTAACCCCCGCCCGTGTCCGCGGTGTTGTCCAGGTCCACGCCGTCGGCGCGGTAGGAGTTGGCGTTGCCGTTGACGGAGGTGACGTTGTACGCGACCCCTTGGCCGCCGGTGTCGTAGTTCTCCGCCTGCACCGTGCCGGGCACGGCGGCCGGGGTGCCGCCGTAGGGGCCTTCGGGTGCGGGCGGCGGCCAGTGGTTGTCGCTCAACGTAGCAACGAAACCGGTGGAGTTGTTGACGTAGGGCGAGGTGCCGGGGTCGAGCGCGGTGACCGTGTTGCCAGTGATCGTCGCGGAGCCGGTGGGCGCGGGGTAGAACGGCGGCGCGATCGAAATGCCGTTGCGGCCGGGGCTGTTGACCGTGTTGTCCTGAAGCAGGGTGTTGGTGGAGGTGGAGAAGGCGATCCCGTCGTAGAGGGAGTCGGTGACGGTGTTGCCGGTGACCGTGACCTTGTCGACGGTCCCTACGTTCTGTCCGTCGCCGCCGTTGCCGATGTGCAGCGCGGGTTGGCCCTGGCTGTAGGCGTTGCCTCCGGAACGGACCACGGTGTTGCCGGTCACGGTCGCGGACAGCAGGTCGCTGCCGTTGACACCGAAGCGTCCGGCGCCCAGACCGATGTAACGGGCCGTGTCGCTGACGTAGTTGTCCTCGACCAGGTGGCCGCTGCCGCCGTAGATGCCGACGCCCTTGCCGCCCCAGGGTGCGATCGAGGTGTTGTGGCGGACGGTGACGTCGGTCATCGGGTGGTAGAAGGTCTGGGAACCGTCGCCGTTGGTGTTGTAGTTCACCGAGTTGATGGCGATCGCGTCGTCGCCGGTGCCGCGCACGAAGTTGTCGGTGACGGTCAGGTTGTTGCCGGTGTCGGCGCCCAGCGAGACGTTGTTGACGTTGATCCCGTCCGCCCAGATCGACGTCAGCCTGCTGTTCCTCACCGTGCCGCCGGCGCCCGAGGCCCAGAAGCCGGACATGGTGTGCTGGGTCCAGATGCCGTCGGCCAGCCAGTCGGTGCCGGTGGTGTCCATCGCGCCGCCGTCCCCGCCGATGGTGCTCCGGCTGACGGCGTTGGCGTCGATGTGGAAGTCACGCACCGTGCAGGAGGTCAGGTCGAACAGGGCTGCCAGGGGTGTGCTGTTGGGGACCGGGACGTCACGGTAGACCGTGCTGTACCAGAGGCCCGCGCCCACGATGGTGATGCCCTGCGCGTTCAGTCCGGCGGTGCCCTTCACATAGAAGGTGCCCGGCGGGATCCACAGGATCTTTCCCTGCTCCTGCGCCTGGTCGATGCAGGTCTGGATGGCGGCCCGGCTGTCCACCGACTGGCTGTCGGCCGCGCCGTTGGTCGGGGCGTTGTCCGCCACGGCACCGCAACTCGCAATGGAGATCGAGTCGTTGGGCTGTGTCTTCGGCGCTGGCGGGTTCTCCACGTCGACTGAGTCCACGTCGTAGAAGGACGCGCTGTTGTCGGTGTCCTTGCGCAGCGAGAACGTGGCGCCCGCCGGGATCGGGGACCCGGTGACGAAGGTGTGCGACTCGTCCCAGAAGACCCTCGGGTCACCGTCGGCCGGGTTCTGGTCGTCGCTCGTGTTGTAGTTTCCGTTGCCCTCGTACACCCAGCTCTGCTTCGAGTTGAGGTTCAGGGCCTGCCGGAACACTCCGTTGACGTACAGGTTCAGTGTCCCGGTGACACCACCGCCGGACGCCGAATCGGGAATGCTCGCGCGGATGTTGAGGAAGGAGATCGGCTGCCCGGTGGTGTTCGTCCACTGCACCGACTGACCCGTGCCGTCCAGGTGCACGTAGGAGTGACCCGAGGCCTCCAGGGCAGCGCTCGAGTACTGCGTCGTCGGCGCCGAGGCCAGCGACCGGACGACCGCTCCTCCGGCCGGGGTTCCGCCTTCGGCCTCGTAGACGGAGAAGGGCGTCGTCGCGCCCACCGCCGCGCTCGCGGCCACTTGCGCCTTCTGCGCGGTGGACCGCGGCGCCCCCTGTAGGGCGGCGGCCGGTAAGGCGGACACGCACAGTGCAGCCACCGCGGCGACGACGGCCACCGCCAGTCGCCGGGGTCTGGGGATCGTCGGCATCTGATGCTCCTTCAGGGAGTGGGGGAGCCGGCGCCCCGACCGTACAGAGACCTCATCGAGCCCGCTAGATTCCGATGAATTAAAGAATGAATTGCGCAAGTGATTGCAAGTAACTTGCTCTGAATCCGCAAATACCCAACATGCCGACTCCCGGGCCCGACTGCGTGCCGACCATGCGAACCAAGGGGAGCGCAATGGCTGCACTGGGTCAGCTCCGGACAAGGCAGTGGCACGGATCGGCGGACGTGACCGAGGCGGGCTACGCGTACGGGACCGGGGTCAACCTGGCCGGTGATGGTGTCGGTGGTGACGACGACATAGCGCTTGTCACGTCCGGGTCACTCCTGCTGCGCTTCGCCCAGCAGGAGTCCCGAGTCGCGGCGCCAGACTTCGCTCTCGGGCGTCCACGCGACCCGGGAGCCGAGGGAGATCCAGACACCGAACTCGCCCGGGGACGGCTCGACGTGTTGCGGCACCCAGACGCTGTTCAGGCAGAGCAGCACACCGCAGTCCTTGGACTCGGGCAGACCGCGCCAGGCGCAGTCCCATTTGACGTCCAGGGACAGCGGCCCGAGCACCGAGACCATCCGGTCCAGTTCGTCTTCCGTGGCATCGTCCTCGGGCTCGCTGTCGGGGGTGCCGAAGGGCGGAGTCGTGGCCAGAACGAGGCCCACTCCTTCGGGCAGGGGCCAGAGATCGACCAGGTCGGGGCGGAGCCGCACGTCGCCCGAGATGTAGGACTTCAGCTGCTCCGTATCGAGGGTGACGACATCGCGGCGCCGCAGTTCGTTCAGAAACGACACGCCGTGGGGTTCGCGGTCCGCACCGAACCGGGCGGTGGCGAAGGTGCCGAGTGCGTACGCGAATTGCTCCGCGGTCGTGATGTCGTCCACTCGGGGCCACGGAGGGGCGGTCCACTCGGCCAGGTCACGCATGATCGCCCGCGCCCGCGACAGCGCGCTCACCGCGTCGGGGAGGGGTTCGCGTACTCGGTAGAGCGTCGAGGACAAAGAGCGCGCCTTTCGAACAGGGCCAGGGAGGACTCGTCCTCACGGTACGCATCCGCCTCCATCCCGGACCACAGCCTGAAGTCAGACAGCGGTAGCCAGTGGCTCAGCAGGAGCAACTGCTCAGCGAACAGCAGGTATGTACCTCGACATGGCCTTGGTCGGCGTTGCTACCGAGGTCGAGGTCGCCCAGACTGTCGGCGCTTTCGTGCAGACCCGCGGAGGGAAACCCTGAGCTCACCGAGGCCGGCTGGCTGCTGACCGGCACCTGCCTGCCGGTCGCCGGGGAGGACCGCCGGGCAGTCTGCCCAACCTCCATTGCTTCGCCCACGTGTTCCGCCCCACCCTGGCGTCACCCCGCGCGCCTCGCCTCCACCGGGGCGTAGGGCTCCGGGCGTCCACGTCACCAGCCTTGCTGGGGTTCGCCCAGCGGAAGTCCGCAGTCGCGACGCCAGTTCTCGCCCGCAGTCGTCCAGGCGATGCGGTTGCCGAGGGAGATCCAGACGCCGAACTCGCCGGGCGACGGCACGGCGATCTGCCGCGTCCAGACACTGTTCAGACAGAGTTGTACACCGCAGTCCTTGGACTCGGACAGGCCGCGCCAGCCGCAGTCCCAGTCCACGTTCAGAGACAGCAGTCCGAGGACGGAAACCATGTCATTCAGTTCCTCCTCGGTGCAGTCGGGGTCGGGCTCGCTGTAGGGATCGCCGAAGGGCGAGGTCGAATCCAGAGTGAGAGTCAGTTTCTCGGGCAGCGGCCAGAGGTCGATCAGATCGGGGCGGAGTATCGCGTAGCCGGCGAACGAGGAGTTCGGCTCTTCGTTGTCGAACGTGACGACGGTGCGGCGCCGCAGTTCGTCCAGGCAGGGTCTGACGCCGGGTTCTGCCTGGTTCCCGTAGATGCGGGCGGTGTCGAAGGCGGAGAGGGCGTAGGCGTATTGCTCGGCTGTGGTGACCGGCTCCATCCGGGGCGTGGGGCAGGATGTCCAGTCGGCCAGTTCGCGCGAGATCTCCCGCGCCCGTGCCAGCGCATTCGGCGCGTCAGGGAAGGACTCGCGCAGTCGGTAAAGCATCGAGGACAAGAAAGGCGCCTTTCGGACAGGGGCGGGGCGGACGCGCCCTCGCGGTACGCGTCCGCCCCGCCCCGGATTACGGTCTGAGGTCATTCAGCGCTGGGCGGTTCAGTAGGAATACCCGTTCGGTGAATGGTAGGTGTGGTCCTCGACATAGCCTTCGTCGGCGTTATTGCCCAGATCGAAGGTCCCCAGACTGTTGCCGCTTTCGCTGAAGACCCGCAGACGATACCCGCTGATCGACTTCACTCCGCCCCTGCGAGCATTCCGGTAGCTCTTGACCCAGCTCTTGACCTCCGGAGGATCGGCCAGGTCGGGGACCTGGATGAAGATCTCGTTGACCTCCGTGCCGCCCTTCCAGTCCTGCCGCCAGCGCAACTGCTTGACGGCACTGTCGAGTTGCCCGTCGAACTTCCCCTCGTCGGCCTCTCCGATGGTCTTGACCTCCCCGTAGCCGACAATGTCACCCTGCTGGTCGAGGTATTCGAGGTCAGCGTTCTTGACCTTCTCTTTCCCCTTGGCTCCTGGCTTGCTCGCGAGCTCGTTCTCCTTGGGCATCACCCGGGCACGAGTCCCCTCCGGAGCGCCGTCCAACGCACGGTAGGCATTGTCCAGAGTGAGCTGCGGCTCACCGTCCTCGCCTTTGTGTTCCTTCCGCAGAGACTGCGCATCCCTGTCCCGGTCCGAATCCTCGGCGGACGAGCCGTCGGACCCACCCCCGTCGTCGCCTCCTCCGGCACCATCACCGTTCTGGACGGCGAAGGCGATGTTGGGCGCGGCGACCGCAGTGGCCACCGTGGCGCTGCCGGACACGGCGAGCATGGACCCTGCGGCGATCAGTGCCTCGCCCGGTCCGAGCGCCCCGATGCCGCTCAGCATGAGCGCACCGCCCAGGCCGTCCGCGGCCGCGCCGAGCAGCAGTTGCCCGACGCCCAGTGCGGCCATGGGACCGTTGGTCCGGTCGATGACCTGCTGGGCGGTGTCGGCGAAGCTGGAGACCGCGTTGGACAGGGAGCTGAACCAGCTCTGGCCGGTCGGGTCACTGCCGGTCACCGGGTTGTTGGCGGCGTAGTCGTAGCCCGTCAGCTGCGAGGGGTCGGTGGCCTCCAGTTGCGGGTCACGGCTGACGAAGCGGCCGGTCTGGGTGTCGTACTCGCGCAGACCGAGGTTGATGAGACTGGTGGCGGTGTCGGTGGTGCCGCCGACGTAACCCTTGTCGCCGAGCCAGGAGGTCGGGGCCGTGCCGCGGGTACCGCCGAAGGGCAGGTACTGACGCCGTGTCACCGCCTGCGTCTGGTAGTCGACGGACAGGTAGTCGGTGCCCTGCCGGTTGGGGATCAGGTACTGGACGTCGCCACTGCTGGAGCGGGCGGCCACGGTGGTGCCGTTGACGGAGTAGTAGCGGGTGCCGGTCACCGCCTTGGTGGCGGTGTTCTCGACCAGTTCCTCGTTGCCCAGGTAGAGCGTGGCCTGGGTCGGGTCGGTGCGCAGCACCAGGCCGCCGTCGAGGCCGTAGAGGTAGCTGGTGGCGCCGGCCGACGTGGTGTCGGTGTCCAGCCGGTTCTGGTGGTTCCAGGTCAGGGTCTGGTCGCCCAGGGCGCCGCCCTGGATCGAGGTGGTGTTGCCGGAGGCGTCGTAGTGGTAGGACGCCGTGTTCGCGGTGGCCGCCGGGCCGGTGGCGGTGGTGCTGCCGAGGGTGTGCGGCTGGTCGGTCGCGGAGCCCGCGGTCGGGTAGTGGTAGGTCGTGGTGGTGTCGTTGGCGCTGTTGCCGGTGGTGTCGTGGTCGGTCTGGGTCTGGCGCTGTCCGTCGGCGGCGTAGGTCCAGGTCTGCCAGTAGGGGTTGGTGCCGCCGACGGTGGTGCTGCTGCCGGTGTCGGGTGTGGCAGTGCAGTTGTCGGTGGCGGTCCAGGCCGCGGTCAGGCGGGCTGCCCAGTCGTAGCCGAAGCACTGGGTGTCCGCGACCGAGCCGCCGTTCTGGCTGTCGGTGGTCGAGGTGAGCAGTCCGGCGCCCTTGGAGACGGCCGAGTTCCCCCAGGTGTAGGCGGTGTCGTCGACGACCGTGCCGCTGGTGGAGTCGGTGGTCTTGGCGTCGGTGGGCTGACCGGTCTGCGGGTCGTACTTCAGGGTCAGGTCGACCCAGCCGGTGGTCGGGCCCATGGAGTACTGGAGCGGGTCACCGTACTCGTCGTAGCCGATGGCGGAGACGTACGTCCAGGCGGCGGTGCCGGTGCTGCCGACGCTGGTGGGCTGACCGTACTGGTCGTAGCCGTAGTTGACGGTTTCCGCGGGCAGTCCGCCGCCCGCCGGGTCCTGCTGGCCTGCCAACGTACCGGTGGTCTTGTACGTGTAGGCCTCCGTGTAACCGGCGGACGGCGCCAGCGCCGCCAGGTTGCTCGGCAGGTTGGCCAGCGTGGTCTTCGAGGCGGCGACCTCGCCCATGCCGGTGTAGGCGAGCACCGCGTTGGTGACCGAGGCACTGCCGGTGCCCAGCTGGTAGGAGGTGGAAGAGGTGAGGTACCCCTTCTTCAGCGTGTCGTACGTCCAGGCGCCGACCTGGTTGGCGGCGGACGCGGTGGCGTTGCCGGTGGTGTCGTAGGCGGCTGTCCGACGGCCGTCCTTGTCGTAGGTGTAGGTGGCCTGGTCGCCCCGGGCGTCGGTGGTGGTCTGGAGCTGGCCGGCGTTGTCGTAGCTCGCCGAGGAGGAGCCCGCGTCGGGGTCGGTGGCCGCGACCTGGTCGCCCAGGAGGTTGTAGGTCCAGGTCCAGGTGTTGCCGGCCGGGTCGGTCTGGCCGGACTGGTGGCCGTCCGGGTAGTACGTGTAGTGCGTGTCGGAGTAGTCCGAGGCGGAGTCGTGGACCGGGTCGGCCGCGGCGCCCGCGTGGTACTGGTACAGGTCGGTCTGGCGTCCCCGGGCGTCGGTGACCGAGGTCTCGGCCACGCCGCCCTTCGGGGGCACGGTGGTGGTGAAGTTGCCGCCGAAGACGGTGGTGGTGTTCCAGGTGGCGGTGCCCAGCGCATAGGCGGTGGCCACGGTCTTGCGTCCGGCACCGTCGTAGGTGAAGCCACTTTCTGAGGGGATGTCACCGTCCTGCGCCTGCACCAGCGTGGAACTGGGGGCGCCGGTGGTGTAGTAGGGGGCGGTGGTCTTGGCCACCCATCCGTTGGTGTCGTAGACGGTGTCGGTGACGTCCCGGCCGCCGTCGACGGTGGCGATCTGCGTCTCGCGGGGCCGTAGCAGCGCGTCCATCAGCAGTTCGCTGCTGCGGTAGCTGCCGTCGTCGTTCAGGGTCTGGGTGACCACGGAACTCGGCTTGTCGGCGGCGAGCGCGTAGCTGTACTTGGTCGTGGCGTCGGTGATACCGGGCCGGAACACGGCGGTGATCCGCCCCAGCGCGTCGTACTGCGCCTTGGTGACATAGCCGGCCGCGGTGGTCTGCGTCAGCATCAGACCGCGCAGCGGGTCGTAGGTCTGGCTGAGCGTCTGCTGCATCGGGTCGGTGGAGGCAACTGCGGTGGGTGCGGCGCCTGTTGTGGGGGTGTAGGTGGTCGTGGTGGTCCGCTGGTCGGCGTCGGTGCTGGTCAGCGTCCGGCCGTAGACGTCCGTCGTGAGGGACGACATGGTCGAGTAGACCGGGGTGGACCCCTTGTACGAGGTGGCCTGCTCGGTCGAGGTGGGGTCACCGACCGTGGGTGCGGCGCCCACGGTGCCGGAGCCGTCGTAGTAGACCCGTTTGTCGCTGACCGCGTCGTCCGGGAGCGTCGCGGTGGCCGAGCAGGTGACGGACACCGTCTTCGTCTCGTCCACCAGGTCGAAGATCCAGGCGGAGGTGTTGTCCGCGTAGCTCGCCGTGGTGCACAGGTCGTCGTTCGCCGTGGATACGTCACCCTTGTCGTCGGCCTTGGTGACGCGGCCGTGGGAGTCGTGGGTGTAGTCGGTCTCGGTCTCCCGGGTGGCCCCGGACGCCAGCGGCGTGAAGACCTCGACCGCGCTCTGGCCGGTCAGGAACGCCTTCTGCACCGGCAGTCCGCCGGACAGTGCGTGGACCGCGGTGGCGCTACTGCTCCAGGGGGCGGTGATCGTGTCGTTGACGACCTTTCCGCTGTTCAGGCCGTTGTAGAGGATCGCCTCGTAGGTCAGGCCCGCGTACTGGGCCGCGTCGGTCACCGGTGGGTCGCCGCGGGAGTCGGTGACGGTCGCCGAGCGGGTGCCGCCGCCGGACAGGGTGTCGCCGTCCATGCCGCGGAAGTAGGTGTATTCGGTCTCGGTGACCGGGTCGGGCGCGGTGCCCGTGGTGACCTTCATGCCGCCGTAGCCGCGCCACTGGTCCCAGGTCCGCTGGGCGGTGGGCGTCAGCGGACTGTCGTCGTAGTGCCAGGCGGCGGTGCCCACGGGGACGTAGCGGGTGACGATGGCGTCGTTGACTCCGCCGCCGGTCGGGTCCTGCTGGGTGACCGTCGTGACGATGTACTTGTTGAACCAGTCCAGCATCGGGCTGGTGTGCCCGGTGGGAGTCCAGTAACCGGGGTAGCACAGCGAGGTGTTCAGGCCGGCGTCGCTCGGGGTGCCGCTCGCGCAGGCGGGGGCCGAGTAGCCGACGCTGATGATGCCGCCGGACTCGGTGGTGATGGTGTTGAGCCGGTAGCGGGTGATCGGCGGGTAGCCGTCGGTCAGGTCCACCCGGTTCGACAGGGGTGTGCCGGAGAAGGTCACCTGGGGCATGGCGAGCGCCGACGCGGAACCGCCGGCGGAGGTGTCCTGGCCGGTGCGGGTCACCGAGTTCAGCCACAGCGAGGGCGTGGTCGCGTCCCCGGTCGCCGGGAAGGAGTAGGTGAACGCCCAGGAGTCGACGTTCGTCTCGGTGGAGCCGACCAGCACCTGGGTCTGAACGCCCGTCAGCTCGTTCTCGGTCCAGAACGTCGGCGAGTTGGACGCGCAGGCAGCACCGCTGGCGCAGTTCAGGTCGAACGGTACGTCCGGCCACTTGGACGCGGTGGAAGTCGTCAGCGTGGAGGTGGCACACCCGGTGGCCGAGGTGTTGCAGCGGCCGTTGTAGGCGAAGGTGACCTGAGCGGCGGGGCTGGTGGAGTACACCGAGCCGTCCCGCTGGCCGTACTGGATCTTCGCGAGCACCGCGTCGCGCACGTAGGGGGTGTCGGCGGTCTTGCCGAGGTTACGGGCGTAGTAGGCGGTGATCGGCGTGTAGAAGTAGGACATCACGTCGCCGTGGGTGTCCTTGACCGAGTCGAGCATCCAGCGGTAGCCCTGCTGGCACCAGGAGTTGGCCCACGTGGCGTTGTAGCAGGGCTGGGTCGAGTCGGTGGCGTAGACGGGCTCGGTCAGCACCGAGTTGGTGGTCGCGTTCCCCGACGCCCACCCCGGCAGCCTGTTCAGGCCGAAGGTGTACTGGGTGCCGTTCGAGGTGGTCACCCGGAAGTACTCGCCGCCCTGGGCGCCGTTGACCGCTCCGGTCAGCCGCTCGACGCGCTCGTCGGAGTCGCCCTGGGCCCGCAGGGTCCCTGTGGTGTCGTCCTTGATCAGGGTGGTGGTGGTGCCGTTGAGCGAGAGGGTGAGCTGGTTGTCGGAGGACCAGCAGTTGTCCCAGGTCTTCGTGGCGCCGGTGGGGTTGTCGTGGCAGGAGCCGTAGGAACGCTCGATGTAGTTGCTCGGCAGCGAGAAGCCGTCGCCGACGACCGAGGCCTGGTTGTTGGTGGAGGAGGTCAGGCCGTCCACGCTCTGCGAGTCGTAGCCCAGCGAGAGGTTGGGCGTCAGTCCGCCGGGGACGCTGGGGCCGGTGATCGGGTAGGACCAGGTGAACGCGTCGGTGCTGCCGCCGGCCTGCCAGGAGCCGGAGGGCTTCAGCGAGGTGGCGGCGAAGTCGCCACCGCCTCCGCTCGGTGCGGCGGTGGCCGCCAGGACCACGCTGTTCTCGGCGAGGGCGAGCGGGGCCGAAAGGGTTTGCGCCGTGGCGCTGTTGGCGGACGCGACAGGGGTCTGGGTACGGCAGGCTGCGCGTCGCGGTGTGGTCAGGGCGCAGTCGGGCAGCTTCACGAGCCGCAGCCGCGAACCCCAGTCGGCACCGAACGCGGCGGTGAAGTCCTGGTAGTCCAGGCCGACTTGGACCTTGCCGTGACTGCTCCTGGGCAGCCCGGACAACTGGAGCAGCACTCCGTCGACACCGGCCGACCGCCCGGACCGCTGCGGCAGGACGCGCACCGAGGCGTGGTCGAGGGCGAGGCCGGTGGAGGGTGCCAGCCAGACCGGGAGGTTGCCCGCTCGCAGCCGGGCAGCGGATGCCACGGGCGTCCGAGCGGCAGCGCGGCCCGTCGCCGTCGGAGCCGCACCGGTCGTCGCGGAGGTGGCGAAGGCTGCCGTGCCGCTGGGCCAAGTCACCTTGGGCGACGGCGAGTTGGCCAGGTGCCGGACGGGGCCGTAGTGGGAGTGCACGGCGGCCACCGGGACCGGCTTGACCTGGGTGAAGCCGGGTTGCGGGCGGCTCGTGACCGCTTCGGCCGTACCGGTCAGACCCACGAGTACGGAGATCACCGCCGTCAGGGCGGTCAGACCGCGTAGCGGCGGGCGCCCGGGGCTCAGGCGTCGGCCCGTCCGTTCGCGTGAACCTGTCGCCCTTGGCACGACCCTGCTCCCTCTGACGACGATGAAGTCGATCTTGAAGACCCAACGGAAGGTACCCAAGGCGACCGTCGAAGAGTCGCCGCGCGGAGGACTCTTGCCAGATTCATGACATGGACATATCCGAAGCCTTATGACGTTCAGTCACATATGTTCCCTGGTAGCCGAATTGACCTATGCGAGGTCCCGGACAACCACTTACATTCGCCTCCGGGTCGGACCTCCGACCGAGATCGAGAGACGGGAATCCGATGTCCATACCTCGCGCACACGCGCGAAACGGCAGACCGCGTGCCCTGCTCGCGGCCGCCGCGGTGTTGGCGGTCAGCGCTGCCGGACTGGCCTCCACACCCGCGACGGCCGCGCAGCCGACCGCGGGCCTCCAGATCACCGGCAAGAGCGCCCCCGCCGCCAAGTCCCCTGCGAGGTCCGGAGGTTCACCGGTCCTGCCGGACGGCTTCGGCCCCACCGCCGCCGACTCCGCCGCGATGCAGGCCGCCGCCGCGCAGGCGCACGCCACCGGCAAAGCGGTCGCGGTCCCGTCCCTGACCAGCCCGACCGTGCAGGTGGAGGCGGAGCCCGGCGGCGGCTTCCGCTCGGTCTCCAACCCGCTGCCGGTGCGCACCCGGCAGCGCGGTCACTGGGTGCCGGTGGATCTGACCCTCACGCACCGGGCCGACGGCAGGTGGGCTCCGAACGCCACCGCCTACGGCACCGTGTCCTTCTCCGGCGGCGGCACCGCCCCCCTCGCGGTCACCCGCTCCGGGAGCACCTCGCTCGCCCTCACCTGGCCCACCGCCCTGCCGACCCCTCATGTCTCGGGCACCACCGCGACCTATCCCTCCGTCCTTCCCGGCGTGGACCTCCTGGTCTCCGCCACCGCGGCCGGCGGCCCCGGCGAGACGCTGGTCGTCCACGACGCCGCGGCGGCGCGCAACCCCGCGCTGGCCTCACTGCGCCTGGGTGCCCAGCTGCGGGGCGGCCACCTGGCCGGCGCCGAGGACGGCGGGCTCACCGTCACGGACGCGCACGGAGCGGTCGTGGCGGACGCGGCCACACCGCTGCAGTGGGACTCGAACCGGACCCTTCCCACCGGCGGGCAGCCCGCCGGGGCCAAGGTGGCGGCCGACGCCTCCGACGCCGCGCACCCGGGACTGGCCGCACGCGTCGCCCCGGTCCGGGCCCGGACCGGCTCCGGTGCGCTGACGCTCGTTCCTGACCGGGCGATGCTCACCCGTGCCACGACCGTCTACCCGGTCTTCATCGACCCCTCGGTCAACTGGCACCCGGTCGCCTACACCAACCCCGCCTTCGACGAGGTCAAGCAGGGCTGCCCCGGCACGTCCTTCTACAACAAGACCGGCTCACTGGCCGACAACGGTTACCTCGGCGTCGGCTACAACGGCTGGCCCGAGGGCTCCTGCAACACCGGCGACGAGCACGCCCTCTACCAGTGGACCCTGTCCAAGACCATCTTCGGCGCCACCATCAACAGCGCCGAGGTCGACGCGACCGACATCTACTCGGCCTCCTGCGCCACCACCGCGACGGTCAACCTGCACTGGTCCAAGGGCATCGGCTCCGGCACGAACTGGAGCAACCGCCCCGGCTACAACAGCTATTCGACCTCGGCCGGCTTCGGGCCGGCGTACAACCCCACCTTCTGCCCGGACAACGGCAGCACGACCAACGGCTTCAACGTGCTGACCCCGATCAAGACCGCGGCCCACGGACACGCCACCACCTTCACCGCCACCCTGAGCGAGGACTCCATGGAGTCCAGCCGCAACGACCTCGGGTTCAAGCGGTTCGCGCACAACCCCACACTGCAGATCTTCTACGACAACCCGCCGAGCGCGCCCACCGCCGCCACCATGGCCGCCGTGTCCGGCGCCGCCGACGCGGCCTGCGACACCGCCTCGCCGTACCCGTACATGGGCAAGACCATCGCCTCCACCCCGCCGGTACTGCGCGCCAAGGTCAAGGACCCGAACGGCGACAAGCTCCAGGCCACCTTCCAGTACTGGATCGACGGAACCACCACCAAGTACACGCTCAAGAGCGGCGACAACCTCGCCAGCAACACCTACGCCACGACCTCGCTCCCGGCGTCCTTCGTCTCGACGCTGACCGCCGGCAAGACCGTCGACTGGGACGTCACGGTCACCGACGGCATGGCGTCCACCACCTACGCCCAGTCGCCCACCTGCCACTTCACCGCCGAGCCCACGGCTCCCGACGAGCCGACCCTCGCCTCCGAGAGCAACCTCTTCCCGAACACGGACGTCACCGACGCCGCCGTCGGCGCGGCTGCCGGCACCTCGGGCAAGTTCGACATCAACGGCTCCGGCACCACCGCGACCAAGTTCGTCTACCACCTCGACGTGCCGCCGCCGACCAGCAACCCGCCGGCGAGCGAGACCGTGACCGCGAGCGCCAACAAGGCAACGGTCACCGTCGCCCCGCCCTCGCCCGGCCCGCACACCCTCTACGTCTACTCCGTGGACGGAGCCGGCGACGTCTCCGGCACCTCCGCCTACCCGTTCCTGGCCGCGGGCCACCCCAACACCACCTGTGCCAGTCTGGCCGCCTGCTTCAACAACGTGGGCATCAGCTCCGACAGCAACATGACCGCGGCCAACTTCGACGGCAACGGGCACAGCTTCTCCGCCACCGACTGGGCCAACGCCGGCTGGACCAGCGGCGGCAAGGTGACCGTCGACGGCGCCACCATGACCCTGCCCGCCTTCGGCTCCGGCCAGAAGGACAACCTGCTGGCGGCCAACCAGACCGTCGGCTACTCGGGCCAGGGCAGCGCGCTGGTCTTCCTCACCTCCTCCACCTACACCAACCTGGCCTCCCCCGGCGCCATCGCCGGTGACACCACCGCCCCCTATGTGCCGGCCGACACCCGGGTCAGCGCCACCTACTGCTTCTCCGGCGACGACGCCGACGCCTTCTGCCCGGCCAGCGGACAGATCACCTACACCGACGGCACCAGCGCCGGCTACATGCTGACCGTGCCCGACTGGTCCAACAGCGACAGCTCCATCGCCGCCGCGGTCTTCCCGCACGCCAACGGCACCACCCAGAGCACGGCCAACCGCCAGCTCTACGCCTTCTCGGTGCCGGTCGACCCGACCCGCACCATCGCCTCGGTCACCCTGCCCGACCTGACCGGCGCGGCCGGACCGAGCGAGTCAACCCTGCATGTCTTCGCCCTGGGCACCCGCAACACCACCGGGGGCACCACCGAGGCCAACGGCAGCTACGTCACCGCTCCGGCCGGGCAGTCCTGGACCGGCGCCTGGTCCAGCGCCACCGAGGGCAGCTACGGACTGCCGGGCGGGGGCACCTTCTCCAACCAGACCATCCGGGTGGCCCTGAAGCCCTCGATCTCCGGCGGCACCGTCCGCGTCAAGCTCGACAACGCGCTCGGGACCGGCAAGCTGTCGATCGGCCACGCCACCATCGCCCTCAGCTCCACCCCGAACGCGATCGGCGCGGTCCCGGCCGGCACCCCGCCGACACTCAAGTTCGGCGGCAGCCAGTCGGTCACCGTCCCCGTCGGCGGCATGGTCTACAGCGACCCGCTGGCGTTCAACGTCACCGCGGGCCAGTACCTGCTGGTCTCCTACCAACTCAGCAACGCCGTCCCCTACTTGGTGCAGCACTCCTACGCGGGCGGCTCCTACGAGTACATCACCGCGAGCGGCACCGGAGACCTGACCACGAGCACCAGCGCCACACCGTTCACCACCAACGCCGTCGCCTACGGCAACTTCACCGACCTGGTCACCGACCTGGACGTACAGTCGGCGAGCGTGCCCACCGAGGCCGTGCTGGGCGACCACCTGGTCGACCCGTTCCAGCCCGGCACCACACTGCCCAACTCCAACGGGTACCGGGTGGCCGACGGGCTGACCGCCGCCGAGCCCTCCACGCCCACCCCCTACGGCGTCATCGCCGAGGGCATCGAGTCCAACCAGCTCATGGCCGACAACCCGGAGACCTACAACGGCAGTGTCATCGGAGGGCCGTCGGTGCTCTCCCGCCTCGACCGCGACATCCTCGACCAGCCCGGCATCTCCACCGTCATCGTGGACGACGGCCTCGAAGACCTGCTGGCCGGGGCCACCAGCGACGACCTGGACGCCAACGGCTACACCGCGCTCGTGGAGCAGCTCCAGGGCTGGGGCATCAACGTGGTGCTCACCTCACTGACGCCCTGCGAGGGCTTCACCGGTGACGGCGCCACTCCCGACGACCCCTGCACGAGCACCACGGACGCCAACCGATCGGACGTCAACGCCTTCCTCGGCGGCATGAACCTGGGCAACCCCTGGGCCACCCCGGCCGTCTACTTCGCCGATCTCGACGCGGCCGTGGCCGTGACGGACTCGGCCACCGGTGAGGAGAAGCTCGCGGCGGCAGCGGACAGCGGCGACCACGTCAACCTGTCGAACCCCGCCTTCGGCGCGCTCACCACAGCCCTGCTCTCCCCCGTCGACACCTGGAACCTGGACGACGGGGACGGTATGCCGGTGGCCACCGACACCGCCGCGACCGACACCCTCAACACCCTCAACGCGGCGGGCGCGAACCCGAACCTCGGCAACAGCCCGCTCACTCTGACCGGCGGCGCGACCTGGGCCACCGATGCGACCCGGGGCACCGTGCTGAGTCTCGACGGCAGCACCGGCTACGCCGTCAGCCCCAACCCCCAAGTGGTGAACAGCGCCGGCAGTTTCACCCTCTCCGCACGGGTGAAGCTCACCGCCGTCGGCACCGCCGACCAGACCGTCCTCGCGGAGGAGGGCACCGAGAACAGTCCGTTCTCCCTGGAGTACAACCACTCCCACACCGGCAGTCCCGGCTGGGCCCTGCGCTTCACCAGCGCCGACACCCCGAGCCCGACCCTCACCTTCGCCTATGCCGCGGGTGCCTCGGCCACCACCTGGACCCACCTGGTGGGTGTCTACAACGCCGCCACCAAGACAGCCCAGCTGTATGTGAACGGCACCCTGGCCGGCACCGCCACCGGCGTCACCCCGTGGGCGGCCACCGGAAACCTGGTCCTCGGCCGGGGCCTGGACAACGGCGGCCAGGACGACTGGGTGAACGGTTCCCTGAGCGACGTACAGGCGTACGACTACGCCCTGACGGCCAACCAGGTCACCGCGATGTACCAGAACATTCCCTGAGCCTCAGGGCCAGGCAGTGACACGGGGAAATGATCGAGGGGCCGTTTCGGAAGAACTCCGAAACGGCCCCTCATCTGCGACTTCGAAAAGTCGGGACGACAGGATTTGAACCTGCGACCCCTTGACCCCCAGTCAAGTGCGCTACCAAGCTGCGCCACGTCCCGATGCGCTGCCCACGGAGAACCGTGTGATCGCGCGAACAGCACTTTACCCCACACCAGGGGGTGCGCCGAAGCCGGTGCCGACGCGGGACAATCGTCGTATGGGCGACACAACCGCAGGTGCGACCTCGGACGGTACGGCCGACGCGCGGGACCGGGACGGCGAGGGACGGGCCCGCAACGCCCGGCCCCGGGACGGGCTCGGGCGACCGCTGCCCTACGACGCGGACGGCGTGGCACGGCAGCCCGAGGGGGTCGTGCGCGCGCCGGAGGAGACCGTCGTCGAGGCGCAGGCGCTGCTCGACGAGGGGAAACCGTTCCACGCGCACGAGGTCTTCGAGGACGCCTGGAAGTCGGGGCCGGACGAGGAGCGCGGCCTGTGGCGCGGGCTCGCCCAGCTCGCGGTGGGGCTCACGCACGCGGCCCGGGGCAATGTCACCGGCGGGGCCCGGCTGCTGCGGCGCGGGGCCGTGGGCGTCGAGGAGTGGGCGGCCCGGTCGGGGCGGGAGCGGCCGTACGGGACGGAGCTCGCGGGGGTCGCCGCGTGGGCGCGGGAGCTCGCGGACGAGGTGGAGCGGGGCGGCGGGAGCGTCGACGCGCGGGCTCGGGCGCCCCGGCTGCGAGGGATGTCGTAGTCGGGCCGTTTCGCGGGACGCCGTGGTCGGGCCGGTGCGGTGTACGGACTGTCAGTGGCGTGGGGCAGACTCGGAGGCGTGCGAAAGATTCATGTCATCGGTATCGGCGCGGGCGACCCCGAGCAGCTCACCCTCCAGGCGGTCAGGGTGCTGCGGAGCACGGACGTGTTCTTCCTCCTCGACAAGGGCGAGGTGAAGTCCGACCTCACCGGGCTCCGCCGGGACATGCTCGACGCGCACATACCGGAGGGGACGTACCGCCTGGTCGAGGCGCGTGACCCGGAGCGGGACCGGAAGGCGGGGGGTGCCGCGTACTCCCCGGCCGTCGGCGACTGGCGCAGCGCCCGTGCGGACATCTACGAGCGGCTCATCGTCGAGGAGGTGGGCGAGGAGGAGAGCGGCGCGTTCCTGGTGTGGGGGGATCCTTCGCTGTACGACAGCACGCTCGGCATCCTGGAGGAGATCCTGGAGCGGGGCGCGGTGGCCTTCGAATACGACGTCGTGCCCGGCATCAGCAGTGTCTCGGCGCTCGTCGCCCGGCACCGCACAGGGCTCAACCGGGTGGCCGGGCCGGTGCAGATCACCACGGGCCGGCGGTTGTCCGAGGGGTTCCCGGAGGGGGTGGACGACGTGGTCGTGATGCTCGACGCGCAGCAGACCTTCCGGCGGTACGCCGACCAGGACATCGACATCTACTGGGGTGCCTACATCGGCACCCCGGACGAGATCCTCGCCTCCGGTCCGATAGCCGAGGCCGCCCCGCGCATCGAGCAACTGCGCGCGGAGGCCCGGGAGCGCAAGGGCTGGATCATGGACACGTATCTGCTGCGCCGGCACACGGCAGTGGAATAGCGCGCGAAGAAGCAACCCGAGCGGCCCCGCCCACTGTGCACGGATGGTCCACCGGTGTGAAAGTGACCTCGTGACAGTCGCCGAGGAAACCTCGCTGCCTTCCGCGCAGCAGCCCCCCGTGCTGGACCCTCGCCGCCGCAACGTCGTCTTCGTGACGATCATGCTGGGCATGCTGCTGGCGGCCCTCGACCAGACCATCGTGGGGACGGCCCTGCCGACGATCGTGTCGGACCTGGGCGGTGCCGCGCACATGTCGTGGGTGGTCACCGCCTATCTGCTGGCGGAGACCGTGGCGACCGTCCTGGTCGGCAAGTTCGGTGACCTCTTCGGCCGCAAGGTGGTCTTCCAGGTCTCGGCGATCGTGTTCATCACGGGCTCGTTCCTGTGCGGTCTCGCCACCAACATGACACTGCTGATCGCCTGGCGGGCGGTGCAGGGCATCGGCGCGGGCGGGCTGATGGTGACGGCGATGGCGCTGATCGCCGACGTCATCCCGCTGCGGGAGCGCGGCAAGTACCAGGGCGCGATCGGCGCGGTGTTCGGTGTGGCCACGGTCATCGGACCGCTGCTCGGCGGCCTGTTCACCGACCATCTGACCTGGCGCTGGGCGTTCTACGTCAACGTGCCCATCGCGATCGTCGTCGTCATCGCGGCGGCCCGCACCATCCCCGTGGTCAAGTCGGCGGTGCGGCCCGTCATCGACTACCTGGGCATCGCGCTCGTCGCGGTCGGCGCGAGCTCCCTGATCCTGGCGACGAGTTGGGGCGGCAACGAGTACGCGTGGGGTTCGGCGACCATCATCGGCCTGTTCGTGGGCGGCACGATCGCGCTCGGCCTGTTCTGCTGGGTCGAGACCCGGGCCGCGCAACCCATGCTGCCCATGCGGCTGTTCGGCAACCCGGTGTTCGCGGTCTGCTCGATCCTCAGCTTCATCGTCGGCTTCGCGATGCTCGGCGCGCTGACGTATCTGCCGACCTATCTGCAGTACGTCGACGGCGACTCGGCCACGGTCTCCGGGGTGCGGACGCTGCCCATGGTGATGGGGCTGCTGATCGCGTCCGTCTTCAGCGGCAACGTGGTCAGCAAGACCGGCCAGTACCGCATCTTCCCGATCATCGGCTCCGCGGTGATGGGCGTCGGGCTCTATCTGATGTCCCTCATGGGTCCGGGTACGGGCGCGTTCCTGGAATCGGTGTACATGTTCGTGCTCGGCACCGGCATCGGCCTGTGCATGCAGGTGCTGACGATCGCCGTGCAGAACACCGTCGAGTACACCGACCTCGGCACCGCGACCTCCGGCGTCACCTTCTTCCGTACGCTGGGCAGTTCGTTCGGCACCGCCGTCTTCGGCACGATCTACGCCAACAGCCTGGCCCCCAACCTCAAGGACGGGATCGCGTCCGCCGCGAGGACGAGCGCGCTGAACCCGGCCGTCATCACCAAGGCGGCGACCAGCCCCGAGGGCCTGCACAAGCTGCCGCACGCCGCCGCCGCGCCGATCATCAACGCGTACGCCGACACCATCCAGACGGTGTTCCGGTGGACGGTCCCGGTCGCCGTGATCGGATTCGTCGTGGCCCTGTTCCTCAAGCAGGTCCAGCTGCGCGACAGCGCGCGGATGGGCTCCACCGACATGGGCGAGGGCTTCGCGTCACCGCGCGGCGGGGACTCGCAACGCCTCCTCGAAGCGGCCGTGGGCAAGGTCATCGGCAGCACCGACCTGGACACGGCCCGGCGGATCATCACGGACTCCGACACGCGGCTGGACATCGCCGGTGCCTGGGCGGTGATGCAGGTCGAACTGTTCGGCCGGATGGTCGGCCATGCGAGCCTCGGCCTGATCGCCGCCCGGCGTCACATGCCTCCGGAGGTGCTCCTCCCGGTCTTCGACCGCATGGTCGAGGAGGGCTATCTGACCCGCACCGGCTCTCTCCTGTCGCACACCGCGGCGGGCGAACGGGAGGCCGAGATCATCGGCAGGGCGTGGGGCAACTGGCTGGAGGACCGGGTGGAGAAGGACATCGGCCGCCCCTCCGGAACGGACCTGCGCGCCGCCGTCGACTCCATCGCCAAGCGGCTCCTGGTGGAGGACCTCAGCACCGGACTGCCGCGCCGCCCGGCCGAGTTGGAGGGGAGCACGGCCTCCTCCTGAAGACCCCGTCGCCCTGAAAACCAGGTGCCGGGCGAGCGGGCCGGTGGTCATACTCACGGCATGTCCCCGGCTCCCGTGCGCTTCCGCGACCCGCGCGCCGAGCGCTACCACTTCGCGTCGTCGATGTTGGTGCGCTGCCCGCGCTGCGAGCGGATCGCCCACTTCGAACAGCGCCCGTGCACACCTCCGGACGCCGAGGGGAAGCGGTATCCGCACACCCGACTGGTCTGCCGGTCCTGCGGCCTGTGCCGGATCGACACGGGCCCCTCTCCGCGCTCCCGGCCTCCCCTCTGGCTGCGAACCGGGACCAGACACGGCGAGTTGTGGGCGTACGACCTCCAACACCTGGACCTGATCCGGCGGTTCGTCGCCGCCGACCTGCGCGAGCGCGCGCCCTGGTACGACACCGGGCGGAAGATGACGCTGGTCGCCCGGCTCCCGGCCTGGATGAAGAGCGCCAAGAACCGGGACGAGATCCTGCGCGCGGTGGACCGCCTCCGGGCCACGGTCATCGCCCCGGGCTGAGCCCCAGCCGCTCCAGACCTTCCAGCCGCTCCAGCACCCCGGCGACATCGGGCACCGCGCTCACCCCGTCCGGCAACGGCGGCCGTCGTACGACCACGACCGGGACGCCTGCCTCCCGCGCGGCCGTGAGTTTGGCCGAGGTCGCCGCTCCCCCGCTGTCCTTCGTCACGACCACGTCGATCCGGTGCTCGCGCAGCAGCGCCGCCTCGTCGGCCACGGTGAAAGGCCCGCGGGCCGACAGCAGTTCGATGTCCGGCGGCATCGGGGGCTCGGGCGGCTCCACCGACCGTACGACGAAGTGCAGTCGGGGCAGATGCGCGAAGGCGGCGAGGCCGAGGCGGCCGGTGGTGAGCAGGACGCGACGCCCGAGTGCGGGGAGCGCCTCGGCGGCCTCGGCCAGGTCCGCGACCGGGTGCCAGTGGTCGCCGGGGCCCGGCTGCCAGCCCGGTCGGCGCAGCACCACGACGGGCAGGTCGCGCGCCGCCGCGGCCCGCACCGCATTCGCGGTGATCGACTCCGCGAAGGGGTGGGTGGCATCGACGACGGCGTCCACGCGGTGCTCCCGCAGCCACTCGGCCAGCCCCTCGGCTCCGCCGAAGCCACCAATCCGCACGTCCCCGGCCAGCGCACCCGGCCGTGACACGCGCCCGGCGAGGGAGGTGGTCACCCGGATCTCGGGACGCCGTCGCGTCAGCTCGGCGGCGAGTTCACGTGCCTCGGTGGTGCCGCCGAGGATCAGGATGTGCGGGGACATGGGGCGAGCGTACGAGGTCACGGGGCGGAGGCGTCCGGGGAGTCGGCGGCGGTGTCAGCGGAGCAACAGTTGCAGTCCGCCGATGATCGTCGCCGCGATCACGAGTTGCTCGAACAATCGCTGGTTGATTCGGTTCACAGCCCATTTGCCGATCAACGCACCGGGCACGACGAATGCCGCGAGCGCCGCGTCAAGCAGCAGGGAGTGCCCGTCGATCAGGCCGAGGCCCACGCTGAAGGGCACCTTGGTCACGTTGACGATCAGGAAGAAGAACGCCGACGTGCCGAGGAAGCCCAGCTTCCGGAAGCCCGCCGAGAGCAGGTACATCGACATCACCGGGCCACCCGCGTTGGCGACCATCGTGGTGAACCCGCCGAGCACACCGTACGAGCCCGCCTTCGCCCGGCCGGACCTCGTGGTGACGGAGTCCGGCTCGTCACCGGCCCCGGCCTCCGTGTCCGCCTTCCGTCGGCGCCACAGGGTGACCCCTGCCATGAACAGCAGGATCGCCCCGATCGAGGTCCGTACGACCGCGTCGTCGGCCCACACCAGGAACAGCGTCCCGATCACGACCCCCGCCGCGACCGCCGGGAACAGCCGCCACAGCGTGGGCCAGTGGGCGTGCCGCCGATAGGTGAGGACGGCGAGGACATCGCCGACGATCAGGATCGGGAGCAGTACGCCGGTGGAGGCGCGGGCGGGCAGGACGGCCGCGAAGATCGCCAGGCTGACCGTGTTGGCCCCGCTCACGGCGGTCTTCGAGAAGCCGACGAGCAGGGCCGCGGCGGCGAGCGCGGCGAATTCCCAGCCGGATATGTGCCAGAGAGTCATCGTGTTCATGCGAGGACCGATGGTATGTCCATACATCTGGCCGCGTAAGGAGTGTCTCGCCAGGTGGCCCCTGCCGCGCGGCCACCTGGGAAGATCCCCGGGACCAGGACCTTCCCGACACGGCACCGCCGGAGGACACATGGCCGACACCCGCGAGCACCTCCTCACGGGCACCCGGGGCACGATCACCGCACACGAGTGGCCGCACGAGCAGCCGCGCCGGATCGCCCTCGTCGCGCACGGATACGGCGAACACATGGGCCGGTACGCCGAGTTGGCCGCCGTACTGCGAACGCACGGCGCGGTCGTCCTCGGTCCCGACCACCAGGGTCACGGCAGGTCGGACGGTGAGCGGGTGCTGATCGAGGACTTCGAGGACGTGGTCACGGACCTGCACGCCGTCGCCGAGCTGGCGCGTGCCACGTACCCGGGCGTCCCCCTCGTCCTGATCGGCCACTCCATGGGCGGACTGATCGCCTCCCGTTTCGCGCAGCGCCATGGCGCGGAACTGGCCGCGCTCGTGCTGTCCGGGCCGGTGATCGGCGGCTGGGAGCTGCCGGGCCGGCTGCTCGCCCTCGACGAGATCCCCGACCTCCCGATCATCCCGGCCGCGCTCTCCCGCGACCCCGGCGTCGGTGCGGTGTACGCGGCGGATCCGCTGGTCTGGCACGGTCCGATGAAACGGCCGACGCTGGAGGCGTTCGCCGAAACCCTGGGGACCGTCGCCGAGTCGGGCGACATCGGCGGGCTTCCGCTGCTCTGGCTGCACGGCGGCGACGACCGGCTCGTCCCGCTCGCCGGCAGCCGGATCGGCGTGGAGCGGTTGAGCGGCGGCGAGTTGACCGAGCACGTGTATCCGGGCGCCCGGCACGAGGTGTTCCACGAGACGAACCGGGCCGAGGTCTTCGCGGACCTGCTCCGCTTCCTCGACGGGGTGCCGAACCGCGCCACCCGGTCAGCATGACCGTGCCAAACTTCTCGCACGGCCCGCGCGGACCGTCGTAGAAGAGCCCGCGTGGCCCGTCGTAGCGCACAGTCGAGCAGAGGAGCCTCGCGTGACCGGGACAGAGCCGGCCGTCCAGCGGATCGACACGTCGAAGCCGCATCCGGCGCGGGTGTACGACTGGTTCCTCGGCGGCAAGGACAACTACCCGGTCGACGAGCAACTCGGCAGGCACATCACGGCACTTGACCCGGGCGCCCCGCGGACCGCGCGCGCCAACCGCTGGTTCATGCAGCGGGCGACGCGGATGCTCGCCGGGCAGTCGGGCATCCGCCAGTTCCTGGACGTCGGCACCGGCATACCGACCGCGCCCAACCTCCACCAGATCGCCCAGTCCACCGCGCCGGACGCGCGGATCGTGTACGTCGACAACGACCCGATCGTCCTCGCCCACGCCGCGGCGGCTGCTGCGCGGCACCCCCGAGGGGGCGACGGAGTACATCCAGGCCGACGCCCGCGAACCGCTCACCATCCTCCAACAGGCCGCCCGCGTCCTGGACTTCGACCGTCCGATCGCGCTGTCCCTCATCGCCCTGCTGCACTTCATCCCGGACGAGGACGGCGCCCGCGAGCTGGTGAGCACCCTCATCGACGCGCTGGCGCCGGGCAGTTGCCTCGTGCTGTCCGCGATGACGGCCGACCTCGAACCGGAGAAGGTGGAGCGCGGCATCGCCGCCTACGCGGCGGGCGGGGTGACGCTGGTCGCCCGCACACACGCCGAAGTGAGCAGCATCTTCAAGGGACTTGAGCCGATGGACCCCGGCATCGTGTCCGTCTCCGAGTGGCACCCCGAACTCGCGGAGGGCGAGACACCGCTGGGCGAGGGACCGATCTCCCTCTACGGCGGAGTCGGCTTCAAGGTCTGACGAGGCATCCGGGTCACGCCCCCGCTCCTCAGAACCGCCCCACCGGAAACACCGCCCGCAC
>NZ_JAENRY010000439.1 GCF_016612545.1 Streptomyces sp. MBT65 | reverse complement strand
GTCCCCACCACCCCGGAGACCGCCGCATGACCGCCCTCGCCCCACCACCGGTCACCGTGCGCCCGGCCGGATCCTCGCCGCATCTGCTGCGCTGGCTGATACGTCTGCACCGCCCCGCCCTGTCGGCCTGGCTGGCCTTCGTGCTCGTCCTCGGCGGTCTGCTGCTGTGGGTGGGCGGACCGCTCACCGACGCGGCGGTCGAGGGCTGGAAGCACTACCACGCCTGCGAGTCGGGCGGCTGCGCGTACGACCCGAGCGCGGTCGTCCGGTACAAGAACTGGTACGGCTACACGACCTACGCCGTCCTCGCCGCCCCCGCGCTGGTCGCCGCCTGGTCCGGCGCCGCGCTGACCAGCCGCGAACTGGAGCGCGGGACCGCGCAGTTGGCCTGGACCCAGTCGGTCTCCCCGGCCCGCTGGCTCGCCGCCACGCTCGCCCTCCCGGCCGTCCTGGTCACCGTCGGCTCCGGGCTGCTGGTCGCGCTGCACCACTGGGCCTGGTCGGCGGGACAGGGCGGGATCGACACGGCCAAGGACTGGTTCGACGTCGGGACCTACGCCGCCAACGGCCCGGCCACCGTCGCCCTGGCCCTGGCGGGCCTCGTGAGCGGCGCCCTGTTCGGGCTGCTCGGGCGCAACTCCCTTGTCTCACTGGTCGGTTCGCTGTGCGCCACGGCGTTCCTGTGGGGCGCCACGGCCTTCGCGACACCGCACCTGTGGCCCACGGTCACCCGGCTCAGCAGCCTCAAGAACAACGTCCCGGCCGGCTCCGGCATCGTCGTCGACCAGGGCCTGGTCACCGCCACGGGCAAGCACCTCTCCGGCCACCTGTGCGGCAGCACCACCTACCAGCCCTGCCGGACCGCCTACGCCAAGCTCGACGCCGTCGGCTACTACAGCGACTACCACCCCCAATCCCACTACTGGCCCCTCCAGTTGACCGCGACCGCGATCCTCCTCGCCGTCACCGCGGCCCTCACCGTGACCACGTTCCGAGTCCTCGCGCGCCGCACCGGCCCGACACCCGTCCTCAAGGGAGCCGCCGTATGACCGCCATCGCCATGGACTCGACGGTCCGGCCGAGACCGGCCCGGATGTGGCGGGCCGTGCTGCTGCTGCACCGGGCCGCCCTGATCGGCTGGGTGGTGTTCGTCACCGCCGTCTCCGGGGGGCTGCTGTGGGCCTACGGCCCCGGGGGCAACACCGCGCGGGCCGACTGGCAGCGCCAGTGCACCGGGGACGCCTGCTCCTGGAGCAGTGCGATCACCCTCTACCACGCGGCGTACACCGTCGCCGAGCTGCTGATCGGCTGGATCCCCTATCTCGCCGCCGTCTGGGCGGGCACCTTCGTCGCCCGCGAACTGGAGCGCGGCACCACCCGCCTCGCCTGGACCCAGAGCGTCTCCCCGACCCGCTGGCTCGCCACCACCCTCGCCGTGCCCGCCGCGCTGGTCACCGCCGGCAGCACCCTGATGGTCCTGCTGCACCGGCTGCTGTTCGACGCCCACCAGGTGCCGCTGAGCTGGAACCAGTGGAACGACGAGACCTTCACCGCCAACGGCACCCTCGCGATCGTCTACCCCCTCCTCGGCCTCGCCGTCGGCACCCTCGCGGGATTCCTCCAACGCCACGTCCTGACCGCGGCCGGCCTCTCGATCGCCGCCATGGCCCTCGCCGTCACCACCCTCGGCTTCGCCCGCCCCTACCTGTGGCCGACGGTGACCCGCGTCACCAACGTGGGAATCGGCTACGACGCCCCACCGAACGTCCTCAACGTCGATCAGGGCGCCGTCACCGCCACGGGCGCCCATGTCACCGACACCTGTTTCGCCGACACCAAGTGCCTCAAGGCCGTCGACATCACCGGCTACTACGTCGACTACCACCCCGCCTCCCACTTCTGGCCCCTCCAGCTCGTGGAGACCGGCATCGTGGTGGCCCTCGCCGCGCTGGTGCTCGCCGTCGCCTTCACCCTGCTGCGCCGCCGCACCGGCTGACCGGATCCCCCCTCCCCGCGGCTCCCAGGCATCCGTTACGTTCGTTTCCGTGCCGTAGACGTCCGGGAGCCGCCCCCCGATATCCCGCACGCCATGTCGCCGTAACCAACGGTTCAGACGGGCTTGCGACGCTCGGCGAATGAAGCCCGCCGTGCCAGAGCCTTCGCCACCCCCCGAGGTGAACGGGAGCAACGGGGCCGTCCGCCCGCTCCTTCCGGCGCTCTCCGACGCGCCCGTATCGGCGGAGGCGCGGAACAATGGGCACATGAGCAGCCAGCCCAACGCCCAGGCACAGGTCCAGCACGCGCAGCCCTCCGTGGGCTCCATAGCCGCCCACCGCCCGCACACCGTTTCGGCGGCGGTCTCCGATCTGGAACCCGACATCGACGCCGACCTCGACGAGTACGAGGAGTCGCCGTACGACGGGCCCCAGCTCCCGCAGGGCCGCTTCCTGGACCGGGAGCGGAGCTGGCTCGCGTTCAACGAGAGAGTCCTGGAACTCGCCGAGGACCCGAACACGCCCCTCCTGGAGCGGGCGAACTTCCTCGCGATCTTCGCCAGCAACCTGGACGAGTTCTTCATGGTCCGGGTGGCCGGACTCAAGCGCCGTATCGCCACCGGTGTCGCCACCCGCTCCGCCTCCGGCCTGCAGCCGCGCGAGGTGCTGGAGATGATCTGGGCCCGCTCGCGCGAGCTGATGGCCCGGCACGCCGCCTGCTACCACGAGGACATCGCCCCCGCACTGGCGGAGGAGGGCATCCACCTGGTCCGCTGGAACGAGCTGACCGAGAAGGAGCAGGCCCGCCTCTTCACGCTCTTCCGGCACCAGATCTTCCCTGTGCTGACCCCGCTCGCCGTCGACCCCGCGCACCCCTTCCCGTACATCTCGGGTCTCTCGCTGAACCTCGCGGTCGTCGTACGGAATCCGGTCACCGGCCACCGCCACTTCGCGCGCGTCAAGGTGCCGCCGCTGCTCTCCCGCTTCCTGGAGTCCTCGCCGGGCCGGTACGTCCCCCTGGAGGACGTCATCGCCGCCCACCTGGAGGAACTCTTCCCGGGCATGGAGATCCTGGAGCACCACGCGTTCCGGCTGACCCGCAACGAGGACCTCGAGGTCGAGGAGGACGACGCCGAGAACCTGCTCCAGGCCCTGGAGAAGGAACTCATGCGGCGCCGCTTCGGGCCGCCGGTGCGCCTGGAGGTCGAGGAGTCCATCGACCGCGAGGTGCTGGACCTGCTGGTGCGCGAGCTGAAGATCAGCGAGGCCGAGGTGTACCCGCTGCCGGGTCCGCTCGACCTCACCGGGCTGTTCCGCATCGGCTCGCTGGACCGGCCCGAGCTGAAGTACCCGAAGTTCATCGCGGGCACCCAGCGCGACCTCGCCGAGGTCGAAACCGCGTCCGCGCCCGACATCTTCGGCGCCCTGCGCAACCGGGACGTGCTGCTGCACCACCCGTACGACTCGTTCTCCACGTCCGTCCAGCGGTTCCTGGAGCAGGCGGCCAACGACGACGACGTCCTCGCGATCAAGCAGACCCTGTACCGGACCTCCGGCGACTCCCCGATCGTGGACGCGCTCATAGAGGCGGCCGAGGCCGGCAAGCAGGTCCTCGTCCTGGTCGAGATCAAGGCCCGCTTCGACGAGCACGCCAACATCAAGTGGGCGCGCAAGCTGGAGGAGGCCGGCTGCCATGTCGTCTACGGCCTGGTCGGACTCAAGACCCACTGCAAGCTGTCGCTCGTGGTCCGCCAGGAGGGCGACACGCTCCGCCGCTACAGCCATGTCGGCACCGGCAACTACCACCCGAAGACGGCCCGCCTCTACGAGGACCTCGGGCTGCTGACGGCGGACCCGCAGGTCGGCGCCGACCTCTCGGACCTCTTCAACCGGCTGTCCGGCTACTCGCGCCGCGAGACCTACCGCCGTCTGCTGGTCGCCCCCAAGTCCCTGCGCGACGGCCTGATCGCCCGGATCAACAAGGAGGTCCAGCACCACCGCGCCGGGCGCCCCGCGTTCATCCGCATCAAGGTCAACTCGATGGTGGACGAGGCGATCATCGACTCGCTCTACCGCGCGTCCCAGGCGGGCGTCCCGGTCGACGTGTGGGTGCGCGGCATCTGCGCGGTACGGCCCGGTGTCCCCGGCCTGTCCGAGAACATCCGCGTACGGTCCATCCTCGGCCGCTTCCTCGAGCACTCCCGGGTCTTCGGCTTCGGCAACGGAGGCGAGCCCGAGGTGTGGATCGGCAGCGCCGACATGATGCACCGCAACCTCGACCGCAGGATCGAGGCCCTCGTCAGGGTCACCGATCCGGCCCACCGCGCCACGATCAGCCGGCTCCTGGAGACCGGCATGTCGGACACCACCTCCTCCTGGCACCTGGGCCCGGACGGCGAGTGGACCCGGCACGCGACCGACGCGGAAGGCCAGCCCCTGCGCAACGTCCAGGAGATGCTCATAGACGCCCGGAGGCGCCGGCGTGGCACAGCAACACCTTGACCCGACGGATCCCACGGCCCGTGCCGTGACAGGTGACGCCCTCGCGGGCTACCTGCGCGGCCAGGCCACGGAGTTCCTCCGCGCCCTGCGGCTGCACCGGGAGACCGGAGGCGGCCAGAACGGCACGGAGGATTCCGTCGACGCGGCGCGCGCCCTGCGCCACTCCGCCCGCCGGATCAGCGGCAGCCTGCACACCTTCCGGCCACTGCTCGACGCCGACTGGTCCGAGGAGATGCGCCCCGAACTGGCGTGGCTGTCGGGCACGTTGGCCCTGGAGCACGCGTGCGCGGCCCGCCTCGAGCGGCTGCTGCTGGCCCTGCACCGGCTGTCCGGCTCGGCGGCCTTCCCCGTGCAGTCGGCGGCCTCCGCCGTGGGCGGCCGGGTCACCGGCGCGGGCCGGGGCGTCCCGGGACCCGCCGCTGCCGTCGGCACCCGCGGACCGGCCACGCCCACCGCCGAGCGCGGCAACCTCACCGTGGGCGCGGCCAAGGCGGGCGCCCTGCTGGAGCGCCAGCTCACCCTGGCCCGGACCCGGGCCAGGGTGAGCTGGCGCTC
>NZ_JAENRY010000438.1 GCF_016612545.1 Streptomyces sp. MBT65 | reverse complement strand
TGTCAATAAGTGCGCGGTTCCTCGGGCTCCTTCGGAAGGGGGCCTGTGTCAAGAAGGTGTGGGGGCCCGGATGCGCAGGGTCTCGAAGGTTGTGTGGACCCTCGTTCGTAGGGACTCGATCGCTTGGCGTTGGGCTCGGTGGGCGGTGATGGCCTGGTCGAGGGTGCGGTGGCGGAAGGTGATGGTCTGGCCGGGGCGGACCTGGGCGAGGGCGGACAGGCCGGTGGCGGTGACTACGGCGAGGACGGGGTAGCCGGCCGTGACGCCGCGGCCTCGGTGGAGGACGAGGAGTTCGTCGCCGGCGGGTACCTCGACCGCGCCTATGGGGACCCCTCGGGAGAGGACCTCGCCGTTGCTCACCCGGCGGGGCACCTCGCCCTGGAGGCGTAGGCCTATGTGGTTGCTTCGCGGGGTGACCGTGAAGGGGGCGTCGAAGAGGCGCCGGGCCGTGTCGCCGAACTCGGCCCGGTCGGGGCCGTCGGTGACGTCGATGGTCCAGTGGGTGGGGAACGGGGGGATCGGCGCGTTCAGACGGAACAGGGGGATGCGGGAGAAGGGGTGGTCGATGGGCGGGCAGGCCGTGCGCAGGGCGAGTTCGTCGCCTGCGCGGAGCGGCGGGCCGAAGCCCAGGATCGTGTCGGGGGCGCAACTGCCCTGGAGGTAGTCCGCGTTGAACGAGCCGAGTACGGCCAGGTAGACGCGTAGGCCCCGATGGATGCCGGTGACCCGGATGGTTTCGCCGGCCCGCACCGGGAGCGGTTCCCACTGGGGGCGTACGACTCCTCCGACGCTCACCTCGGCGGGCGCGCCCGTCACCGCGACGAGGATGTCGCCGGAGGGGACGCACGCGAAGTCGAGGGCGGTGATCTCCAGCAACGGGGCACGGTCGTCGTTGCCGCACAGGACGTTGGCCACGCGCGCCGAGTGCTGGTCGGCGGCTCCGTTGGCGGGCAGGCCGTAGCGGGAACGGCCGACCCGGCCGAGGTCCTGCACGGTGACGATGCCGGCGGTGCGGATGGTGAGGGTGTCAGCCATGGGCGATCACCGACTCCGCCAGGTCTCCGAGGGTCAAGTCCGTGTATTCGTCCCACTGTTGGGGGTCGATGGGCCGGAACCGGAACGTGTCGCCGGGGCGGTACGCGGTGATCGGGTCGCTGTGCAGGTCGAGGACGCGTACCGGGGTGCGGCCGAGGAGAGGCCAGCCGCCGGGCGAGGGCATCGGGCAGATGACCGACTGTCGGCCCGCCACCGCGACCGAGCCGGGGGCGACCTTCGTACGGGGCGAGGCCAGGCGCGGTACCGGTCTCGGGAAGGGCGGGCCGTCCGTCATCGGGGCCCCGGCGGGTGCGCCGAGGCAGCGCACGGTGAGGTCGGAACCGGAGTGCAGCGCGATGATCTCGCCCTCGGACAGCCCGAGTTGGGCGGCGACCTCCGGCAGATCCGGTCCGTACTCGCCGCCGTAGACGACGGGGACGACGAAGCGGCGCGGGGGCGCTGTCGGCGCGGGGTGCGGGCCGAGGCGGGCCGCCTCGTGGGCCAGGACGCGGCGGACGGTGGCGTGGTCGGTGACGGCGCAGTCGAACTCGACGAGCAGGGCGTCGTAGGTGGGCACCACGTCGTGAACACCGGTGAGTTGTACGGCGTCGAGGGCGTCGGCGAGAGCGTGCACGAGTCGCCAGGCCGGTTCGGCGTCCAGGCCTACCGCCTTGGCGACCAGGGCGGAGTCGCCGCAGTCGGCGATGGTGACGTTGGCGTTCAAGTTCAAGTTGGCGTTCACGTTCGCGTTGGCGATGGCGATGGCTTCGGCTTGGGCTTTGGCGTCAATGGCCGTCACTTCAGGCGTCCTTGCCGGTCAGGACCTTGTCGAGGGAGGTGATCTCGACGCCGGCGGTGCGGAGTTGCTCACGGATACGGACGGCCAGGGCGATCGCTCCGGGGCTGTCGCCGTGCAACAGGACGGTGTCGCAGGCGACTTGGACGTCCGTGCCGTCGACGCTGCGGATGACGCCCTCGGTGACCATGCGCAGGGTGCGGCGGGCGACCTCGTCCGGGTCGTGGATCACCGCGCCCGGCTCGGAGCGGGGCACGAGCGTTCCGTCGGCGCGGTACGCGCGGTCGGCGATGCCGACGATCCCGACGCGCAGGCCACGGGCGCGGGCCGCGTCGGCCAGTTCGCCGTCCTGCGCGAGGACGATCAGCGACTCGTCCAGGGCCGCTACGGCGTCCACCACGGCGCGGGCGTAGTCGGCGCGGACGGCGACCAGGTTGCCGAGCCGGCCGTGCGGGGCGACGTGGTGCACCCGGGTGCCGTGGGCGACGGCGAAGGCCTGGAGGGCGCCGATCTGGTAGAGCACGTCCGTGCGGACCTCCTCCGGTGTGAGGTCCATCGCGCGGCGGCCGAAGCCGACCAGGTCGGGAAAGCTGGGGTGGGCGCCCACGGCGACCTGCTTCGCCACGCACGTCCGCACGGTCGCGTCCATGATGCGGGGATCGCCGGCGTGGAATCCGCAGGCGACATTGGCGGAGGTCAGCAACTCCAGAAGGGCCGCGTCGTCGCCCATCGTGTACGCGCCGAATCCCTCGCCGAGATCGGCGACGAGATCAACCATGGGAGTCATGACGTCCTCCGGGAGGGAATGCCGGGAAGGGGGAAATCCAGGGGGAAAAATCCAGGGGGAAAGAATTGCCATCACGTCTTCGTGACATCCGGAAAATGATCCGCACACCTCGGACACGAACCGAGAATTCATCGAGCCGTTCCGGTGTGGATGTTCCGCACAACTTATTCCGCCGGTCGGGTGATCGCCAATATGCGTTCGGTCTGGCGTTATCGCGAACCGTTATGACTCCCATCACACCCTCCACTCGCCGGGGCTGCGTTTCGGGGTGATCCCTCCCTACGATGAGGCTTCGCTCCATCTGGAAGGCCCCGCGCATGGACACCAGACGTCTCTACTCGTTCATCAAGATCATCGACGCGGGGAGCATCACGCGCGCGGCCGACATCCTGCACATCGCGCAGCCGGCGCTGAGCCAGCAACTGTCCGCCCTGGAGGCGCAGTTCGGGCAGCAACTGCTCATCCGCAGCAAGCGCGGGGTGGCCCCGACCGAGGCGGGCCGGGCGCTGTACCTGCACGCGCAGCTCATCCTCCGGCAGGTGGACCTCGCCCAGGCCGCCGTCGACGTCTCCGGCCGGGCCCCCGCCGGCAGCGTCTCGGTGGGCCTCGCGCCGTACAGCCTGGGCGCGGCCCTCGCGCTGCCGCTGCTCAAGAGCGTGCGCGAGCGCTATCCGGACATCCTGCTGCACATCAACGAGAACTTCGGCGGCGTGATCAGCGAGGCGATCATGACGGGCCGCATGGACATGGCGTTCATCTACGGCGCCGGGCCGCTGCGGGGTGTCCAGTTCGAGCCCGTCCGTACCGAGGACCTGTATCTGATCGGCGCGCCCGGCGAGACGGCGCCGCCGGGAGAGGGCGAGGTGCGGCTGGAGGAGCTGGCGAGCGTGCCCCTGCTGCTGCCCAGCCGTATCCACACCATCCGGCAGGTCGTGGACGCCGCCTTCCAGCAGGCCTCGCTCCGGCTGAACGTGGTGGGCGAGGTCGAGTCCGCGTTGACACTCGTCAACGCGGTGGACGCGGGCGTCGGCTCGACGGTCCTGCCCTGGTCGGCGGCGCGCGCCATTCTCGATCTCCGCACGCTGTCCGTGCGGCGGATCGTGGCACCCGTCATCACCGTCAAGCTGTCCGTGGTGACCTCGGACAATCAGCCGCTCTCGGAGCCCGCGCTGGCCGTGCACGATCTGTTCCTGGAACTGATCGACACCGACAAGAATCGACACCGCGAAGAATAAGGAAGCCCAATAGCGTCAGAGGAATCCGCTATTTGTTTCCGGTGACCGCCCCGACTAGCGTCGATCGAATTGATCCGCCTGGCCGGCAAAGCATGGCTCGTCACTGGAGAAGCAGATGGAAAAGCGTGTCCTCGTCACCCGTGGAACCCTGCCCGGCAACGGTCTGGGCCGGCTGTCCGAAGCGGCGGAGCCGGTGTCCTGGCCCGGCACCGGCAAGCCCGGTCCCGCCGAACTCGCCGCCCTCGCCCCCGGGGTGAGCGGTGTACTGGCCCTCGGCAACGACCTCGTGGACGCCGCCCTGATGGACGCGGCGGGCCCCTCGCTGCGTGTGATCGCGCTGGCCAGCATGGGCTTCGACAACGTGGACCGCGCTGCCGCCGCCGAGCGCGGCATCGTCGTCACGCACACGCCCCGCGTCCTCGCGGAGACCACCGCCGACCTCACCTTCGCGCTGATCCTCGCCGCCCGCCGCCGTGTCGGAGCGGCCGGGGCGAGCCTCGCGGACGGTTCCTGGGGACTGTTCCGGATGCACGACTACCTCGGCCTGGACGTCCATGGAGCCACCCTCGGCCTGGTCGGCTACGGCCAGATCGGCCGCGCGGTGGCCCGCCGGGCCCAGGGTTTCGGGATGCGCGTGATCCACCACGACCCGTACGCCCCGGACGACGACCTGTCGACCTCGGTGGGCCTGGCCGCGCTGCTGGCCGACTCCGACATCGTGTCGCTGCATGTGCCGCTCACCGAGGAGACCCGCCATCTCATCTCGGCCCGCGAGCTGGCGGCGATGAAGCCCACGGCCACGCTGGTCAGCACCTCGCGCGGCGGGGTCGTGGACGAAGAGGCCTTGTTGGACGCCGTCCGTGAGGGGCGGCTGCACTCCGCCGGGCTCGATGTCTTCGAACGGGAGCCGATGGGAACGGAGTTGTCCCCGCTGGTGGCCGAGCCGAACGTCATCACGCTCCCCCACATCGGGTCGGCGACCGAGGCGACCCGGGCCGCGATGGTCGACCTGGCGGTGGACAACATCCTCGACGTGTTGGCGCAGCGGCCCGCTCGTACGCCGCTGCCCGGCAGTTCGGCGGTGGCGGGCGCACCGGTCGGCCGGTGAGCCGTCCGGGGCGAGGAGAACGCGTGCGTCAACTCCCGTGCGCCTGAACGCCGGTGGGCCCGTCCGCCCACTGGAGCAGGAACCGCAGCGCCTCGGACGAGGCCGAGTCCGGTGCGGCCGTGTACGCGACGAGGAACTGCTCCGGGTGCGTGTCGACGGTGAACTGCTGGACGTCGAGGGTGAGTTCACCGACGACCGGATGGACGTACGTCTTGGTGAGTTGCCGCGGTCCCCGCACCTGGTGCTCGGCCCACCAGGTGCGGAAGTCCGGGTCGCGGTCGGCGAGTTCACCGATCAGAGCGGTCAGCGCGGGGTCGTGCGGAGTACGGCCCGCCTCCATGCGCAGCACGGCGACGCACTCGCGGGCGGCCCGGGGCCAATCGGCGTACAGGGCACGGAAGTCGGCGTCGAGGAAGGTGAGCCGGATCAGGTTGCGCTCGGCCGGAGGCAGCGCGCCGAAGTCGGTGAGGAGGGCGCCGGCCGCGCGGTTCCAGGCTAGGACGTCCATGCCCCGGTGCAGCACCATCGCCGGGACGTCGTACATGGTGTCCAGCAACTGCCTTAGCCGCGGGGCGACTTCGCGTCGTACGGGCGGCCGGGCGGAGGCGCCCGGCGCGACTTCGGCCAGCGTGAAGAGGTAGGCGCGCTCGTCCGGGGCGAGCTGGAGCGCGTCGGCCAGGGCGTCCAGGACGGCGCGGGAGCCACGGCGGGTGCGGCCCTGCTCCAGGCGGACGATGTAGTCGACGCTCACATGCGCGAGGTGGGCCAGTTCCTCCCGGCGCAGTCCCGGCACGCGGCGCAGTCGGCCGTCGTCGGGGAAGCCCGCCCGGTGCGGGTCGCGGTCCGCGCGGCGGGCGCGCAGGAAGTCGCCCAGTTCGTTGCCGGAAGGACCGGAAGGGCCGGAGGAGCCGGAGGGGGACGACGCGTCACGGTCTGCCATGCGTCCAGTGTCGTCGGGTCGGCGCGCGCGTGCCTGGTACAGAACCGCATAGGCAGAGCCGTCCCTGGTGGCGCCGGGTGGGGTGGGGCGACGGTGGGGGCACGGCCGTAGAACGGCTTCTCTCACCTCCGACTGGAGTGCATCCCCATGCGTATCGACGTCACCTTCCCCAGCGCGGGCCTGAAGCTCGCCGGTCATCTGTACATCCCGGACGGGGAGAGCAGGCCTGGGTCCCCGTATCCCGCGATCGTGGTCGGGCATCCCGGCACCGGGGTGAAGGAACAGGCCTCCGGGCTGTATGCCCGCCTGCTGGCCGAGCGCGGGTTCGTCACGCTCGCCTTCGACGCCGCGTATCAGGGCGAGAGCGCGGGTGAGCCGCGCGGTCTGGAGGATCCGGGGCAGCGGGTCGAGGATCTCAAGGCCGCGGTCTCCTTCCTCGGCACGCGTGACGAGGTCGATCCCGGCCGGATCGGGGCGCTGGGCATCTGCGCCTCCGGCGGATACGCCCTGGCGGCGACCGCGACCGACCCGCGGATCCGGGCCGTGGGCACGGTCAGCGCCGTAGACATGTCACGGCAGTTCCGGCTCGGTGCGGACGGCGCCCAGGACCCGGCCGTCGTGGCAGGCATGCTGGCCGCCGCCTCCGCGGCCCGTACCGCGGAGGCGGCGGCCAGCATGCCTGCCACGACGGCAGCATGCCTGCCACGACGCGATCTCTATGACAGGGACGAGTACGTCACGCCCGCCGTGGAGAAGCTGAGCGGCTTCTTCGCCGATCACCTGGCGGTGTGATCCGGCAGACGCACGGAGAGGTCCGAGGCGTCGAGGACGAGGACGAGCAACTCCCCCGCCGCGCCGTCGTCATCCGAGACGAGCGACACGAGCCAGCCCGCGTCCTCGTCGGTGCCGTCCTTCGCCGGGACGAAGACGGCCTCGGCGGGCGCGGTCCGCGAGGACTTCGCCAGCGCCGACGTATACGCCTTCCTGTACATGATCGGCGCCGTCGCCGACCGCACGAACGAGGTGGCACCGGGCGCCTGGCGCCGCTACGCGGAGGTGCTGATGGTGGGGTTCGGGTTGGCGGGGTCGCCGCCGGAGGGGACGTCGGCGCTGACGGACGAGCAGTTGCTGGACAGTTGGCCGAGGCCTGCGCGGGAGCAGGGGTAGCAAGGACCAGGGGTTGCGGGAGCGCGCCC
>NZ_JAENRY010000437.1 GCF_016612545.1 Streptomyces sp. MBT65 | reverse complement strand
TCCCCACCGGCGTACGCCTCCAGAGGCGGCAACCGCACCTCCGGCCGCCGCGCCCCCTTGACCCCGCCCGTCCTCCCTGCCCCACCCGTTGCGCTCGTCCTACCCGTGCCGCCCGTCGCTCTCCTCGCCATGACCCCATCCTGCACCCCGCCACTGACAATCCCCCGGGCACTCCCCTGACCTGCACAGACGCAATCCGCCTCCCCGCCGACGTCACATTCCCGCCCCTCGAATCGTCGTACTGAGAGAAGGGCGCACCCACGCCCGGACGCCACCCCGCACTCGGACGCCACCCGCGAGGGAGACCCCCATGCACCGCATCACCGTCATCGGCGGCGGCCTCGCCGGGCTCACCGCCGCGATCGCCGCGGCCGAGGCGGGCGCCGAGGTCACCGTGTACGAGGCCCATCACACGCTCGGCGGGCGGGCGCGGACCGCCGAGGGGCCGTACCGGNCGAACGCCGCCGCAGCCAGGCCCAGTGCGGCCCGCGACTGTGGAGGACGTGCGGACCGCCGAGGGGCCGTTACGGACGAACGACGGTCCGCACGTCCTCCACAGTCGCGGGCCGCACTGGGCCTGGCTGCGGCGGCGCGGGCTGCTCGGGGCGCTCGCGCCGGTTCCTGTGGCCGCCCCGGGGCGGTTCCGGCTGCGGCAGCACGGGGTCCTGCGCCGGACGCCGCCCCTGCCGATGCTGCGACTGATCCATCGCTGTGTTCGTCAACAGGCGCCTGTGGACGTCGACTTCATGACCTGGGCGACCGGTGTCGGCGGCGAGGAAGCCGCCCGGGCCGCCGCGCACCGGGCCACCGGTGTCCTCTTCCACCACGACCCCGGCGCCCTGTCCGCCGCCTTCGTGCGGGAGCGGCTGCTGCGGGCCGTCCGGGTGCCGGCCGAGGCGCGGCGGCCGCGCGGTGGCTGGGCGACCGTCGTCGACCGGATGGCCGCCCGGGCCTGGCAACTGGGCGTGCGCGTCGAGACCTTGTCCCGGGTCGACACCGTGCCCAGGGACACGCCCGTCGTCGTCGCCACCTCCCTCGACGCCGCCCGCCGTCTCCTCGGCGACGACTCCCTGACGTGGACGAGCGGGCGTACGGCCCTCCTCGATCTGGCGCTCCGCACCCGCCGGGGCGATCCCTTCGTCGTCTGCGATCTCGACGCGCCGGGGTGGGTCGAGTGGTCCGGCGCGCGGGACCGTTCGCTCGCTCCGGCCGGTGAGCAGCTCCTCCAGGCGCAGGTCCCGATCGCGCCGTACGAGACGAAGGCCGACGGTGTCGCCCGGGCCGAGGAACTGCTCGACCTGGGGTTCCGGGGCTGGCGGGAGCGGGTGGTCTGGCGGCGGGCGGGGCTCGCGAGCGGTCGTACCGGAGCGGTGGATCTGCCCGGCAGCAGTTGGCGGGACCGGCCCGCCATCGATCGCGGGGACGGTGTCTATCTCGCGGGCGACCAGGTCGCGGCGCCCGGTGTGCTCTCCGAGGTGTCCTTCAACAGCGCCCTGACCGCGGTGTCGCTGGCGCTGGCGACACCGGGCCTCCGGCCCACCTGGCGGGCACTTGACCTCAAGCACGCTTGAGGTTGAAGGGTGAGGCCATGCATGCCATACGACTGCACGCCTTCGGCCCCGCCGAGAACCTCTCCTACGAGACGACCGTCGCCGACCCCTCCCCCGCCCCCGGCCAGGTCCGTATCGCCGTCGCGGCCGCCGGGGTCCATCTGCTCGACACCGTGCTGCGGAAGGGCGAGCGGGGTCCGTTGCCCGAGTTGCCCGCGCTGCCCACCATCCCCGGCCGCGAGGTCGCCGGTGTCGTCGAGTCGCTCGGCGACGGGGTCGCGGGGCTGTGGCTCGGGAAGCGGGTGGTCGCGCATCTCGGGTTCGCGCCGGGCGGGTACGCCGAGTTGGCCGTGGTCGATGTCGACCGCGTGCACGAGATCCCGGCGAACCTCGACTTCGCGCAGGCCGTCGCGATGATCGGGACGGGGCGTACCGCGATGGGGATCGTGCAGTTCTGCGAGCTGGGCGCGGACTCCGTGGTCGTCGTGCCGGCGGCCGCGGGTGGGCTCGGGACCCTGCTCGTGCAGTACGCCCGGCACGCCGGTGCCACGGTCGTCGGGCTCGCGGGCGGGGCCGAGAAAGTCGCCCTCGTGCGCGCGAACGGCGCCGATCTCGCCGTCGACTACACGGATCCGGCGTGGCCGGGGAAGGTGCGGGCCCGGCTCGGCGGGCGGCACGCGACCCTCGTGTTCGACGGGGTGGGCGGCGAGGTGGCGCGGGCGGCCGTCGGGCTGCTCGGGGACGGTGGGCGGCATGTCGTCTTCGGGTGGTCGAGCGGGGAGCCGTATGCCCTCGAAGGGGTGTCCGAGCAGGTGCTCGGGCCCGTGATGATGCGGAGGGCCGGCGGGCCCAGTCCGGTCCGGACGCTGGAGTTGCGCGCGCTCGCCGAGGCCGCGGCGGGGCGGCTCGTGCCGGCCGTACGGCGGTTTCCGCTGGCCGGGGCGGCGGACGCGCACCGGGCGCTGGAGACGCGGGGGACGACCGGGAAGGTGGTGCTGGAGCCATGAGCGGACGCGGCCGGAGCAAGCACGGCGAACCCACCGTCCCCGCGGATGCGATCCGTACCGATTCATGGTCTTCTGACCAGATGAGCGTCACCCGAACAGGTGAAACCGCGACGACGGCCGACGGCCCCGATCCCCGCCGCTGGTGGGGGCTGGTGATCATCGCTCTCGCGCAGTTGATGGTCGTCCTCGACGCGACGATCGTGAACATCGCGCTCCCCTCCGCACAGCGCGACCTGGGCATGTCCGACGGCAACCGGCAGTGGGTCATCACCGCGTACACCCTCGCCTTCGGCGGGCTGCTGCTGCTCGGCGGGCGGATCGCCGACCTGGTGGGCCGCAAGCGGACCTTCGTCATCGGGCTGATCGGGTTCGCCGGTGCCTCCGCACTCGGCGGCGCGGCCACCACCTCCGGGATGCTCTTCGGCGCCCGCGCCCTCCAGGGCGTCTTCGCCGCCGTCCTCGCCCCCTCCGCGCTGTCCCTGCTGACGACGACGTTCACCGACCCGAAGGAGCGCGGAAAGGCCTTCGGGATCTACGGCGCGCTCGCGGGCAGCGGTTCGGCGATCGGCTTCATCGCGGGCGGGCTGCTCACCGAGTACCTGAACTGGCGCTGGTGTCTGTACGTCAACATCCCCATCGCGGTCATCGCCGTCTTCGGCGCGTTCGCCCTGCTGCACGACCGGCCCGGCCACACGGGCGCCCGGCTCGACGTGCCGGGTGTGCTGCTGGGCTGCGGCGGGCTCGTCGCGATCGTCTACGGGTTCAGCGAGGCGGAGCCGCGCGGCTGGACGGACTCGCTGGTGCTCGGCCTGTTCGCGGCCGGTGTCGTGCTGCTCGTGGCCTTCGTGTGGTGGCAGAACCGGGCGCCCAGCCCGCTCCTCCCCCTGCACATCGTCAAGGAGCGCAACCGGGCCGGCTGCTTCCTCACCATGGGCCTCGCCGTGATCGGCATGTTCGGCATGTTCCTGTTCCTGACCTACTACCTCCAGGTCATCCTCGGCTACTCGCCCGTGAAGACCGGCATGGCCTTCCTGCCGCTCACGGTCGCGATCATCATCGGCTCGACGCAGATCTCGGCCCGGCTGATGCACCATGTGCCGCCGCGCACCCTGATGGTGCCGGGCGCGCTCCTCGCGGCGGGCGGCATGTCCTTCTTCACCCGGCTGACCGTCGAGTCGGACTACGCCACCGAACTCCTGCCGGGGCTGCTGCTGATGGGCCTCGGCATGGGCCTGATCTTCATGCCGGTGTTCGCCACCGCCACCGCCGGGGTCGCCCCGCGCGACTCGGGCGTGACCTCCGCGACCGTCAACACCGCGCAGCAGGTGGGCGGTTCGATCGGTACGGCCCTTCTCAACACGATCGCCACCACCAGCAGTACGGCCTATATCGCCGCCCATCTGCGCAACCCGGCCGAGAAGGCGCTGATCACCAGCAAGGGCATCGTGCACGGGTACACGGTCGCCATCTGGTGGGCCGTCGCCGTGATGCTGCTGGCGGGGCTGGTCGCGGGGCTGATGGTGACGGCTCGGGCACCGAAGCACGGGGCTGCGGCGGGGGCGCCGGTGACGGAGGCGGAGGCGGAGTCGGTGACGTGAGGGACGCTCGGCGCCAAGGCAAGCGGGGCTTCCCTCAGAGGGTGGACAACTACCGATGCCTCGGCGCCCAACCCCTGTGGACAACCTCTGGCGCCTGCCTCAGTGCCGTCCCGCTCAGTGCCGTCCCCCTCAATGCCGTCCCGCGACCCGGTCCGCCACCCGCACCAGCCGCGACGACTCCGCACCGTGCCCGGTCAGTTCACGCCGGTCCGCCGCGCGGTAGGTGGCGTACATCCCCTGCACGCCCAGCCAACGGAACGGCTCCGGCTCCCACTTGCGCACCTTGTGGTCGACCCACGGGAGGGTGGTGAGGTCGGTCGGCCCCGCCTGGCCGGAGTCCAGTTGGACCAGATCGCGCAGCGTCCGCCCGGCGAGGTTGGTGGTCGCGACCCCCGAGCCGACGTAACCGCCCGCCCATCCGAGACCCGTCGAACGGTCCAGGGTCACCGTCGCGCACCAGTCGCGCGGCACCCCGAGGACACCCGACCAGGCGTGCTCGATCCGCAGCCCGGCGAGCGAGGGGAAGAAGCGGACGAGGATCTCTCGCAGCGCCTCGACCGTCGCCGGCTGCGTGCGCCCGTCGTTGTCGGTCCGCGACCCGAAGCGGTACGGCACCCCGCGCCCGCCCAGCGCGATGCGGCCGTCCGCGGTGCGCTGCGCGTACATGTAGGCGTGCGCCATGTCGCCGAGGGTCTCCAGACCGCTCCAACCGACCGACTCCCACTGCTCGTCGGTCAGCGGTTCGGTCGCGATCATCGAGGAGTTCATGGGCAGCCAGGTCCGCCGCTGGCCCTTGAGGCTGGCGGTGAAACCCTCGGTACAGCGCAGGACGTAGGGCGCGCGGACGGTGCCGTACGGCGTGACCGCGTGCCGGGGCCGGATCTCGGTGACGGGTGTGGACTCGTGGATGACCACCCCCAGGGCCTCCGCCGCGGCCGCGAGTCCCTTCACCAGCTTCACCGGATGCAGTCGCGCGCCGTGCGGCGTCCACGTCGAACCGACCGCGTCCGCGACCCGGATCCGCTCGGCGGTCCCGCGCGCGCCGTACAGCTCGCGGTCGCTCTCGCCGTACGACAGCTCGTGCTCGTGGAAGGCCTTCAGCCGCGCCAACTGGGCGGGCGTACAGGCGACTTCGAGGACGCCACCGCGATGGATGTCCGCCTCGACACCCTCGTCGTCGGCGACCTTGATGACCTCGGCGACGGTGTCGTTCATGGCCTGCTGGAGGCGTACGGCGGCTTCCTTGCCGTGGAGTTTCGCGTACCGGTCGCGGCCCGCGATGCCGTTGTAGAGCCAGCCGCCGTTGCGGCCCGAGGCGCCGTAGCCGCAGAACTTCTGCTCCAGGACGGTGACTTGGAGGGAGGGGGCCGCCTTCTTCAGGTAGTACGCGGTCCACAGTCCCGTGTAGCCGCCGCCGACGATCACGACGTCGGCGGTCGCGTCACCCGCGAGGGGTTCGCGGCGGGCCGGGAGGCCGTCGTCCGCGTACCAGAAGGAGACGCCACCGTTCACGACACCGCTTGCCGAACTGCTCATACCGGGACGCTAACCCCTGAGGGCGGCCACTGTCTCCTTCGGATTCCATGCTTTTCCGCAGCCTCTGACCAGCGGATAACACGCCAGGCCGATCAGGACGGAGGTGAAATGCCCGAGATCGGTGAAGGTGCGGTGGGTCTCCAGCGGCACCCCGTAGACCGCGAGGACGATCAGCAGATACGGGTACCGCCAGGGCGGCGCGATCCGGTACGCGAGGACGCCGACCACCCCGGCCAGCGCGTAACTCACCCCGATGTCAAGGGTGTCGACGGCCGACCGGGGTGCCATGTCCCGCTTGATCGCCCACAGCAGCGCGCCCTCGCTGATCAGCGTCGCCAGCACATGCGCGGCCACGCACACCATCAGCCACCGCGCCGTACCGAGCCAGCGCTCCGCCTGCGCGTGGAACACCGTGTACAGCGCGGCGTACGGCAGCCAGCGGCCTCCGTCCATCCACATCGCGCTCGCGAACAGCACGCGTACCGGGTTGTTCGACAACTCGTGGATGTTGGTGGACCGCTGCCGCAGGAACTCCTGCTCGAACTCCGGCGACATGTGGTGCACGGCGACCGTGGTGACGAAGAGGATCCCCAGCCAGACGTAGGTGCCGGGGGCCCTGCGGACGTACGCCCACACCTTGTGGAGGCCCCGGGTGATTCGCATGAGCCGATTCACGCACGCGGGCGGGGTTCGGGGCGGGATCGACATTCCGGGCGGGGCGGTGGCCTCCCCCTACGAAATCCGTTGGCGGTGCGCCGCGATGACGGACGAGATCGGGCCCTTCATGCCCACGCCGGTGTCCAGATCCCTCCGTCGGAGGGGTCGGGGCGTATCGAGTCGAGGTGGTCGCGGAGGGCGGCGAGTCCGGGGTGGTGGTTGTCGCGGTGGCTGACCAGGGAGTGCGGATAGACCGGGGTCGGACTGCGTATGCCGATACGACGCAGGTCGTGGCCGGCGGGCCAGACCAGCCGGGTCTGCTCACCGACAAGGGTCGCCAGCGACCGGGACCCCGCGATGGTGTCCAGCAACGGCTCCACACCGAAGTCGGGCCCGGAGGACTCGATGGTGAGCCCGAACGCGGCGGCGAGCGCGTCGTAGTACGCGGCCCACTCGGTACCGGCGACAAGCCCGGGCATCCAGATCCGATGCCCGACGAGATCGGCAGGGGTGAGCGTGCGGGCGGCGGCGCATACGTGGCCCGGCCCGGTGAGCAGCTGAACCGGCTCGTCGAAGGCGCGGCTGACCTCGATGTCACCGGGGAGCCGCCGGCCCGTCCCGGTGACCGCGCGGAAGGACGCGTCGACCGTGCCGGAGCGGATGGCGTCCACCGCCGCGTCGGCGTCGAAGAGGGTCACGACGTCCAGCTCGGTCTCGGGGTGGGCGCGGTGGAAGTCGCGCAGCAGCGCGGCCGGGGCGAGGCCGCGGCCGATCACGTCGACGCGGAGGGCGCGGTGGCCGGGGCGGACGGAGGCGTACGCCCGTGCCTCGGCACGCAGCAGTTCGCGGGCGTGCGGCAGGAACGCCCGGCCGTCGACCGTCGGTTCCGCCCCGCGCGGGGTGCGGGCGAACAGCCGCACTCCTACGGCGCGCTCCAGCGCGGCGATCCGCTTGGAGACGGCCTGCTGGGTGATCGACAACTCCGTGGCGGCATCCTGGAAGCGGCCCGCGTCCACGATGGCCACGAAGGTGCGCACAGCGTCGAGATCCACGCCTGCGACCCTACTGGCGCCCACTGACAATCCTCTTCCACCAGCAGATACAACTGTTGGTTGTGGTTGTGTGGTGGGTCGGTTGTTTGACCGGCGGGGGTGCCGCTCGGTTGGATCCCGGGGTCAGCACGAGGTGGTTCGGCAGGGGGAGTGCGGGTGGGCAGACGGGCGCTGGGGCGTCGCTTCGGGTGGTTGTGGGCGGCGTTCGCGGTCAGTTCGTACGGCACCGGGCTCGGGTTCGGCGCGTTCTCCGTGCTCGCGATCATCGTGCTGCACTCCGGCCCGACCCAGGTCGCGGTGCTGGCCGCCTCGGGGCGGGCCGTGGGCTCGCTGCTCGCGGTGCCGCTCGGCCCGTGGGTGGAGTTCCGCCGTAAGCGGCCGGTGATGATCGCCATGGACCTGACCCGGTTCGCGGCCCTGCTGAGCGTCCCCGTCGCGTACGCGCTCGACTGGCTCACCTTCGCCCAGCTCCTCGTGGTCTCCGTGGTCGTCGCCGCCGCGAACATCGCGTTCAACGCGGCGAGCGGGGCCTTCCTGAAGTCGCTCCTCCCGCCCGAGGACCTGCTCGTCGCGAACGCCCGCTTCGAGTCCACGACCTGGACCTCGACCATGCTCGGCCCCCCGCTCGGCGGGGCCGCGATCGGGCTGTTCGGCCCGGTGACGACCGTCATCGCCGATGCCACGAGCTATCTGCTCTCGGCCCTCGGCATCCGTGCCATCGGCGGCACGGAACCCCGCCCCGAACGCAGCGGCGCACCGCGCCTGCGCGCCGGCGATCTGCTCGACGGCTGGCGCTACCTCCTCGCCCACCCCACCCTGCGCCCGCTGCTCCTCAACGCGATGATGGTCAACGGCCTGATCATGGCGTCCGAGCCGTTGCTCGCCGTACTCCTGCTGGGTCGCCTCGGCTTCGCGCCCTGGCAGTACGCCCTCGCGCTCGCGGCCTCCTCCGGCGTCGGCGGCTTCGTCGGCTCACGCCTCGCCCGCCCGCTCGCGACCCGGTTCGGACAGCGCAGGGTGCTGCTCACCTCCGGGGTGCTGCGCGCGTGCTGGCCGATCGGCCTGGCGTTCGTCCGCCCCGGCGTCCCCGGCATGCTCCTCGTCACCGCCGTCCAACTGGGCATGGTCACCTGCATCGGCGTCTTCAACCCGCTGCTGGCCACCGCCCGGCTCACCGACACCGCCCCCGACCGGATCGCCCGCACCCTCACGGCATGGTCGGTCAGCACCAGCGCGGCGATCGCGGCACTGACGGCCGCGTGGGGGCTGGTCGCGGCGGCCACGACTCCGCGCACGGCGATCGCGCTCGCGGGGGTCCTGCTCCTGGCGAGCCCCCTCCTGCTCCCCCGCCGCGAACCCGCCGAGCGGGACACGGACCCGAGCCCGTCTTCTACCCTCTCCGCATGATCCGCACCGCGACCCCCACCGACATCCCCGTCATCCACGCCCTGATCCGCGAACTCGCCGCCTACGAAAAGGAACCCGAGGCAGCGAGGGCCACCCCGGAACAGCTCCACGAGGCCCTCTTCGGCCAACACCCCGGCGCCTACGCCCACATCGCCACCGACGACACCACCGGCGAACCGGTCGGCTTCGCCCTGTGGTTCCTCAACTTCTCGACCTGGCGCGGCGTCCACGGCATCTACCTGGAGGACCTCTACGTCCGCCCCACCGCCCGCGGCTCCGGCCACGGCAGATCCCTCCTCACCACCCTCGCCCGCATCTGCGTCGACCGCGGCTACGAACGCCTGGAGTGGTCCGTCCTCAACTGGAACCGCCCCGCGATCGACTTCTACGAAGCGCTGGGCGCCCGGCCCCAGGACGAGTGGACGGTGTACCGGCTGACGGACGAGGCGTTGCGGGAGTTGGGGGACGGCGGTGGGCGGGGGCGGTGAGCCTGCGG
>NZ_JAENRY010000436.1 GCF_016612545.1 Streptomyces sp. MBT65 | reverse complement strand
CAAGCTGGAGGTCCGGCTGAGCGGCCCGCGCGCGGACCGCTCAGCCGGACCTCCAGCTTGCGCGGGACCGAGGCGGGGGACAGGTCGTCGACGATCCACAGGTCACCGGCGCACTGGTAGACGACCCGGGTGCCGTCGCTCGCCGCGTGCCGGGCGTAGAAGGCGTCGTGGTCGGTGTGGCGGCGGAGGTCGGAGCCGTCGTGGGAACAGGAGTAGAGGTTGCCGATGCCCTCGTGGTCGGAGAGGAAGGCGATGCGGCCGTCGACGAACATCGGGGAGTGGAGGTGGCCTTCGAGGTCGGCCAGCAGGCGGCGGCCGTGCAGCCAGAGGCGGCCCATCGCGCCGCCGCGGTAGCGCTTCCAGGCGGCCGGTTCGTGCGGTGGGGTGCCGGTCAGGAGGAGGGTCTGCTGTTCGCCGCCGAGGTCGGCGAGCTGGATGTCGGAGACCGGGCCCCAGGGGAGCCGGCCGCCGGGGTCGCCGTCGGTGGGGACCTTGTGGGCCCAGGTGAAATAGGAGAACGGCTCCCCGTGCGAGGCCACGGCGAGGATGTCGCCGTCCGGGGTCCAGCCGCAGACCTGGGTGTCCGGGCTGCCCCAGTACGTCAGCCGGCGGCCGGGACCGCCCTCGACCGGCGCCAGATGGATCTCCGGCACCAGACTGCGCCAGGTCGTGTACGCGATGTGGCGGCCGTCGGGCGAGAAACGGGGGTGGCCGACCTTCGTACGGTCGACGGTGAGCCGCCAGGCGCGGCCCCTGCCGTCGAGCGGGGCCAGCCAGAGGTCGTCCTCGGCCACGAAACTCAGGAGGTCGCCGTTGAGGTGCGGCAGGCGCAGATAGCTCACCTCCCTATGCTTTTCCGGGGGACGGACCGGAGCAACTTATGAAAATTCACCGGTACCTGTGAGACGGGTGACCCAGCACACGTACGAAACGGTTTCGTTTCGTAGAGAGGTGCGCTACATTCGTCATGTACGAAACCGTGTCGTTCGGAGCTGGGAAGGTGAGTCGCATGACTGAAGTCGCAACGGCGCGTCGCAGTCGCATCACACCCGAGCGCGAGGCCGAGCTGTACTCGGCCGTGCTCGACCTGCTCCGCGAAGTCGGCTACGACGCCCTGACCATGGACGCCGTAGCGGCCCGCACCAAGTCCAGCAAGGCGACGCTCTACCGCCAGTGGGGCGGCAAGGCCGAGCTGGTGGCCAAGGCGGTGCGGCACAACAAGCCCGGCACATCGGCCGCCACGGTCGACACCGGCTCGCTCAGAGGGGACTTCCACGCCCTCACGATGCGGTCGGACGACTGCGAGATGGAGCAGAACTCCGCGCTGATGCGGGGCCTGGCCATGGCGATGCACGGCAACCCGGACCTCCTCAAGGCGTTCCGGGAACACCTCGTCGAACCCGAGATGGCGGAGTTCCAGACGATGCTCCGGCGGGCGATCGACCGGGGTGAGATCCGTGCCGACAACCCGGCGATCGAGTACATCGTGCACATGATGATCGGCGGGTTCGCCGCCCGCACCATGATCGACGAGCAGCCGCCCACCCAGGCCTTCCTGCTGTCGTACATCGACGCCGTGGTGCTCCCCGCACTGGGCGCACCCACCACCTGACACACCCCGCACCACCCAGCACGCCCACCTGACGTAACCGCTCACGTCGTCGGGCCGATCACCCGTGTCCCCAACCGGCTGATCACCCCTGCCCCGAAGAACCCCACGACCTGACCGGGAGTACGCCCTCGTGGCCACGTTCCTCTACAAAGTCGGCCGTCTCGCCTTCAGGCGACGCCACTTCGTCGCCCTCATCTGGATCGCCCTGCTGACCCTCGCGGGAGTCGGCGCGGCCAGCGCGCCCGCAGCGGGCTCCACCTCCTTCTCCATACCCGGGACCGAGGCCCAGAAGGCCTTCGACCTCCTCGACCAGCGCTTCCCCGGCTCCAGTTCGGACGGCGCCACCGCGCGCGTCGTCTTCAAGGCGCCGAGCGGCGAGAAGATGACCGACGCCGCCAACAGGGCGACCGTCGAGAAGACGGTGAAGGAGCTGACCGACGGCTCCGAAGTCGTCTCCGTCTCCGACCCGTTCACCACGAACGCCGTGAGCAAGGACGGGACGGTCGCCTACACCTCGGTGAAGTACGACGTCGCCGGCATGGAACTCAAGGACTCCAGCAAGGACGCGCTGGAGGACACCGCGGCCCAGGCCCGGGCCACCGGGCTGACCGTGGACGTCGGCGGTGACGCGCTCCAGGCCGCCGCGGAGATGGGCGTCGGCGAGATCATCGGCATCGCGCTGGCCGCCGTGGTCCTCCTCATCACCCTCGGCTCACTGGTCTCGGCCGGCCTGCCGCTGCTGACGGCGATCATCGGGGTGGGGATCGGCGTCTCGACGATCACGGTCCTCGCGAAGACGCTGGACCTGGGCTCGACGACCTCGACGCTGGCGTTGATGATCGGCCTCGCCGTCGGCATCGACTACGCGCTGTTCATCGTCTCCCGCTACCGCGCCGAGCTGGCCGAGGGCCGCGAACGCGAGGAGGCGGCGGGCAGGGCCGTGGGCACCGCAGGCTCGGCGGTGGTCTTCGCCGGCCTCACGGTCGTCATCGCGCTGGCAGGACTCGCGGTCGTCAACGTCCCGATGCTCACCAAGATGGGCGTCGCGGCGGCGGGCACGGTCGTGGTCGCGGTGCTCATCGCGCTGACCATGATCCCGGCGCTGCTCGGCTACGCGGGCCGCAGGATCAGGCCCACCGGCGAGAAGGCCAAGTGGCTGGGCGGCGGCAGCGCGAAGGAAGCGGCCAAGGCGGCCCGCCCGAACATGGGCACCCGCTGGGCGAGCTTCGTCGTACGGCGTCCCGCGGCGGTCCTGATCCTCAGCGTGCTCGGTCTCGGCGCGATCGCGCTGCCGGCCAGCCAGCTCCAGCTGGGCCTGCCCGACGACAGCTCGCAGCCGACGTCCACCACCCAGCGACGGGCCTACGACCTCCTCGCGGAGGGCTTCGGTCCCGGCTTCAACGGCCCGCTGATGATCGTCGTGGACGCCAAGAACAGCGACGCGCCCAAGGCGGCGGCCACCACGGTGACCGACAAGATCAAGACCCTCGACGACGTGGTCTCGGTCAGCCTGGCGGTCTTCAACAAGGCCGGGGACACCGCGACGATCACCGTCGTGCCCGACTCCAAGCCGTCGTCGGTGACCACCGAGGACCTGGTGCACTCCATCCGCGGCGAGGGCGCCGGCATCAAGGCCGACACGGACGCGCAGGTGCTGGTCACCGGCACCACGGCGATGAACATCGACTTCTCCCAGAAGCTCAACGACGCCCTGATCCCGTACCTGGCCCTGGTGGTCGGACTGGCGTTCCTGCTCCTGATCGTGGTCTTCCGCTCGATCCTGGTCCCCCTGAAGGCGGCCCTCGGCTTCCTGCTCAGCGTGCTCGCCTCGCTCGGCGCGGTCGTCGCGGTCTTCCAGTGGGGCTGGCTGTCGGGCCTGATCGGCGTCGAGGAGACCGGCCCGATCATGTCGATGATGCCGATCTTCCTGGTGGGTGTGGTCTTCGGCCTGGCGATGGACTACGAGGTGTTCCTCGTGACCCGCATGCGCGAGGCGTACGTCCACGGCGAGAAGCCCAGCCAGGCCGTCGTCACCGGATTCAAGCACGGCGCCCGGGTCGTCACCGCCGCGGCGGTCATCATGATGGCGGTCTTCGCGGGCTTCATCACCTCCAGCGAGTCCATGGTCAAGATGATCGGCTTCGGCCTGGCGGTCGCGGTCTTCTTCGACGCGTTCGTCGTCCGCATGGCGATCGTCCCCGCGGTGCTGGCACTGCTCGGCAAGCGGGCGTGGTGGCTGCCGCAGTGGCTGAACCGGATCCTGCCCAACGTGGACGTCGAGGGCGAGGGCCTGCGCGACCTCGACGCCGAGAACTCGGATCCCGACGAGGACCGGGAGTTGGTCCGGGCCTGAGGCGGCTGCCGCGAGGCACTGAGGCACCGGGCAACTGATCTGCCGCGTCACCGAGTTCGGGTGGCGCGGCAGATCGCGTCGGTCGTGGGCCGAGCGGATGTCAGTGGGCCGAACTAGCGTGTTCAGCATGACCACACTCACAGAACGCCCCAACACCGCACTCCTCCTGATCGACGTCCAGGTCGGCGTCGTGGCGGACGCGTACGAGCGTGACGCGGTCGTCGCCAACATCGCCGCGCTCGTCGACAGGGCCCGCGAGGAAGGCGTCCCGGTCGTCTGGATCCAGCACTCCGACGAGAACGTGCCGATCGGCAGCGAGGCCTGGGAGTACGTCCCCGAACTGACCCGCCGCGACCAGGAACCCCTCGTCCCCAAGACCTACCCCGACTCCTTCGAGGACACGTCCTTGGAACAGGTACTCGCCGAGGCCGGGGTCGGACGCCTGGTGGTGACCGGCGCATCCACCGATGCCTGCATCCGCTCCACGCTCCACGGCGCGTTCGTCCGTGGCTACGACGTGACGCTCGTCGGCGACGCCCACACCACGTCGGACCTGAGCCGTTGGGGCGCGCCGCCGCCGGACCAGGTCATCGCCCACACGAACCTGTACTGGAAGTACCACACGGCCCCGGGCCGCACGGCGGCGGTCGAGCCGACGAAAGACGTCGCACTCGGGACGGACCCCACCCTCCTCACACCCTGACCTCGGCCCAGACGGTCTTGCGCGGATGCGGCCCCGGAGCGACACCCCACCGGTCCGCGAGCGCATCCACGAGCAGCAGCCCCCGCCCCGACTCGCCATCGGGCTCCCCGAGTTGAAGCCGCGGCAGCCGATCCCCCCGGGGTCCGACACCTCGATACGGAGCGTTCCGGCGACGACGTACACAACGGCACGTCCCAGGAACGGAGTTGCTCCGTGGCGAGCAGCCGGGCGAGGCGGGCGCCCCGGGGCGTGGGGGACAGCAGAACGGTGAAGTTGGGAGGGGCTGCGGTCTCTTGATTCAGGTCACTCAGAGTGGCTGGGGTTGCTTCCAAGCTGAGTATGGAGCCGGCCCTCTCCGCTCCCGTTTGGGGTGATTTCGTCGCGTTCGTTTCGAAGTGACCGTTGGGCCGCCCGCTTTT